>DATAIH010000240.1:0-98660 GCA_036262755.1 Candidatus Acidiferrum sp.
CGGCCGTGAACGATTAATTCGGCTTGACCAACACCCTTGCGTGCCGTCTTCACCAGGCCGCGCGGACCAAAGGAAGGTTCCAGGACGAAGACTGCCTCGCTGCGGCGCGCTTCGGTTTCGATTAGTTTGCGCGAGGATTCGCTGCCGATTTCTTCATCGGAGGTCCAGAGGAAGACGATTTGCTTACTGGTATTAACGTTCGCTCGTTCGAGCGTTTTGAGCGCAAAGAGTGCCTGAACGATGCCCGCCTTCATGTCAAAGATTCCCGGGCCGTAGGCTCTATTCCCGGAGATACGGAAGGGCCTTCGCTCGACGGTTCCCGTGGAATAAACCGTGTCGTAATGGCCGAGCACAAGGAGCTGCCCGGCGGCGCCAGGTTTCGCAGCGTAGGTCACGCGCAGGTGGTCGCCGCGGTGCTTCTGCGGGATGCGTTCCACTTGGGCGCCCTCGTCCCGCCACTCCTTGGCGATTACACTGCAGCAGCGGTCGGCGGCAGCTTTCTCAAGGCTAGGCGATTCCGTGGTCACGAACCGGCGTAAAAGCCGGAGCATCTCGGGGAGGCGCGGTTTCACTGCGCGAAGCAGCGTCAAAGCCAACGGGGAGTCCGCCATCGCGCGGACATGCTAGCAGCGCCTAGCAGGTCAGAGCAACCTGCAGGGCTCGGCGCAGGAGGCCATTCACGCCTCCCGAAGCGGGTGTGCGAAGGTATCGCGTAGGCTGCGGTTCGCTTATAATTGGAGTTTTCCCGGGATTGTGCCAGGCGCCGCCGAGCGGGTGTGCGGCCACGGAGACCGCGAAATGATCATGGATGTCGTGGAAATACAGAAGATTCTGCCGCACCGCTATCCGTTTTTGTTCGTGGACGCCGTGGTGGAAATGGAACGCCTGAAGAGCATCGTGGGCGTGAAAAACGTGACCGTCAACGAGGCCTACTTTCAGGGCCATTTTCCGGGCGCACCGGTCATGCCGGGCGTGCTGATCATCGAGTCCATGGCGCAAACCGGCGGATTGCTGCTGCTACAGGAAGTGGCGGACCGCGAGAAGAAGCTACTTTACTTTGCAGCCGTGGATGGCGCGCGATTCCGCCGGCCGGTGGTGCCGGGAGACCAATTGCGCGTGGAAATGAAGGTGATTTCCTGGCGCGGGGATTTCTGTAAGCTGGAGGGGCGAGCAACAGTGGACGGCCAGTTGGCTGCCGAGGCCACCCTGATGTGCAAGATGGTGGACCGCGTGCCAGCCGCCCAGGCGGAAAAATCCGCAAAATGACGAACCCTGAGATTCATCCCCAAGCCATCGTCGCCGAAAGCGCGCGGGTGGGAAAAGATGTTCGAGTCGGTGCATTCGCCGTTGTGGGAGACGGCGTGGAGCTTGGCGAGGGCTGCGTAGTGCACTCCCATGCGGTGGTGCAAGGGCCGTCGCGATTTGGTAAGGACAATGTCTTTCATGGCTTCTCGGTGATCGGCGGCGACCCGCAGGACTACACCTTTCGCGGCGAACGCGCCGAGCTGATTGCGGGCGATGGAAACATTTTCCGGGAGTACGTGACCGTGAGCCGGGGCACGCAGAAGGGCGAGGGCAAGACCTGTCTGGGGGATGACAATTTTTTTCTCGCGTATTCGCACGTGGGGCACGATTGCCAAATCGGAAGTCATACGCTGTTCGTGAACGGAGCGACTCTCGCGGGCCACGTGACGGTAGGAGATTTTGTGACCATTGGCGCATTTTGCCCGGTTCACCAGTTTTGCCGGATTGGTCGCTACGCCTACATCGGCGCGTCGACGGTGATTACCCAGGATGTGCCGCCGTTCTCGAAGGTGGTGACCGAGCGCGAGACGCGGAGCTTCGGCATCAATACCATTGGCCTGGAGCGCAAGGGCTTTTCGCCGGAGCGCTTGCAGGCACTGAAGCGCGCCTATCGCTTGCTCTTGCGCTCAAATTTGAATACGTCGCAGGCCCTGGTGGAGATGAAAAAGCTGAACGAGTCGGCTGACCTAAGGGAATTGATCGAGTTCATCGAAAGCGCCGAGCGGGGTATTGTGAAGTAATTCAGCTGCGCCTTTCATGCCGGACATTAACGCCAATCCGACCAACTGGGGGCTCATCGCCGGAAACGGGCGATTCCCGTTCCTGGTGCTCGAAGGCGCACGCTGCCAGGGAATCGATATGGCGGTTATCGCGCTGAAAGAGGAGGCATCCCCGGAGCTCGAGAAAGCGGCGAGACGATTGCATTGGGTAAGCCTCGGTGAGTTGAGCAGAACCATCGACCTGATGCACCAGGAGGGCGTGACCCAGGCGGTAATGGCTGGGCAAGTGAAGCACAACAAAATCTTCAGCGCGATTCGGCCAGACTGGAAACTGGCCAAGCTATTGTTCTCACTCCCACAAAAAAATACCGATGCGCTGATCGGCGCCGTGGCTCGCGTGCTCGAGGACGAAGGGATCCGGCTGGTGGATTCGACACTGTTCTTGAAGCCGCTGCTGCCGGATCCCGGTGTGCTTACGCGGCGTGCTCCGAATGAGCGCGAAGCCGAAGACATCGCGTATGGTCGCGCACTCGCCGAGCAAATCGCGAGAATGGACATCGGGCAAACCGTGGTGATCGCCGACCGCGCGTGTGTTGCGGTGGAGGCCATGGAGGGAACCGACGAAGTCATCGCCCGCGCCGGGCGCATCGCTGCCGGCAAGCCGCTGGTAGTCGTAAAGGTAAGCAAGCCGGCGCAGGACATGCGCTTCGATGTACCTGTGATTGGCTTGGCCACCGTCGAACAGATGAGAGATGCCGGAGCCACTGCTCTGGCCGTGGACGCGGGACGGACGCTCCTTTTTGACAAAACCAAGCTGATCGAATTAGCCGATTCGACGGGAATCGCCATCCAGGCGTTTCCTCCGGCCGCTTTGGCGGAACCAAACGACGCTAGCAGGGGAATCAACGAAGGGTGAGGGCGGTGGCAGAGTCAAGAAAAGTCCGTGTCGCCGTCGTGGGCCTTGGAGAATTTGGGCGCAATCACGCGCGCGTATACCGGGAACTCCGCGGCGTGGAGCTGGTTGGTGTTTACGACCGCAGCCCGCAACGCGCTGCCGCGGTTGCAAAAGAATTCCAAGCGCCCGTTCTCGCGAGCCTCGAGGAATTGCCGGGCCAAGCGGATGCCGTGAGTGTTGCCGTGCCTACCGCGGCGCACGCCGAGGTGGGGTGCCAACTCTTGGAAATGGGATTGGATGTCCTGGTCGAGAAGCCTATGGCTGTGGATTTGGCGGAGGCCGACGCGCTCCTCGCAGCGGCGAGGAAGAACATGCGCATCCTGCAGATCGGCCATGTCGAGCGCTTCAACCCCGCCGTTCGCGCGGTCGAAGCGATCTTAAATCGCCCTCTGTTTTTCGAAGTTCACCGATTGGGTGTGTTCACCCCACGAAGCCTGGACGTGGACGTAATCTATGACTTGATGATCCATGACCTGGACATCCTGCTGGCGTTGGTCAACGAACCGGTGACCGAAGTGAAGGCGGTGGGCATACCTGTTTTGACCGACAAGGTGGACATTGCGCACGCCCGGCTGGAATTCGCAACCGGGGCCGTGGCCAACGTAACGGCTAGCCGCGTTTCGACCGAGCGAGTGCGGAAAATGCGCTTTTTCCAGCAGCGCGAGTACATTTCGCTGGATTATGCGCGGCGCGATGCCCTTCGCGTTGGCGTCAAGCGGCCCGGTCCGCAGCCGGAATTTGCGTTTGAGAAGCTGAATGCCCCGGCCGTCGAGCCCTTGCACGCGGAACTCGAGGCCTTTGTGGAGGCTTCGCGCACGCGCAGGGAGCCGCCGACCAACGGCGCGGCAGGGCGAGCGGCGCTCGAGCTGGCTGGCCGTGTGCTGGCAAGCATCCAGGAGCACGCGGCGCGCGTCCAACCAGAAGCATTGGCCGCGCGAGAAAATACGACACTATGATCGCTCGATTCCTGGTTCCGATGGGGGCTCGTCCGCCTGCTCAAGCCGATGCGGTGACCAAGCGCCGCCGCCCGACGACCCTGGACGAGCGCACGCTGGTGCCGTCCATGCTGCCCATCGTGCCGTTGAACGGACAATCCACCATACCGCCGAATCTGCCGCTCGAGTCTATCGCCGCGCGCGTTGTGGTGCCTCGCGACATAAAACGCGAAGCCTACGGCGTGAAGGAAGACCCGTCGGTGCCGCTGCAGCCGACCGATCTCGATGCCAGAATCACCGTGCCAGCCGGAGCGGTACCTCCCGCGGTTATCGAGCCGATGACCCTTCCGCCGCCCGAGGATCTGGTTGGGCCGGACATTTTCATGACCGGTGAAGTGCATCTGGCGGCTCCCGAGAAAAAAGAAGAGGGCGCCAGGTGGCAAGTCGGGACGCGCGCCTTCTCGGTGGTACTTCACGTCGTGGTGATCGCCTTGATTTTGCTGCAATCGAAATTGTTTCCCGCGCACGCGCCGACACAGGACGAGATCGACATGGCGCGCAATCAATTGAGGCTGCTGCTTCCTCCCGGGGCGTTCGAGCCGTCGCGGCCGGCGTTGCACCCAACGCCTCCTCCGCCAAGGGTGCATGTGGACCCGCGGGTGCTGCGGGAAGTGGCACCTCCCGAGCCGCAACCTGCGCCGGCGCCGCCGCCGGAGAAGCCGCTGAAGGAATTGCCCAGCGCGCCGCTGCCGAAGGTCAACACGCCATCGCCGGATGCGCAACCCAGCACACCCGCGCCGAAGGTAGACGCGCCCAAGGCTCCTTTGAAGCTCGAAGCGCCGGATGCTCCCCAGCCGCAGCACAGTCTGATTTTGCCGAAGGATTCGCTGAACCACACCCTCGAGGACACCATCCGCGAATCGGCCAAGAACCCAACCTCGGGCGGGCGGTCTGGCTTGTACAGCGGTCCCATGCCGCATGCCCGCGGAGGAGGGAACGGCGGTTCCGACGGGTCGCAGGGTTCCGGTGGCACGTTTGGAAACGGGTATGAAATCCTGACGCCCACCGAGGGCGTGGACTTCAGCGATTATATGAACCGGGTGGTGGCGGCGGTGCGGCGCAATTGGTATGCGGTCATGCCCGAGTCGGCCATGTTGGGCGATCGCGGCCGCGTGGCTCTGCAATTTCGCATCATGAAAAATGGTTCGGTGCCCGACGGCGAGCCAGTGCGGATTATGGGTTCGGGGAAGGAGCCTTTGGACCGCGCGGCGGTGTCCGCCATTCGCTCATCGAATCCTTTTGAGCCGCTGCCGTCCGCCTTCAGCGGGCCCTACATCGAGCTGCGGTTTATTTTCCTGTACAATTTGCCCATCGAAGCCGCTTACCAATGAAGCGTCAGGGCCGGCGGATTGTTGGCAGTCTTCTCCTCGCGCTCTTCGTGCTCATCTTCATCCTGGTGCGCGCGCGGCATCTCCTGTTTCGATGAATGCGAAAAACTCGCCGCCATTTCTCGTTGCCATCGTTGGTCCGACGGCTTCAGGCAAATCCGCGCTCGGAATCTGGCTGGCGGAACGGCTCGGCGGCGAGGTGGTTTCGTGCGATTCCACCCAGCTCTACCGCGGGTTTGATATTGGTACGGCAAAACCACCCGCCGCCGAGCGCCGCCAAGTGCCGCATCATTTGATCGATGTGCTCCATCCCCGCGAAGCTGCCACAGCGGGCGGTTACCGCGAAAGGGCATTGGCGGTCCTCGAGGATCTGCGGCTGCGGAAGCGCTTGCCGATCCTCACCGTGGGGACCGGATTGTATTTGCGCGCGCTGCTCGAGGGCCTGGCAGAGGTCCCGCAGCGCTCGGAAGAATTGCGCGAGCGATTGCGCGCCAGTCGAGAAGAGCACGGGCCCGGCTATCTCCATCGCCTTTTGCGGAGGCTCGATCCGCAAGCGGCGCAAAAAATTGCCCAGGCAGACGAACAAAAGCTGATTCGAGCGATCGAGGTTTGCTTGTTGACGCGCAGGCCGATCTCCGAACTGCATCGCAGCGGGCGCAAGCCGCTCGAGGGTTGGCGAGTTGTCAAGATTGGCTTGATGCCCGCGCGCGGGAAGCTTTATGAGCGAATCCATGCGCGAACGGCTTCCATGCTGGAGCAAGGCTGGATGCGGGAAGTCCAGGGTTTGCTCGGAACCGGCCTGGACGAAAACGCGAAACCGTTTGATTTCCTCGGCTACCGCGAATTGCGCGCCGTTTTGCGAAACAAATTGTCGCTCGAGCAAGCCTCGGAGGCCATCCAGCAAGCCACACGACGCTATGCCAAGCGTCAGCTCACCTGGTTTCGCAAAGAGGCCGAGGTCGAATGGTTTGCCGGTTTCGGCGACGACCCAGACTTGCAACCCGCCATTCTTCGGTTTCTCGAATCCCAAGGCCTCAAACGAAGTCGCCGGACGCGCGAGGGGAGTGTATAATTCTGTTTCGATGCCTTCCTCCAAGAAAGCGCACGACCGTATCGTGACTCCCAGCCAGCTCCCGTGACGAAAACACAGCACCCCATCTCGACAGCCGAGCGTGCCTTGCTTGTGGGCGTGGGGTGGAAGCGTGCGCCTCGCTTTCCGGGTATGCCCGCGGGCGAGCAAGGCCGCGAATCTTTGTTTGAACTCGTGGAACTGGCCCGCAGCGCGGGCGCGGAAGTTGCCGGGACGGTGTTTCAATTGCGTGAGGCCGCCGATCCCGCCACGCTCGTCGGGCGCGGGAAACTGGACGAAATTCGTGCGGAAGCTACGGCGCACAAAGCGCCGCTCATTATTTTTGACAGTAACCTTTCTCCCGTGCAACAGCGGAACATCGAAGAGCTCACCGATCGCCGCGTGATTGACCGCACACAGCTTATTCTCGACATTTTTGCCCGCCATGCGCGAAGCCGCGAAGGGCAACTGCAAGTGGAGCTGGCACAGTTGAATTACTTGCTGCCGCGCCTGACGGGGAAGGGCACGGCGATGTCCCGTCTTGGCGGTAAGAGCGGCGGGGGTGGCGCGGGCGGAGCCGGGGGCGGCGCCGGGCGAATCGGCGTTCGCGGCCCTGGCGAGAAAAAGCTCGAAACCGACCGGCGCCGGATTCGCGACCGCGTGCGCAAAATTCAAGCCAGCATCGACGAGGTTCGCAAGCAGCGGGCGCTGCGCCGCGAGGCGCGCAATGCCGTTCCTCTGGGAGCCATTGCGCTGGTGGGCTACACCAACGCCGGCAAATCGACTCTGTTCAATGCCCTGAGCCGCGCCGAGGTGCTGGTCTCTTCGAAAATGTTTGCTACTCTCGACCCGACCATCCGTGCGATTCGCCTGCCCTCGAATCGCCGCGTGCTGTTGTCCGATACCGTCGGTTTTATTCGCGACTTACCGAAAGGATTGCTCACAGCGTTCCGCGCTACGCTCGAGGAAGTGCAGGAGGCAGCGCTGATTCTGCACGTCAGCGACGTTTCGAATCCCCGTTACGACGAGCTCGATGAAGACGTCGAGAAAATTCTCGGCGAACTCGACGTCGCTGACCGTCCGCGGCTGCACGTGCTGAACAAGGTCGACCATCTCAGCGGTGAAGAGCGGAAATCCTTGGAGTCGAGCGTGGCCAGGGCCGGCGACAACCGACCGGTGCTGGTGTCCGCGCTGACGAGCGAGGGAATCGCTGAATTATTGCGCCGTATGGACACCGCCATGCCTATCGATCCTCTCCTCACCCTTTCCATCCGGCTGCCGCTCGCTGAAGGGCGTACCTTGGCGATGATTCATGCTCTGGGACGCGTCCTGCATTCCGAGATCGACGATTCGCACATGCGGCTGGATGCGGAGATTCCGTCGTCGGTGGCAAAGCGTCTGCGACTGAGTGAATATCGCGTGGATGGAACTTTTCCGCCTTTGCCATCGTAGTCGTTGGTGAGAGGCGGGAGCTTCAGCCAGGTGACGCGGTGAGCGCTGAAGGTCGCGAGCGAGGTGGCCATGGCAGCCTTCTTCCTGTGGTGCATTCTGTTCGTTTTGTGCTGGCCCATTGCGTTGCTGGCGCTCCTGATGTATCCCTTGGTGTGGCTCGTCACCCTGCCCCTCCGCATTTTCGGCATCGCGGTCACCGGAGTGCTGGGTCTTGTCAGTGCGCTGTTTCTGTTGCCGGTACGATTGCTCCGCGGCCCACGCGCCATCTGAGGCCTCACCTTTCTGTCATTGCTAACTGCACAGTAAACAGAGCGGATTTTCGTTAGTTCTTGATTTTGGCTGACTTGGCGAAACGCTCTAGCGGACCGTCTCGACTTTTCCTTGCCTGTGGAAAACGCTGTGGAAACTGCGATTTGTCTTTGCCGGCAAATGTCCGCCCGGTCATGTGCCGAGCGAACGCGCACTTTCACGTCAGTTTGTATCTTATTGAACGACAATAGCTTAGGCCTATTCATCGCGGGTTGGCGGTGCTAAATGAGGCGCTTATCTTCGAACGAACTCGCGGGCACATTTGCACAGTCTTGCAGCAGTTCGTTCCCTCCGAGCGAACCGGTTTCTGCTAAGGTCCGGGGAACAGAGCTGTTAACCATCGAGTATCTAGGAACGCTTGGTGTGCCGGCATTTGGGCGCCTGGTCTACATGCCCGGCGCAGGTCTTGGTGTCCCTGCTGACGTGTTGACGCCTCTGATGATGGAGTCTATAGTGAAACTCCGGTGGCGCAAGCCACGGGGCGGCGCCTGTCGTCAATTGGGCATGAATCTTCCGAACTCACTGACGGTGTTGCGGATATTCTTCGTTCCATTGCTCATCGTCATTCTCCTCACGCGCAGTCCGACCGTGGAAATCTTCGGGCTTACCATGCATTTCGAAGTTTGGGGAGTGCTGATCCTATTGCTGGCAGCGGCAACGGACTGGGCGGACGGGTACTTGGCGCGGCGGCGTTTGCAAGTAACGACTCTCGGGATTCTCCTCGATCCCATCGCCGATAAACTGCTGATTTCTGCGGCGTTCATTGCCCTGGTGGATATGCACGGAGTCGACGGGAAAGCGCTGGTGCCCGCATGGATGGTGGTCATCATCATTGGACGCGAGTTCACGGTGCTCGGCCTCAGAAACATCGCTTCCGCCGAGGGCTTCACCATCGCGGCCTCTACTCTGGGTAAGACGAAGATGGTCCTGCAGATCTGTGCCGTGGCCATTGTGATCGTAGGCGCACGGCATCCTTCCCTGCGGCCCCTGGGGCTCACTCTCCTTTGGCTCGTGGTGATTAGCGCCCTGGTATCGGCCGCACAGTACTTCCTGCGCTTCTGGAACCAGGTGGACGACAGCATCAAGCAACGGCGCAAGCTGCGCATGCTCGAAGCCCGCAAGAAGTCTCAGGATGCTGTGCCTCTCTGAAGCGGACCGCCGAGCGGCGTTGGAATTAGCCCGCAAGGCTATTCGCGAAGCTGTTTTGCATCGCGAGCTCCCTGATGTCGCCCCCTCGGAAGGGGTTTTCTCCGAGCGCCATGGTGTCTTTGTCACCCTTCATGTGAAGGGCAGGTTGCAAGGGTGCATTGGGGTGACCGAACCAAGCGAATCTTTCGGAGAGGCCATCGTCCGCTGCGCCGTTAGCGCGGCGCTCGAGGACCCTCGCTTTACGCCTTTAAAAGAGTCTCAACTCCAGGAATTGCACGTCGAGATTTCTTTGCTTTCTGTCCTGGCACCGATTCTTCCCGAGGCCATCGAAACGGGCCGCCATGGGCTTTTGGTCGTCAATCACGCGCAACGCGGGCTTCTGCTGCCCAAGGTTGCCACCGAACACCGGCTTACACGCGAGCAGTTTCTCGAGGAAACCTGTCGGAAAGCCGGGTTGCCCCCGGAGGCCTGGAAAGACGCGGAGACACGCATTTTTGGATTTACCTGCGAGGCTTTTTCCGACGATTCGCCCGCTAAGGTTTGATCTCCGTTCGCGGAAGAAATCCGAGAGGTAGCGGTGCTCGTCGAACAAAAAAGGCCCGCGGAAAATCCCCGCGGGCCGGAAACCTGAGATGAAGTTCGATGATCACTCGATTTCGATGTAGTCGCCGGCGTAAATCTCGGACGAGCTGACCGTGATCATCATCGTAGAGGAGTTATGGCTCACATTGAAGACAATGCCCTCGCCAAGAATTTCGCGCGGCAGGTCATTCCAGCTGTAGTGCTGCGGTGCGCTCCCGAATCCGTACATGGTGAATTGATAATCTTTGGTTTGTGGCACCGTCTCTGCCGTTGAGCCTTGATAACGGAAGATGCGGAAATAATCGCCAACTTTAACACCCTGATTGGTCCCCAAGTTCACGTACACAGCGCTGTTCTTCCCAAAGGCATCCTGGTGGTCCCTACCGGCCACCACCATGGCCACAGGCTTGCCGCTTACCGGGGCAAAGTGATCAAAGGCGGCGGCTTCCTTGAACGGCGGCACGGGGCGCTCTTGGTACGGCAGGACCACGTCCCCCCGTTGCATGTACTCGCAGGAGTAGGTGACCTGAGCAATGGCCACCTTGGGCTGCACGTTGACTACGCGAACTTGTCCCGCGTCGATATACTGCGTGCCCATGGCCTTCATCAGTTTTTCCTGCCACTTAAACCAGGGAACGTCACCGGCGTAGTCGTCGGGCCGTACCACCGAGAAGCGGTCACCGACGCGCACGCCCTTGTCTTGACCGCGGTTGATGTACACGTAATCCCCGCTCGTGAAAGTCAGCTTGTAGTTGGATTGCTCGCCAGAAATGAGCCGGAATTCCTGCGGGAGCTTCTGTGTGGTCACAAAACCCGAGCAATTCACCATATTGTAGTCAGGGGCGGTTGGCTCTTTCGGAGCCGTACGGATTTCCTGGGCGGAACCGGCCGCTGCACCTAGCATCGCCATCAGAGACAAAACAGCTATTTTCGTGCGCATTCCACGACTCCTTCGAAGACACGCCTAACCGGCCGTGCGGGGACTTATCTATGCGAAGTTAGCAAGCCGCGCCCCTGGCGTCAACCGATAGCCCGAGGTTGCTTTACACTTTTGATACGGCATACTAGAGCCCGTCTTTTCAGCGATTTGGCGGCATGAGGCCCGGGAATGGCTCTGTTTGGCAAAGGCGTCAGGCGTCTCTGTGCGGTGGTGGCCGCCCGGACGGCATCCGAGATGTTTCGTCAGCTACGGGTGGCCCTAGGAAGCACGCCTACTGTCGAATTGCGACTCGATTGGCTGAAAACCGATGCCGAGCGCCTGCGGTTCCTCCGCCGGCTCGGCAAGCATGTGTCTCGAGGCGCCACATTTCTTGCTACTTGCCGCCGTAAAGAAGGAGGCGGGAAGTTCACGGGGGACATCGCCCGGCAGCTCGATTGGCTCAACCAAGCCCGGGAAGCGGGTTGCCAGTGGTGCGATGTCGAGATGGAAACTTTTCGCGAGTTGCCGGAGGGGTTTCTGCGGAGCTATCCCGTGCCTCCCCGGATCCTGCTCTCCATCCACGATTTCGAGGGCATGCCCAAACTTCCGAAAAAGATCGTCGTCGCGCGGCACGGTCAGGTGGATGCCGTGAAAATCGCCGTCCAGGCTAAGACCATCGTCGACAGCGTGCGCCTGTTGAAGCTGGCGCGGCGCTCTCGAAACCTTGTAGCCGTGCCCATGGGCAAAGTGGGCTTGCCTGCGCGCCTCCTCGCTTTGCGCGAGGGCAGCGAACTCGCCTATGCGCCGGTGGCGGAGGCCACGGCGCCCGGCCAGGTTTTGCTGAGCGAAACGCTGCGACTCTATCGCCCGCACTTGCTCACTCGCGCGACGCGAGTTTATGGCGTCATCGGCGATCCTATCGGCCACTCGCTCTCGCCTTTGCTTCACAACACCGGCTTCGCAGCGCGTCGCGTGAACGCAGTTTATCTTCCGTTTCTCGTGCCTCAGCTCGGCGATTTTCTAAAAGCCGTCCCGGACTTTGGAATCCAGGGATTCAGCGTCACCATTCCGCACAAACAGGCCATCCTCGAATATCTGGAAGAATGCGAACCGCTCGCGGCGGAAATTGGCGCGGTAAACACCGTAGTTGTCCGGCGTGATGGCTCGCTGTATGGCTGCAACACGGATTACGTCGGCGTGCTTCGTGCCCTCGAACGCAAGATGCCCATCCGGGGCAGTCGCGTGCTCATCTTCGGCGCGGGTGGCGCGGCGCGGGCCGCGGCGTTTGCCTTGGCACGAGCCGGCGCGACCGTGTGCCTTTGCGCCAGGCGAGAAAACGCCGCGAAACAACTGGCTCGCGCTGCCGGCGGGGAAGCCGTTCCGCGCTCCGCGCTCGGCACGCGGTCCTTTGATGCTGTTCTGAACGCCACACCCGTCGGCATGCATCCCCACGAAGGCATTTCCCCGCTGTCGGTTCATGAGTTACAATGTCGCATTGTCATGGACCTCATTTACCGCCCCGAGAGAACGAAGCTCTTGGAGATTGCGGCGCAAAAGGGGATTGCCACGGTTTCCGGGGTGAACATGTTTCTGGCGCAAGGTTTCGCGCAATGGGAAATCTGGACCGGGAAGCGCGCTCCTGAAGCCGCCATGCGCCGTGCGGTCCTTTCCGCCCTGCGATGGCGTTCTTAACTTTTCCTCCTTTGCTGCGGTAAAAAGCCGGCCCTCACGCTCGTTTAAGAAAAGCTATTTCAACTTTGGACTTTCTCAGGTTGCCTGGTAAAGGCGTTCATCCATGATTCAGCCCGACTTCCAAGAGTTCCAGCGTCTCGCAAAGCAGGGAAACCTCATCCCCGTTTACCAGGTATTCCCCGCGGATCTGCTTACGCCCGTGAGCGCCTACCTGCGGATCGCGCAAGGCGCGCGCTATTCGTTTCTCCTCGAAAGCGTCGAAGGAGGTGAAAAAATCGCGCGGTATACGTTTGCCGGTGCGCATCCGGAAGAAATCTTCCGCTACGTGAATGGCGCTTGCGTCCTCGAAAACAGGGAACGCCTGGTCTGGGAAGAGCGCGATCCCATCTCGTTCCTGCGCCAACGGGTCGAGCGCTTTCACCCAGTGCGCATCCCCGGCTTGCCTCCGCTGGTCGCCGGAGCCATCGGCTACTTCAGTTACGACATGGTTCGCTTGATCGAGCGCCTTCCCAAGCGCCTGCGCGACGAGATCGGCCTCTATGATGCCGTGCTCATGTTTTACCACGGCCTGATTGTCTTCGATCACGTCCAGCACCGCCTGTGGATCGTCCGAAACGTGTTTACCGAGGGCCAAGGTAGCCTGCGCGCGAAATATGACGCGGCTGTCGCGGAAATCAAGAAAACGCGCCAGCTTCTCGAAGAGCCGGTCGTCGGCGAGCGCCCCAGGATACCTGCGAAAGCTTCCAAGGCGGGCTCGTTGAAAGTGAATTCCAATTTCCGCCCGTCGGACTATTTGGACATCGTTCGAAAAGCCAAAAAGTACATCCGCGCGGGCGACATTTTCCAGGTCGTGCTCAGCCAGCGGTTCTCGGTAAAAGCGCAGGCCGAGCCTTTCGAGATCTACCGCCAGTTGCGCGCGCTGAATCCCTCGCCGTATCTGTTCCATCTTCAGCTCAACGACGTTGCCGTGGTGGGCAGCTCCCCGGAGATGCTCGTGAAGGTCCAGGGGCGCGACGTCTTCTATCGCCCCATCGCCGGCACGCGGCGGCGCGGGAAAGATGAAGCCGAAGACCAGCGACTCGAACGCGAAATGCTCGCGAGCGAAAAAGAGCGGGCCGAGCACATCATGCTTGTCGATCTCGGCCGCAACGATCTTGGCCGCGTCTGCGAGTACGGCACGGTAAAGGTGGAAAAGTTGCTTACTGTCGAGCGTTACTCGCACGTCATGCACATCGTTTCGAGCCTGCGTGGCCGGTTGCGCGAAGACGTGGACTGCTTCGACGCCTTGATGGCTTGCTTTCCGGCGGGAACGGTTTCCGGCGCCCCCAAAGTGCGCGCCATGGAAATTATTGAAGAACTCGAACGTACCCGTCGCGGGATTTACGCCGGGGGCATTCTCTATCTCGACTTCGCGGGCAATCTCGATTCCTGCATCGCGCTTCGCACCATGGTCGTCAAAAACGGAGTGGCCTACGTCCAGGCGGGCGGCGGGATCGTTGCGGATTCCACGCCGGAGGGCGAGTATCAGGAGAGCGTGAACAAATCCAAGGCCTTGCTGACCGCGCTCGAAGCGGCGACGGGGGCAAATCGGGCAGGGAAGTCTCGATGATTCTGCTACTGGACAACTACGATTCGTTTACTTACAACCTGGCGCAGTATCTGGGCGAGCTCGGTTCGAACGTCGAAGTCCATCGCAACGACAAAATCACCGTCGAAGAAATCGCGCGGCGCAAGCCGGAGCGCATCATCATTTCGCCCGGGCCTTGCACGCCGCGCGAAGCAGGCATTTCCGTAGAGCTCGTCGAGCGCCTTGCCGGAAAATTTCCCATCCTCGGCGTTTGTCTCGGCCACCAAGCCATCGGTGCAGCTTTTGGCGGAAGAATCGTTCGCGCTCCGAAACTCTTCCACGGTAAAACCAGCCAGATCCATCACGACGGCAAGAACATTTTCCGCAAGCTGCCCGACCCGCTCACCGCCACCCGCTATCACTCGCTCATTGTCGAAAGGAGGTCACTGCCGCGCGAGCTTTCCATCACCGCGGAAACCGATGACGGCATCATCATGGGCCTCCGTCACCGCCGCTACAAAATCGAAGGCGTCCAGTTCCACCCCGAATCCGTCCTCACCGAGGCCGGGAGGCAACTCCTGTCGAATTTCCTGTCTTTGTAGGGGCGCAGCGTGCTGCCCTCCGGGCCGGCGGGGTCACGTCACAGGGATGAAAGGAGAAGATGCGTTGCCGCTGCCAACCGCGGTGTAGATCTGCCGAGCCTTCTCGGGGACGGTTTCGCGTGCAAATTGCCGAGAAGCGCATGGCCTGGGGTGGACGGTCGCGTCCACGGACGTTGTAGAGGCCGGGTTTTTGCCGGGACGGCCCGGTATCCTCACCAATTCAAGTCCGCCAAAATCGTCCCGTAAATCTCCATCCCACGCCAGAAATGTCCGAGTCGCAGATTTTCATCGGAACTGTGCTGGTGATTGTCGTAATTCACGATGGGCACGCCAATCCATGGCAGCCCGAAATCCTCAAAGATGTACATCGGCACGCTCCCGCCGAGCGTCGGCGCGATCACCGCCGCCCCGTCGGTGGCGCTCTCGACGACCTTCACCAGCGCCTGCGAAACCGGCAAGTCCATGGCCGTCCGCGAGGCGCGGTACCCGCCTTGATAAAGGACTTTGGCGATGCGCGCATGTGTGCGCCGCTCCTCCATCGTCGGCTCGTGGTCGATCACGTAATAGCCTTGCCTGCGAATGAACCCTGCAATCTGGTCGAATTTCTTCTGCGGATCCTCCCCTCGCACCAATCGCGCATCCAGCGAGGCCTCCGCGAGGTCCGGCACTACATTCTGCGCCTGCGCGCCCACGTAGGCGCTGCGCAACCCTCGCACATTCAGCGACGGCTCCATGACCAGCTCTGCCAGCTTTTTCCCGCTGCCTTCCGGCTTGGCGATGCCCAACTCGCGCTCCAGGTCCGCATCGTTATCCGGCATGGCCGCGAGCGCTTTTTTTTCCGCCTCGCCGGGCGGTGTGACATCGTCGTAATAGCCGGCGATCAGCACGCGCCCGTCTTCATCCTTCATGGAGGCCAGCAGCCGCGACAAGCCCATTGCCGGATTCGGTGCCCAGTTGCCGTAGTGTCCGCTATGCAGCGAGCGCACCGGTCCATAAACGGTGATGTCGATTCCGATGTCGCCTCGGTTCCCAAAGAAAACCAGCGGACGCCCGCTCTGATGGACGGGCCCATCGGCAGTGATGAGGAGGTCGGCACCCAACAAATTCTTGTGCAGTTCGAGCGTCTTTTGCAGGTTTGGCGAACCAGCCTCTTCCTCGCCCTCCAGGATCACTTTCAGATTCACCGCCAGGGGAATTTCCTTGGTCCGTAGCGCGTCCAGGGCCGCCAGCAGCGCCACGATCGGCGACTTGTCGTCGGAAGCGGACCGCGCGTAAATCCGCCAATCGTCGTTGTAGGCGCCGCGAGCAGTGGCGCCGTTGGCGGGGAAAGGGATTCGTTTTCCTCCCGCCTCAATCGCCTCGCTGCGCAGCACCGGCTCGAACGGTGCGCCATCGGTCCACGCCGCAGGATCGACGGGCTGCCCGTCGTAATGCGCATAGAAAATGACCGTGCGCTTGGCCTCGGGCGAGATCAGTTTTCCGAATACCACTGGTCCGCGTCCGGTGATCGGCAGCAGGTGCGTTTCGATTCCGCGAGCTTCCAGCATCTCCACAAGATGCGCGGCATTTTTCTGGATGTTTGGGGTGTCGCTCGCGATATTCGGGATCGCCAGAAATTCGCAGAGCTCACGCACGATGCGGTTCTCGTTCTCTATCCGGTATTCGCGCACCGCGCCGACCACCTCGGTCGGTGTCGCTGGTGTCGCTTTCTGGCCGCACGCCAGGCACGGCAAAAGAAGGACTGCCACTGCGCCTACGATCTTGTTCAACGTATTTCCCCCACGGTTATTGTAATTACCCTCGGCTGGTGAACGCTTTGAGGTTTTCGAGCGTCTCGCATGCCTTTCCGGAATCGATCGCCAATCCCGCACGATCCGCGGCATCGCGAAAATTGTCGGCGATACCCGTTGCTACCAGGGCCGCGGCAGCGTTGATCACGACAATGTCACGCCGAGCCCCCGCCTCCCCTTCCAGGATTCTAGAGATCATTGCCGCATTTTCGATCGCGGTTCCCCCGCGAATGGCTTCGATTGGTGCGCGCTTCACGCCAAACTCTTCCGGGGTCACGCTGAATTTTTGCGTTTTGCCATCGCGCACTTCCGCGACCATCGTTTCTCCGGCCAGCGAGAGTTCATCCAATCCCCCGGCTCCATGAACCACGAACGCATGCTCGGTGCCGAGTTCCGCCAGCGTTGCGGCGACTAAGTCCATTACTTCCAGGGAAAAAACACCCAGCACTTGCACTTGTGCACCCGCGGGATTCGTCAGCGGTCCGAGCAGATTAAACACCGTGCGAACTCCAATTTGTTTCCGTGCTGGAGTGGCGTGCCGCGTCGCTGTGTGCGCCGCCTGGGCAAATAAAAACCCGATTCCGATCTCCCGGATGGCACGCCCGAAGCGTTCGAATGGCAGATCAATGCGCACGCCAAGCGCTTCGAGCACGTCCGCCGATCCGCTCTGCGAACTTGCCGCGCGGTTCCCGTGCTTGGCGACGCGTGCTCCCGCAGCGGCCGCAACAATCGCCGCCGCCGTCGAAATGTTGAATGTTCCGGATGCGTCGCCACCGGTCCCGCAGGTATCCACCATGTTTCGGGGAGGCGCATCCCCGTCCACGAACACGCGCGTGGCGTGGCGCCGCATCACCCGCGCAAAGCCTGCCAGTTCCTGAGCTTCGACGGGCCTTCGGTTCAGCGCTGTCAATAACCGCACGATCTCCGGCGTCCCAATGCGTCCGGAGAGCAATTCCTCCATCAAGACTTCGGCGGCACGGCGCGTGAGAGTGGAACCCGCCTCTAACCCTTCGATCAGAAGCCGGCTCATCCGACGACGCTCCGGCAGCCGCTGCTAAACATCTGGAGCAATCGGCATGGGCGTTTCATTTTCATAGTATTTCGCATGACGAGCGATTTCGGAAATTAAGCACGGATTCACCACGGTTTTTCGCGTGTCCTTGCTCCCCTTTTCGCTTGCGAGTACACTTTGATGTTTCGACTAGCCTCAAATTCTAACACTGGCTGACTGTTTCAAGCCTGAACGGAAGCACTGAAACCTTCATGAAAATCCACGAGTACCAGGCCAAAGCAATACTCGCGCGTTATGGCGTCACCACTCCCCGCGGCGACGTCGCTTTCACCAAGGAAGAAGCACTGCAAGCCGCGCAGCGCCTGAAATCCAACATTTGTGTTGTCAAGGCGCAGATCCACGCAGGCGGCCGTGGCAAAGGCGGCGGCGTCAAGCTGGCGCGTTCCGCCGAGGAAGCCGCCGAGATTGCCGGCCACATTCTCGGCATGACCCTGGTTACCCCACAAACCGGGCCCGCAGGAAGAATTGTCAAGCGTCTGCTGATCGAAGAAGGGTTGGACATCAAGCGCGAACTCTATCTCGGTCTCCTCGTAGACCGCGCCTCGGGACGCGTCGTCTTCATGGCCAGTGCGGCGGGCGGCATGGAAATCGAAGAAGTCGCCAAGAAAGATCCCTCCGCGATCTTGCGCGAGACCATCCATCCTGCGGTGGGCTTCGAGCCTTACCAGGCCCGCAAAATTGCTTTCGGACTCGGCTTACTGCTCGAAGTCGTCAATTACGCTACTCCCTTTTTGCAAGCCCTCTATCGCGCCTTCACGGACACGGACGCTTCGCTGCTTGAAATCAATCCCTGCGTTCTGACCGGCGACGGCAAGTTGATGGCCCTTGACGCCAAGATGACTTTTGACGACAACGCCTTGTTTCGCCACAAAGAGCTCCGCGAGTTGCGCGATCTCGATGAAGAAGATCCCCTGGAAGTGGAGGCCTCCAAGTACGGCCTGAACTACATCAAGCTCGACGGCAGCGTGGCTTGCATGGTAAACGGCGCGGGCCTGGCCATGGCCACCATGGACATCATCAAGTACGCCGGCGGGTCCCCTGCCAACTTCCTCGACGTCGGCGGCGGCGCGTCTTCCGACCAGGTGAAGAATGCTTTCCGCATTCTGATGAACGATCCCGCGGTGAAGGCCGTGTTCATCAATATTTTTGGGGGAATCCTCCGCTGCGATGTCCTCGCTACGGGCGTTGTGGCGGCAGCAAACGATTTGCAATTGAAAGTTCCCGTGGTGGTGCGAATGGAAGGCACCAACGTGGAGGTGGGCCAGCAAATCCTGCGCGATAGCCGCTTGAATTTTACCATCGCCAACGACATGAAAGACGGTGCGCAAAAAGTCGTGAAGCTGGCGGGAGGTGGCCGATGAGCGTGCTGGTGAATGAAAGGACGCGCTTGCTCGTTCAGGGCTTCACCGGCCGCGAAGGCACGTTCCACGCGCAGCAAATGATCGAGTACGGCACAAACGTTGTCGGGGGCGTTACACCCGGCAAAGGCGGCACGAAGCATCTGGAGCGTCCCGTCTTCAACACCGTCGCGGAAGCCGCCAAAGCCACCGGCGCAAATGCGTCGGTCATTTTTGTTCCGCCAGCCTACGCTGCCGACGCCATCCTGGAAGCTGCCGACGCCGGCATTGCGCTTGTGGTGTGCATCACGGAAGGCATTCCCGTGATGGACATGGTCTGCGTAGCCTCCGTCGTGGATTTCAAGAAAACGCGCCTCATCGGCCCGAACTGCCCTGGCATCATTTCCCCCGGCAAATGCAAGATCGGCATCATGCCCGGGCGCATTCATAAGCAGGGCAATGTGGGCGTTGTCAGCCGCAGCGGCACATTGACCTACGAGGCCGTCGATCAACTGACCCGCCTTGGCATCGGCCAGTCCACCTGCATCGGAATCGGTGGCGACCCCATCATCGGCACCCCATTCCTCGAGGCCATCAAGCTTTTCAACGAGGATCCCGACACCCGCGCCATCATTCTCATCGGCGAGATTGGCGGCAATGCCGAAGAGAGGGCTGCGGAATGGATCAAGAGCAACGTGACGATTCCCGTCGTCGGCTTCATTGCCGGTCAGACTGCGCCGCCTGGGCGTCGCATGGGCCACGCCGGAGCGATTATCAGCGGCGGACAGGGAACGGCCAAAGACAAATATGCGGCCATGAGCGCCGCCGGCATCCGCTGTGTCGAGACGCCCGCGGACCTCGGCTCGTCGGTCGCTTCGGCGTTGAAATAGGTTGGGTGGGCTTACGCCTGTAGGATTCGCGCAAGTCCCATAGTACGGCCCCTGGTGTCCTTTTTTGGTTTTATAGAGGCCGGGCTCGAGCCCGGCTACCTGGTTTGTACTTCGGAGGAATGCTTCGTGGCTCTTGAGCGCACTTTCGCAATCATCAAGCCGGATGCTGTGGGTCGCAATCTACAGGGTGAAATTCTCTGTCGCATTCATAAGGCCGGCTTCAAAATCGTCGCCATCAAATCCTTAAGGCTCACCAGGGAGGAGGCGGGTGGATTCTACGCGGTCCACCGCGAACGACCCTTCTTCGGCGAACTCACGGAGTTCATGAGCTCCGGCAAAATCTTCGCCATGGTCCTGGAGGCCGACGGGGCTATCTCCAAGTGGCGCGAAACTATGGGGGCCACCGACCCCAAGAAGGCTGCTCCCGACACCATTCGCCGGGACCTCGGCAGCAGTATTCAGATGAACTGCACACACGGCTCCGACGCCCCGGAAACCGCGGCCTTCGAAATCAGCTACTTTTTTTCCTCCATGGAGCTGATCTGATTCGGCATCGCTCCAGGCAAAACCCGCTGTTCCGAGGCCGGGTGACCGGGCGAACACCCGCACAATTTCGACGCGTCATCGTTATGGTTTTGTCTGAGGACTTGTTTGGCGCTTCGGGTAAGATTGCTTCATGGAGCCTTTCCGCGATCTCGGCCGCGCGCTTCTTTTCTTTGGAGCACTTCTTATTCTTGTCGGCGCCTTTCTGTACTTCGGCAACAAGCTCCCCTTCCGCTTGGGAAAACTTCCTGGCGACATCGTGCATCGCGGCGAACACACCACTTTTTACTTCCCCGTCGTCACGTGCCTTCTTCTGAGCGTCGCTGTTTCTTTCCTTTTCTGGCTCTTCTCCCACTTGCGCCGCTAGTTTAACGACGGTTTGGAGTCGGCCGAGTCTACCGGGGCCCGCGCTGGCACGCCACGCCCGCTTCTCTCGGGCTTTGACGCGGTTCGGGGCCCTCCCTGGTATATAGTCTCCTACGGGATAATCGGCCTTGCGCGGTTCTTTGCCGCAAAGGAGGACTCTCATGAGAAGCGCTCTACTGGCCTTGCCTGTCGTTCTTTCTTTTTCTTTTCCTGCTGCGGCTCAGTCTCCCGCGGCGAAGCCGCCCGCTCAACAGCCGGCGCCCCCACCGGCAGCACCCAATCCCTCGGCGAGCGTACCCGCTCCGCGCACCGACGACGTAAAGTCCATCGACAGTATTCTCGCGGCGCTGTACGGCGTGATTTCCGGCCCCGCCGGCGAACGCGACTGGGATCGCTTCCGCTCTTTGTTCTTGGCTCAGGGACGCCTCACTTCCGCCACCAAGAACCCCGATGGTTCCTTTCGCGTCCGTGCCATGAGCGTCGAAGATTACGCCAAGGGCGCCGGCAGTTACTTTGCGCAACATGCTTTTTATGAGAGTCCCATCGTGAATCGCGTCGAGACCTTCGGAAACGTCTCCCAGGTTTTCAGCAGCTATGAATCGCGCCGCACTCCCGGCGAAGCTCCCTTTGCTCGCGGCGTCAACAGCATTCAGCTGCTCTACGATGGCAGCCGTTGGTGGATTGTCAGCATCTTGTGGGACCAGGAGCGCGACGACAATCCTCTTCCCAAGGAATTTGCCTCCAAGTCATCCGGTGATCGGAAATGACGCTGAATAGAGCCAGCCTCCTGGCCATCGGAAGGCTGGCTCTTCGATGGCTCAAAGCCATTCGCTTACGGCAACGAGAACTCCGCCCGTAGGAACTGCTTGATTCCCTCTTCTCCCGTCAATCGCAAGCAAATCAGCTTGCCTTGGTTCTCCAAATCAATATGAAAGTCGAAAAACGGGCAGCACTTGCTTTCCGCCACCACCCAGTCTGCCAATTCCGCAATCGTGACGTCCTGCGGGCTGAACTGGAATTCGAACCCTTTCTCGGTCTCGACCACGGCCTTCCGCGCTGCCGTCAGTTTGTCGCCCAGTTGTTTGTGATGGGCCCGTTCTTCCGGCGTCAACGCCTTGATGTTGCAATAAAACTTACTCTGCGCGGTGATCACTTGCCCGCCCCCCTTTCCTGACTCCTGCTTAGACCGACTTGCGTGGCCGGTGGCTGCTGCGCTCCAGGCGAAAAGAGTCACGGCCGTTATGGCGACTGCCAGAGATCCGGTCTTGTGCTTCATGGCGTTCCTCCGAAATAGGATTTGCCACGTCCCATCCAGGAATGCTAGAAGTTAAAGTCAGCTTTAAGTCAAGGGCCAGTTGCCCGTTGGCGGGTACCTGTTAGAATCCTTCTGCGCTGAAGCTTCTCGAGAAGGAGCCGGCCACGGTCGCGGCCGAAGGAGAGGTTCCATGAAAATCGGCCAACTTGCTCACCGCGCCGGTCTCCGCGCTTCGGCGATCCGCTACTATGAAAGGCTCGGTCTGCTTGCCCCGCCCCACCGTGTCGGCGGCCAGCGTCGTTACTCCCCTGACGCTCTCGACCGCGTCCTGCTGATTCGCTTTGCCGCCGAGATGGGTTTTTCGCTCTCCGAAATCAAGCTCTTCCTCAGCGGCCTTCGGGAGAATGCTCCTGTCGGCCCGCGCTGGAAAAAACTCGCCGCGAAAAAGGTCTCCGAAGTTGAAGACAGCATCGCCCGCTCTCTCCGTCTGAAAACGCTTCTCCAGAATCTGCTCCACTGCCGCTGCGCTTCTCTCAAGCAATGCGTTGCCGCTCTTGGCCTCAGCGAGAACCTGCGCTTGGTTTCCGGACGCGCATCATGTGTCGCCCGGTAAATTGCTTCGACGGCTGCGCGGAAGCGCGAATTGTGGCACACTGAAGGGGCTCGGCACGGTTTTTGCCTGCCCTGCTTCGAGCGGGCAATCTGCGGCAGGCAAGCCTGCGCGTGGCCGATGGTCCTCAAGAGAAGCGGCTCCTGCCGGTAACGGAAAAAGTTAAGAGCAATCTCAAAGCTGGGCGATAATCGAGTTACATGGATCCAAGATTCATACGGAATTTCTGCATCATCGCACACATCGACCACGGCAAATCTACGCTGGCGGACCGTCTGCTCGAAATGACCGGAGCGCTTTCCGAACGCGAGATGCACGAACAGGTGCTCGACTCCATGGACCTGGAGCGCGAACGGGGCATCACCATCAAAGCAAAGAGCATCCGCCTGCATTACAAAGCGAAGGATGGAAACACCTACCGGTTGAATTTGATCGACACGCCGGGTCACGTAGACTTTTCCTACGAAGTTTCGCGCGCGCTTTCCGCATGCGAAGGTGCCCTGCTTGTGGTTGACGCCTCGCAGGGCGTCGAAGCACAGACCGTCGCGAATACCTTTCTGGCCGCGGGGCACAACCTCACGATCATCCCGGTGATCAACAAAATAGATTTGCCCGCAGCGCAGCCCGATAAGGTAAAGGAACAGATCGAAAGCGTGCTTGCGATCCCGGCCGACGACGCACTGCCGATCAGCGCGAAAAGCGGGCTGGGCGTCGAAGACGTTCTCGAAGCGGTCGTCGCGCGTGTGCCGCCGCCGAAAGGGAGCGCGGGAAATCCGTTGCAGGCGCTGATCTTCGATTCCTGGTTCGACATTTACCGCGGTGCCGTGATTCTCGTGCGCGTGAAAGAAGGCCGCGTGGCGAACCATCTGAAAATCAAACTCGTCGCGGGCGACCAAACCTACGAAGTGGAACAGCTCGGGACGCTCACCCCCAAACCGGTCGCGCTCGAAGAACTCGAGGCGGGCGACGTTGGCTTTATCATCGCAAACATCAAGCGCGTGGCTGATGCGCGCATGGGAGACACGGTGATCGAAACTGACCGCCCGGCTCCCGCGCTTCCTGGCTTCGAGGCCATCAAGCCGATGGTGTTCGCGGGACTCTTTCCCGTGCTTGCGGATGATTATGAACCGCTGCGCGACGCGCTCGGAAAACTGCAGTTGAACGACGCGGCATTTTTCTACGAGCCGGAAAACTCCGTCGCGCTCGGCTTCGGATTCCGCTGCGGCTTCCTTGGGCTGCTGCACATGGAAATCGTGCAAGAGCGATTGGAGCGCGAGTTCGGGCTCAACCTGATTACCACGGCGCCGAGCGTTCGCTACCGCATCACGCGGGTCACCGGCGAAGTGATGGAAGTTGACAGCCCCGCGAAATTTCCGAATCCGAGCGACATTCAAAAGATCGAAGAGCCGATCATCAAAGCGATGATCATCACCAACGACGAATCGGTAGGCGGCCTGCTGCACCTTTGCCAAGAGAAGCGCGGCACGCAGAAAAATTTCGAATATCTCTCGCCCACGCGTGTGATGCTCACGTACGAATTGCCGCTCAACGAAATCGTGCTGGATTTCTACGATCGCTTGAAAAGCGTTTCGCGCGGCTACGCATCGCTCGACTACCATCTCGCCGGTTACCAGGAATCGGACCTGGTTAAGCTCGACGTGTTGGTTGGTGGCGAGCCCGTGGATGCGCTGGCGCTGATCGTGCACCGCGATCTTGCGTACGAGCGAGGACGCGAGCTGGTGACGCGCCTTCGAAAACTGATTCCGCGGCAACTGTTCGAGGTCCCCATTCAGGCGGCCATTGGCAGCCGCATCATTGCGCGCGAAACCGTGGCTGCGATCCGTAAAAATGTTCTGGCCAAATGCTACGGCGGCGACATCACGCGCAAACGCAAGCTTCTCGAAAAGCAGAAAGAGGGCAAGCGCCGCATGAAGCGCGTCGGCCAAGTGGATATTCCGCAGGAAGCTTTTCTCGCAGTGCTGAAAGTTTCTTCCTCTGATGAAGAATAGTTCTAAGTCACAACGCCTGGAGCCCTACGTCTTGGCTGCCGAATTACTTCGATTTCGATCCGCTCTCCGAAGACAAGGGCGCCGCGCACCCCAACCATTCGCCCGCTCTTGACACGGCAACTTCAAACCTATAGCTTCGCGCGGCGTGTTTCCGAGAGGCTAGCCATGCGCGTGTGCCGCACCTCGTTCTTTGCTTTTCTTTTCTTCAGCGGGAATCTCATCTCGCAAGCCGCGACGAACCATCCCAAAATCCTCCTTATTTACGACATGGAAGGCGTTTCCGGCGTAAGCCGCTACGAAATGACCTGGGTAGAACGACCCGAGGAATATGCTCGTGGGCGCGAGTTTTTGACTTCCGACGTGAATGCGGCCGTCCGCGGCCTCGCCGCCGGTGGTGCCGGCTCGATTTGGATTCAAGACGGCCATGGCTCCGGCAACGTGAAAGAGCCAGACCTGCTGGTGGACAAAATGGACCCGCACGCGCAGTTTGATTTTCGCGACCGGGATTTCGATCCCTACGACACGGGCATCGATGGCTCCGTGGATGCCATCGTCTGCATCGGAATGCACGCTCGCGCGAACACCGACGGCTATGAAGCGCACACCGTGACGGACCGGATCAGCTATCGCATCAATGGCGTGGACTTCACGGAAACGCATATCGTCGCGCTGTCCGCGGCGCGCTGGGGCATTCCAGTGATTATGGTTTCGGGCGACAACGTTCTTGGCGAGCAGTTGAAGCCGGATTTTCCCGCGCTCGAGTACGCGGTGGTGAAAACGGCGAAGAGTCGTGCACTGGCGGAGCCTCTGCCATCCATAGAAGCCACCAGGCGAATTGAGGAAGCGGCAAAACGAGCGGTCGAAAAATTTCGGAAAGGAGCGTACCGGCCGTTTTACCTGCCGCCGCCTTACGACTTCCAACTTGGTTTTCAGAACTGGCAGCAAGCGAACGGCGCCGCAACAGCCCCGGGCGTGCTGCACGACGGTGAAACCGGAGTACGCTACCGCAGCGCGACGTTCATCGAAGGCTACCGGCTCAGCCTGGACGCGCTGCGCCGCAGCAGCGACACTCTGCAGGTGCTCATCCGTATCCTCAGCCAGGACTTGCAAGGGAAGAAATATCTGGACGAGCTCTCGGATACGTTCTGGACGCGCTGGCTGACCCCGGAGAAAGCGACGCCTTACATGCAAGCCCCTCCGAAGCCCGCGCCGAAGACTCGCTTCTACGGCGACAATTGAGGCAAGTCCGGGCTTCGCCCTATTCCCTTTTGCGGACTTCGGTCGAGAGGCGGCCACGGTGGAGTTGCAGCGAGACGGAGTCGCCGATTTGGACTTGGGCGGCGTCGCGCACGACCGCACCGGAGGCGTCCGTGGCGATGGCGTAACCTCGTTCGAGGACTCTGAGCGGGCTTCGCTCTTCGAGCTGCAAGGCGAGACGGGCCAGGCGCTCGCGCCCGATTCGCAGCAGGCGTTCGGCACGAATGCCGAGATCGGCAGCATGTCGTTCGAGGCGCAAGCGGAACTCGACAATCTTCGCCCGAAAATCAAAGGAGACGATGCGCAGGTGCGCGACGGTGAACCGTTTGCGTGATTGCTCAAGACGCGCGCGGAGGCCGAGGGCGAGGCGGGCGGTCATTTCATCGGCGCGCTGGCGTTGCTGGCGAAGGAGATCAAGCGGGCGGCGGAAACCGGGACGCGCGCCGGTTTCGTGGATGCGGCGGCTAAGAACCAGAATACGGTAGCGCATCTGCTCGGCAAGGGCGCCTCGCAACTCGACGATGTGCTTATCGAATTCGCGCCGCGTCTCGACCACGAGTTCGGCGGCGGCGGAAGGCGTGGAAGCGCGCACATCGGCCACGAAATCCGCCATGGTGAAATCGGTTTCATGACCGATGCCCGAGATGGTGGGAATTTGCGAATCGGCCATGGCCCGGGCGACAACTTCTTCGTTGAAGGCCCACAAATCTTCGAGCGAGCCGCCGCCGCGCGCGAGAATGACCACGTCCACAAGCTTCTTGGCATTGAAAAACTTGAGGGCGTTGACGATTTCCTGGGCGGCGCCTTCGCCTTGCACGCGCACGGGAAAAACCGTGAGATGGACGTTGGGGAAACGGCGCGTGAGGATGCGTACGACGTCGCGCACCGCGGCGCCGCGCGGCGAGGTGATGAGCCCGATGCGGCTGGGGAGACGAGGCAGCGGCTTCTTACGCGCGGCATCGAACAGACCTTCGGCTTCAAGCCGCTTTTTCAATTGATCGAAAGCAAGCTGCAAGGAGCCTAGGCCGACGGGCTCGATTTTCTCGACGTAGACCTGATATTCGCCGCGCTGCTCGTATACGCTGACGGTTCCGCGCACGGTGACTTGCAGGCCGTCTTCCGGGCGGAACTTGACGCCGCGCTGCTGCTGTTTGAAGAAAACGCAGCGGATCTGGGCGCGATCATCCTTCAAGGTGAAGTAGATGTGGCCGGACTGGGCTTCGCGGCAGTTGGAGATTTCCCCTTGGACGAAAATGTCCGTGAAATTTCCTGCCAGCAGGTCGCGGATGCGCGCGGTAAGTTCGCTGACGGTAAGGACCTGGCGCGTTGGCTGGAGGTTGAAGGTGAGTTGGCTCATTTTTGATTTTTGAGCGGTTAATCTCCGGAAGTCGCTTCGCTCATGTCATTTTGCGTTATCTAGCGGCTGGACACCGATACTCGCTTCGTTGTGATTTTGCGATAAAGAGTTTTGCCGTTGACCGTGAGCGTCCCCTCGAGGGTGTCGCCCGAAAGCGTGTACTCCCAGTCGTCGGAATCCTTACCGCGCGACGTGCAGCTAAGAACTTTCTTCGCCGCCTGGTATTCGCAGCGAAGCGTTCCCATGAACACGCGCTCGCCGTTCACCACTTTATAGCCATCCATTTTCAAACCGCCGGAGGCGTCTTTGTCGGCGGCAATTTCGTAGATGACGTGCTCGTCGCGACAGGCGGAATCGGGCACAGTGCACTTGGACTCGCCCTCCCAGGCGCCGCGGATTTCGGAATTGTCGCGGGGAGAGCCGGATGCCGCGGCGAATGCCACAGGGAGGAAAAAGGCGCCGAGCAAGATGCCGGGAGCGGCGCCGTTGCGAGGCCGGGCCATGCAACGGAAATGAGAGAAGAAAGAACTCCACGAGTGCCGCGGCATCGGCAAAGAATAGACCAGACGCGGAAAATAGTCATTACCTTGGGCCACAAATCACTGGTTCAGTTGCAAGCCACGAGGCACGAGTTTCTTGACCGCTGCTGCTTGGCGGCATAAAGTCTCTTCGAAACAGCGAGCACATCAACGCTCCCGCCGGGCGGTTAGCGACACTCAGGGACGGAGTCTTTTGGCGAACACAGGACACACGGAGGCGATCGCGGGGCACCTGCCGGGTAGCGCCGTCGAGAACTCCATCGGGCACAAAACGATTCGGAAGCTGCAGATTCGGCTGATCCCGTATCTGTTCCTGCTCTACGTCGTGGCGATGATTGACCGGGTGAATATTGGTTTTGCCCAGTTGACCATGAACCGGGACCTGGGCCTCGGCAGCCAGCAATATGGAATCGCCGCCGGAATTTTCTTCATCGGATATTTCCTTTTCGAAGTTCCCAGCAACTTGATGCTGCACAAGGTTGGAGCGCGCATGTGGATTGCGCGGATTCTCCTGAGTTGGGGATTGGTGGCGTCGTTGACCGGTCTGGTCCAGAGCATCCATCAGCTGTACGCCGCGCGCATACTGCTTGGATTTGCCGAAGCCGGCTATTATCCCGGAATTGTCCTGTATCTGACGTACTGGTTCCGGCAGCGGGAACAGGCGCGTGTTCTCTCTCTGTTTCTCACCGGCTATGCCGTGAACAGCATCTTGGGAGCGCCGATTTCCGGCTTCATTTTGACTCATGTGCATTGGCTAGGCCTGGCAAGCTGGCGGTGGCTTTTCATTCTCGAGGGGTTGCCCGCCATCGCTCTGGGATTCCTTACCTATCTGGTGTTACCTAATCGACCGAGCGAAGCGGGATTCCTAACGGCGGAAGAGAAGCAGTGGCTGCAAACGGAGTTGCGGCGAGAGGAGGAAGGGAAACCGGGGCGGCGCTCGGCCATGGCGGGAATGACCAATTTTCGCGTATGGTACCTCGCGGTCATCTACTTCGGGATGATGATCGGGAGCTACACGCTAAGTTTCTACGCGCCAAAACTCGTGGAGTCCTTGTCGAGCGAATACTCCTACAGTTTGGTCGGCTACTTGGTGATGATTCCGTACCTGGCGGCGCTGGCGGGGATGATTCTTGTTGGGCGCAGTTCGGACCGCCGGTTGGAGCGCCGATATCACGCCGCGATTTCTTTGCTGGTGGGAGCAATCGGGTTTTTGTCGCTCGGTGCGATTCATTCTCCTTTCGTCACGATCGTGTTGCTGTGCCTTCTGGCCACCGGCTATTGCAGCTCGCTGAGCCCCTTCTGGGCAATGCCCAGCGAGTTTCTGTCGGGATTCTCGGCCGCCAGCGGGATCGCCATCATCAATTCGGTGGGAAACCTGGGCGGGTTTTTCGGACCGTCGATGGTCGGGTTCATCACGCAAAAGACCGGCGCGTTGTATGGCGGCCTGGCCTTTGCCGGGGTTTCCATGCTGGTGGCCGCAACGCTGGTATTGTTGCTCCCGAAAATGTCTGCGGCCCGGTGAACGCTCGGGGCCATTTTCCGGGAAACAGAGAACCGCTTGGTCCGTCTAAAGGCTACGGAGGAATCCTCGAATGATCAAACAGGTACCGTTCCTTTTGCTCTTGTTGCTAGCCATTCCTGTTTCTGCGCAAGACAAGAAACCAACGACCCTCAGAGAGGTTTTGCTGGCGGAACTGAAGTCTACGCACGGCGCAGAAGAGTGGTTTGTACCGGCGAATATTGCGGTGAAAGGTTTGACGGCCGAGCAGGCCAGCTGGACCGACGGCAAGGGCAATCACTCGGTCGGACAGTTGGCCTACCATCTGGTGTTCTGGAATCGCCGGAATCTCCAGGCTCTCAAAGGCGAAAAGCCCGAGAAATTCGGCGGCAATAACGACGAAACCTTTGACCAGTTTGACAGCAAGAAATGGAACGAAACCGTCCAGCAGCTCGACGAGGTCATGAATGAGCTCGAAAAATGGCTGGAAACCGCCGATGAGGCAAAATTGAAAGAGTCTGCCCAGATGTTTACGCACATCAGCACGCACAACGCCTATCACGTCGGCCAGATCATCTACGTTCGCAAAGAGCAAGGCTCCTGGGACCCCAAAAACGGCGTGCGATAGACGCCAGCATGGTTGCCTGAAGCGCAGGCGCGGGAGACAAACCGAGAGCATCGGCTTACCTCTGCCGAGCAAGATTCGACTACAATCGCGGCGCCGCAGATTCACCTTGTGCGGCGGGATACTGCCAATGCTCACGAACCGTCGAGAACTACTGTACGGCATGGCCACTGCGCTTGCTGGAGCTGCCCTGAGAGGGCTAGGGTCCGCTCAGGAAGCAGGGTCCGGTCTGCGTATCAATGCTGCGCGGCTCGAGCGCCGGCTCGAGGAGTTAAGTGCTTACGGTCGGCCCGCGGGCGGGACATTTGCCGATGGCGTAAGCCGGGTTGCCTATTCTGACGCGGACCTGGCTGGCCGGAATTACGCGATGAATGCGATGCGTGACGCTGGACTCAAGCCGCGCATCGATCCCGCCGGAAACATTTTCGCGGCGCGTGCCGGGATGGATCGCTCCCTACCACGCATTCTTTTTGGTTCGCACATCGATTCCGTACCGAATGGAGGCAATTTTGACGGCGACGTGGGCTCGATGTCGGCCATCGAATTGATGCAGACTCTCGAAGAACATCATGTGACGACCAAGCACCCGTTGGAAATGGTCATCTGGTCGAACGAGGAGAATTTGGTCGGTAGTCCCGCGGCGGCCGGCGGGCTGGACCCTGGCGTTCTCGGTCGCGTCTACAACGGCACTCGGATGGAAGACGGCCTTCGAAAGATTGGAGGTGATCCGACACGGCTTGCGGAGGCGCGCATCGCTCCCCATTCCTTTTGCTGTTATCTGGAATTGCACATCGAGCAGGGCGGGACGCTCGACAAAGCCAAGATTCCTATCGGCGTAGTGGAAGGAATCGTCAGCATTGACGAATACCAGGTGGAGTTTCATGGATTCGCGAATCACGCGGGCACAACCCCCATGCCGGAACGGCGCAATGCGTTGCTTGCGGCCGCGAAGCTGGTCGTAGCGGTACAGGAGGTGGTGACGCGAGAGCCGGGACGACAAGTGGGGACGGTGGGACAGATCGAGGTGTTTCCCAATGCTCACAATGTGGTGCCGGGTTTGGCTAAGCTATCCGTTGAATTGCGCGATCTTTCCGCGGAGAAGATCGCGCGGCTGGGCGACGAGATCGAACGGAGAGCGCAGGAAATTGCGCGTCAGACCGGAACGGGGGTGCACATCAAGAAAGTCGATCATGATCCCCCGGCCATGGCGGATCCGGAAATCCAGGCGAAAATCGAACAGGCGGCGGCCGGCTTAGGACTGAAGACCATCCGCTTGGCGAGCGGCGCGGGGCACGACGCGCAATGGATGGCGCGGTTGGCGCCGATGGGGATGATTTTCATTCCTAGCATCGGAGGCATCAGTCATTCACCGAAAGAGCTTACTTCGTGGCAGGATTGCGCGAATGGAGCCAACCTGCTGCTCGAAACAGTTCTTCTTCTCGACGCCCGGTGAGATTCAGGCAGTCGCGTTTTAGGCGGTCCGGCCGGAGACATTCCCTTAATGCATACCACAACAGGGGCCGCGATCGTTTTTGTGCCTCTCCCGCATGCGGTATATAGTTACGGAAGGTAGTACACGCGTGTGCTGCCGAGCATCCTACTCTGCCGTGCGATGGGCTCCAATAGGCTTCGGATGGGCGCCAGAGGAGGCCCACTCCGCACCGGTTCGGCACCTGTTCGGCAGTTTTCAGAAACCGCAAAGGCAATTCGAAGGAATGGCCACAGACGTCAACAAGCATTTGGATCGCGCGAAGCGCTTCCTTGAGAAGAATCGTGTCGAGGACGCCATTCAAGCCTATCTCGCAGTCCTCGAGGAAGCACCCCAGCATCAGGAAGCGACGCAGGCATTGGGTGATCTCTATGCGCGCATCGACCAAGCCGACCGCGCAGCCGTGTATTACGGCATGTTGTTTGACTTGCTGATCGATCCTAAGGATGAAAGCAAAGCGCTGGCCATCTACAACCGGTTTCTTCGTTCCATTCCGGCGCAGCAGGCTCCCGAGCGCGTTGCACGCTACGCCTTCCTGCTGCAGCGGCAGAATCGCGCGGATGAAGCGGTCGAGCAGTACAACAAGGCCGGCGAGCTTTTCATGGCGGCGGGGCGCGACGAAGACGCGCTGTTTTGTTGGGAGAGGATCGCTCAACTCGAGCCGGACAACCTGGCGCGGCAGATCAGGCTGGCAGAGGGCGCAGAGCGCCTCGGGAAAAATGCCCTGGCGGCACGCGCGTTCCTGCGCGCAGGCCAATTAGCCACCACCAGAGGTTCTTCGTCCGATGCCGTAAACCTTTTGGGCCGCGCGCAGAAGCTGGCGCCGCAGGAGCGCAGCGTGGCGCTGCTCTACGCCCAAGCCAATCTGCAAAACGGAAACGCGGTCCGCGCCGTCTCGATACTGGAGCCATTCGCCGCCTCGGAGAGCGACGCGCCGTTCCTCGTGACCTATTCCGAAGCGCTGATGGGCGCGGGCAACCTGGAGCGCGCCAGCGAAATGCTCGAGAAGCTGCTGCGCGAGAAAAATGAGGGATTGCTGCAACTGTTCGACCTGGCCGACCGCCACGCTGCCGCCGGGCAGGACCACAGGGCCATCGCCATCCTCGAAATGTTGAAGCGGCGCATGTTCGCCGACAAACGGCAAAATGATTTCGCGACTATGATGGACGGCCTGGGCGCGAAATTTCCGCACGCGCAAGCCATTCTGGAATTCTGGGCCGGTATCCACAACGAGTTGAACCGCGAATCGCAGTATTTCGAGGTGTTGATCAAGCTGTTTGATGTGTACCTGACTTCCGGAAACGTCAAGAAGGCATCGGAGTCGCTGGAACGCCTGGTGGACATCGACCCTTACGATTACCGCAACCAGGAGCGGCTCGAAATGCTGCGGGGCCGCGTGGACGATGCGTATGTCAATCGCCTTTCCAGCCGGATGATGAAAGCGGGGCAGGCCACGGGAGGACACGCTCCGAGATCGGGAGCCCCGCAGCGGGCTTCGGGACCGCTGGCCAACCCCGAAGGCGGACGCCAGATGCAGGCGCTCGAAGATCTGATCGTCCAGACGGAAATCTTTCTGCAATACTCGCTGCAGAGTAAGGCGCTGGAACGCCTGCAAAAGATTGCCTTGATGTTTCCCGGTGAAGAGGCGCGCAATGCGCGGCTGTCTAGCTTGTATCAGACAGCGAACTGGTGGCCGCCGGGCGCCCAAAAGCCCAGGAACGAGCCCGCGGCAAAGAGCGGGGCGGCGCCGGCAGCACCAGCGGCCGGCGAACTGCAAACCGCAGCGATTTCGAGCAAGACGGGACTGTATGCCGCAGAGACGCTGCGGGACCTGTCGAAAATCTCGGAGATCAACCAGAAAATTTTTCGTCAGCAGACGCCGCGCGCGATGCTCAACACCGCGGTCAGCGAAGTGGGGACGTATCTGCACGCCAGGCGGGCACTTGCTGTTGTCGGTTCGCCGGGAAGGCCGCCGGAGATGGCTGCGGAATTTTGCGGCACGGGGGTGAAGCCCGCACCCGGCGCGCAAGTAGTGCTGTTGCTGGCGCAGATGGAAAAGGCCCAGCCGGACGAGCTTGGCGGGCTGGTGGTGAAGGCATCGGAAGGTTCGATTCTGGACGACCTGGGAGTGGAGACGGCGCTGGGCGTGATGATTCTGGACAAAGAGACACAGACGCCCGCGGGCATGTTGATCGCGGCGCAGGCGGAGCCCCACAAATGGAAGCCCAACGAGGTCTATTTTTTGCAGGCCATCGGCGATCAGATGCTGATGAGTGTGAGCCACACGCGGCTGCGCTCGTTGGTCAGGCGCATGGGCGTTTCGGACGAGCGCTCGGGGCTGCTGAGCCGCAGCTCTTACGTGAGCTGTTTGCTGACGGAAGCCGACCGCGCGAAATCGCAAGGCACGCCGCTGTCGCTGGCCGTTCTGCAGATCGACCGGGGAGGCGAGATTCTGCGGCAGCAGGGCGAGCCACCGCTAGAGCGTTTTCTCGAGCAACTGGCGCGCGCACTGCAGCCGATTGTGCGACAAAACGACGTTGCCGTGAAATATACGGCATGGTCGCTGGCGTTTATCTTGCCGGACACCACGTTGGTTGGCGCGCAGAACCTCGCGGATAAACTGCGGCGCGCCGCGTCCGGGTTGCGGCTGCCCTGGGATTCCACGCAGATTACTCTGAGCGCGGGAATCGTCGAGGCCGTTCCAAAGCCCGATTACGACAGCGAAGATATTGTGACCGACTTGATCAATCGCGCCGAATTCTCCATCGAAGAAGCGCGCAAGAAGGGCGGCGACAGCATCGTTGCGCTAGCGGCCGATGCTCTAGACCCACGCTGATGCCGTTACGTTGGGCCGCTGGCCAAGCGCACTTGTCCTTTAGCTTCCCATATACATCACGTGAATGTATCCGCCCGTATGAATGTTGTACAGCAGATACCAGCCGTCGTGATCGGGGTCTTGGTATACCACAAAGTCGTCGCTGTCACAGTTCCAGCACCAGTCCGCCGCAACCGGCCAGTCCCAGGAAGCAACCTGAAACGAAAAGCCCCCGGGGAACCACAAGATATGACGGTCAGCGTCGAATCGCTCCACTCTGTACCGGTAAGACGGGCCGAAGTGTTCGAAATGTCCGTGTTCGAACGGATGATCCTCGTGATAGCGCCTGTCATTGGGCTTGTCGTGGCCATACCAATGATCGTTGTTCACATGCGGCAAGTTGTTGACGTGTCCGGCCTGCCTGCGATCCTGCTCGGGAGGGGCAGAGGGCGATGCGCGACGCTGCGGAGGATCGGGTATGCGCCCATGGTTGGCACGAGGCGCATTCGGTCCGTGCTCATCGTGTTTCTCTTCGCCTCGCTGTTCGTTGGGCCGTTGATTGTCGGGGCGTTGTGCGAGGGCGGGGACTGCTAAAACCAATACAGAGGCGGCCAACAACGCTGCGCGGTTCTTCATAGTTCTCTCCTAAAAAGCGTGAATTAGAGCCGTGTAAAACTTTTCCGAGCCGGGTGGGTCTTGATTTTTACTATCATTGCGACGCAACAAAGGGGCTTCTCGGGTACATGGACGGTGCCGCAGCTCGGTGAGCTTGGCGAGCCTGCCGTCAAGCGGTGACCCATACTTTGCTCTTCATCCGCACTCAAGTTTGCGCTTTTCTTCGGCAACGGTAAACTGTGACGAGGGTAATCCGCAAAGTGAGGAAGAAATGTTTCCAACCGACGTAGTGATTGTGGCGGGCGCCCGGACGCCCATGGCGCGCTACACCGGCGCATTCTCGGAAGTGAGCGCAATTGATCTGGCCGCTCATGCATCGAAGGAGGCCATCCGGCGCTCGGGCGTGGACCCGGGCGAATTCGACCACGTGGTTTTCGGCAACGTGATGCAGACGAGCGCCGACGCGATTTATGGCGCGCGGCATGTTGGTCTGAAGGCCGGGCTGAAAATCGAGACGCCCGCGGTGACCGTAAACCGGTTGTGCGGCTCGGGGGTCGAGGCGATCGCGCAGGGCGCACAGCTACTTTTGCTTGGCGAAGCCACGACGGTGCTGGCCGGCGGCATGGAAAATATGACGCAGGCGCCATTTGTGATTCGTGGGCTGCGCAGCGGATTGAAGCTCGGCGGCGGCGCGCTCGAAGACTCGCTTATGGCGGGTTTGACCGACACGTATTGTGGCTTGCCGATGGCGTTGACGGCGGAGACTCTTGCCGAGCGTCACGGAGTCACGCGAAAAGATGCGGATGCGTATGCGCTCCGCAGCCAGCAGGCGGCAGACGCCGCTTACAAGGCGTGCCGGATCAAAGAAGAGCTCGTGCCCGTGGAGGTCAGGCAGGGGAAAAAAACGATCGTCGTCAGCGAAGACGATCACCGGCGGCCAGACACGACCATGGAAATCCTCGAAAAACTGCCGCCTTCGTTCAAGAAAGATGGCGTCGTGACCGCCGGAAATGCAAGCGGCATAGTGGATGGCGCCGCAGCGGTGGTGGTGACACGAGAACAGACCGCGAAAGAACGCGGATTGCAGGCCTTGGGCCGGATCGTGTCCTGGGCGGTGGCCGGAGTGGATCCGAGCATCATGGGCATCGGGCCCGTGCCATCTTCCCAGAAGGCGCTGAAGCTCGCGGGGCTAACGCTCGAACAGATGGATCGCGTGGAGGTGAACGAGGCGTTTGCTGCACAATACCTGGCGGTCGAGAAAGTGCTCGGATTGAAGCGCGACAAAACCAATGTGAATGGCGGTGCGATTGCCCTCGGCCATCCCCTGGGAGCAAGCGGAACACGCCTGGTTATCACCATCCTGAATGAACTGCGGCGAAACGGAATGCGCTATGGCCTGGCGACGGCGTGCATCGGCGGCGGGCAGGGCATTGCGATGATCGTCGAAGCCATCAACTAAGGAATGAAAGGAAGTAGCAAGGTGAGGAGACAAACGGGCCGTTTCCGCCTTGATTTAACTAACCACAACAGCGGTCGACACCGGGCGGGGCAACTGCCGCGCGAAGTAGGTTTCTGATAGACTTTCCGTTCCCGGACGAGGTGCTCGTTCGCGGTCTCAACGAGGAAACGCATGGCAATTCAAAAAGTGGGAGTCGTGGGGTGTGGGCTGATGGGTTCCGGTATCGCGCAAGTGTGTGCGGCGGCGGGCTTCCCCACGATCGTGCGCGAAGTGAGCGGGGAGTTGGTGGATAAGGGACTGAAGGGCATCGAGAAGAATCTGAACCGGCTGGTCGAGAAGGGAACCATTACCGAGGCGGCGAGGAGCGAAATCCGGGGACGCCTGAACGGAACGACTTCGCTCGAAGATTTGAAGAATTCCGACCTGATTGTGGAAGCGATCATCGAGCAGTTGCCGGCAAAGCGAGAATTGTTTTCCGCGCTCGATAAAATTTGCGCGCCGTCGACGGTTTTTGCGAGCAACACTTCTTCGCTGACGATCACCGAAATCGCGACCGCCACGAAGCGCCCGCAGCGATTCGTGGGCCTGCATTTCTTCAATCCCGTACCGGTGATGAAGCTTGTGGAGGTTGTGCGCACCATCGCTACCGATCGGGCGGTATACGAGGAGATTGTCGCGTTCGGGAAAACACTGGGCAAGACGCCCGTGCGCGCCAAAGACAGTACCGGCTTCATCGTGAACCGGTTGCTGGTGCCCTATCTCCTCGACGCGATCCGTGCGCTGGAAGAAGGCGTGGGCTCGATCGAGGACATCGACAACTCGATGAAGCTCGGCTGCGGCTACCCCATGGGTCCGCTTACGCTGCTGGATTTTGTGGGGCTGGACACCACGTATTACATCTCGCAGATCATGTTCGACGAATTCAAGGAGAAGCGCTTCGCCGCGCCGCCCCTGCTGAAGCGCATGGTCCTCGCGGGATGGAATGGGCGGAAGTCGGGACGCGGGTTTTACGATTACGCGGATCCGCAGAAGCCGATAGCCGTGATGCTGTAGCTTGCAGCAGCATCGTCAGAGCCTGCGGCGCCCCTACAAATCGACTGGCTTGCAGCTTCGTGAAAGGGATTTCCGAGACGAACGATGGTGTACGAAAATATCTTGTACGAAAAGAAAGACGGAATTGCCTACATCACCGTCAATCGACCGAAGGTGTTGAACGCGCTCGATCGCAAAACGGTCGAAGAGCTGCATCATGCCCTGCTCGATGCGCGCGATGACGCGGGCGTGCGCGTCCTGATTCTGACCGGCGCAGGCGAAAAATCCTTTGTAGCGGGTGCCGACATCAGCGAGCTCGCCGCCGAAACGCCGGTGAAGGGCAAAGAGTTTTCGTTGTATGGACAAAGCGTCTTCCGTTTGCTCGAGACCATGGGCAAGCCGTCGATCTGTGCGATCAATGGATTCGCGCTGGGCGGCGGCTGCGAACTGGCGCTTGCTTGCACCATGCGAATCGCCAGCAAGACCGCAAAATTGGGTCAACCGGAGGTGAAGCTGGGCATCCTGCCCGGTTACGGAGGAACGCAAAGATTGCCACGGCTGTGCGGCAAGGGCGTGGCGCAGGAGCTTTGCCTGACCGGGGAAATGATCACCGCCGAGGAAGCCCTGCGCATCGGCCTGGTCAATCATATTCACGAACCCGCGGAACTGCTTACTGCCGCGGAAGCGATGGCCAGAAAAATCGTGGCCAATGCGCCTCTGGCGGTACAGTACGCCATGGAAGCCATCGAGCGCGGAGTGGAGACGCCGCAGCAGGAAGGCTTGTTCCTCGAAGCGACGCTTTTTGGGCTGTCCTGTTCGACCGAGGACATGCGCGAGGGAACAAAAGCGTTTTTGGAGAAAAGGCCGGCTCAGTTTAAGGGCAAGTAAAGGAAAGCAGCGGGAAAGCGTCGCGCGAATCACAGGATGTCGGAGAAGCTTCAGCCCGGTAAGATCGATGGCAGCTTGAGCGCCGAAGGTTTGCGCTTTGGCATTGTCGTGAGCCGTTTCAACAGTTTCATTACCGACCGCTTGCTTGCCTCGGCCCTCGATGCGCTAGAGCGTGCCGGCGCGGGCAGCAAGGACGTGGACGTTGTGCACGTTCCCGGTGCCTTTGAATTGCCACTGGCCGCGAAAAAGCTCGCCTCCACCAGGAAATACGACGCGCTGATTGCCATCGGATGCATCTTGCGCGGCGAGACCACACATTACGACTATGTTTGTTCAGAAACGGCGCGGGGCCTGCAACTCGCGCAAATGGAGAGCGGGTTGCCGATCATTTTTTGCGTGTTGACCTGCGATACCCTGGAGCAAGCCATTGATCGCGCGGGGCTCAAGGGCGGGAACAAAGGCTTCGAGGCGGGCTTGGCGGCGATAGAAATGGCGCAGCTTTCACGCAAGCTCGGCGCGTCGGAAGCGAAGCCCGCGCGCATCTCCGAATCGCGGCGGCGCAAGTAACGTGTCGCTCCGCACCAAAGCGCGCGAATTTGCAATGCAAATGCTCTTTCAGTGGGACATGAGCCAGCAGGATCCCGCGAAATTGGAAGCTAAGTTTTGGAAGAGCGCCAAAGGCGCGGACAAAACGCGCGAGTTCGCAAACCGACTCTTCGAAGGCACCGCGAAAGATGTTGCCGCGCTCGATGAAATCATCGGCAAGCACTGCGAAAACTGGCGCTTCGAACGGCTCGCGGCCATCGACCGCGCCATCCTGCGCTTGGCCATCCACGAAATGAGTTCGTCCGATACTCCTCGGAAAGTGGTGCTAAACGAGGCCGTCGAACTGGCCAAGAAGTTTTCTTCCGAAGAGTCCGGAGCGTTCGTAAATGGAGTGTTGGATTCCGTGCATAAGTCGTTGACTGTAAACTAGTTACGCAGGCCTCAAAGTTCACCCGTCACCGGCAGGTGCTGCGGTTCGGCGCCCGCGAAACTTTGCCCTTTGGCGCGTGTTCGATTCGTTAAGTGTGGTGGCGAATTCAGGAGAAAAGTCAACAGGAGATAACCATGAAAGCAGAACTCTTGGTTCGTCGAGGTGTGCTCGCGATGGCGTTTGCGGTCTTGCTCGCGGCCGGCGCATACGCCCAGGATGCCACCCCGCAGCAGCAGGATGTCCAGAACGACAAGAAAGACATTCGGCAGGATAAGAAGGACCTTGCGAAGGATCGCGCGGATCGCAACGCGGATCAGCGCGACATCAACAAGGACAAGCGTGACCTGACCAAGGATCGCGCGGACCGCAACGCCGATCAGCGGGACATCAATCACGACAAGACCGACCTGACCAAGGACCGCGCCGATCGCAATGCCGACCAGCGCGATATCAATCGCGACAAGAACCAGCTGGCTCGCGATGATGCCAAATATGGCGCCAACAGCGCTCAGGCAAAGGACGATCGCCAGGACCTCCGGACCGATCGCGCGGATCGCAACGCGGATCAACGCGACATCAACAAGGACAAGCGTGACTTGACCAAGGATCGCGCCGACCGCAACGCCGATCAGCGGGACATCAATCACGACAAGACCGACCTGACCAAAGATCGCGCCGATCGCAACGCCGACCAGCGCGATATCAATCACGACAAGAAGGATCTGGCCACAGACCGCACCGACCGGAATAAGGATCAGAAGGACATCAACAAGGACAAGCGCGATCTGCACAAGGATCGCAAGGACCTGCGCAAAGATCGCCGCGGCCGCAAGTAAGAGTTCGGCGCAAAGCTGAAAGGGCCGCCGGAGCGATTCCCGCGGTCCTTCTTCTTTTTAGCGCCAGGCCTTTTCAGACGTTAATGGTTCCCTCAAAAACCTTGACGGCTGCGCCGCTCACGCGCGGAACGAGCTTGTTGTCCGTCTGCGTGACTTCGACTTCGATGTGGCTTGGCCGGCCCATCTCCGCTCCCTGCAAGATGCTCAAAGTGTGCCCGGGCGCAAGCCTTCCGTGGCGCACAAGGTATGCGCCAAGCGAGCCAGCCGCTGAGCCTGTAGCGGCATCTTCATAAAGTTCCCACGGAAGCATCCCGCGCGAACAGACCTTGCCGTTGCCGTTCTGGGCGAAGCAATAGGCCATCGTGGCGTTCTTGCCCTGCAGTTTTCCCAGCTCGATCATGTTCATCGCGATCTTGCCGAGCGCCGCGCGACTGCGTAGCGGGACCATCAGGTTGAAAATGCCGGTGGAAACAAATTCCGGCTCGAGTTTTGGGTCAAAATCCTTCGTCGCGAGCCCAAGCGCCGAGGCCAGTTTTTTCTTGTCGAGTTTTGCGGGCTTGAAAACGGCTTCCTTCTGCGTCATGGTCACTCGATGCGGGCGTCCGTCCTTGAAGCGGATTTCCACCGGCAGCACTCCCGCACCCGTTTGCTGAAGAACGTGTACCCCGCCTTCTTGCGCCGGAACAACGCCAAGCTCTGCGAGCAGGAACCACGTTCCGATGACCGGATGTCCCGCAAGCTTCAGCTCTTCTTTTGTCGTGAAGATGCGCAGACGTGCCAGGGCTTCCTCATCGGTGGGCTTTTGCACGAAGACCGTTTCGGAGAGATTCATCTCGCGCGCAATCGCGAGCATCTGGTCATCGGAGAGTTCGTCGCCGTCGGTGAAAACGGCAAGCGGATTGCCCGCAAATCGTGTGGTGGTGAAGACATCGAGCGTGTGGTAGCGGTGTTGCATGGCTGAGATTCCCGCCGCGCGGCCTCGTTCAGATGCGCTGGAGCTGGGCGACCGTCCTTTCGTTGGTGACATTGCCGGTGTTGAGCGTGGATTTCGGTTCGAAAAGCACGACGTGAACTTCTTCCTCAGCAACGGGAAGATGCTCGACGCCGTGCGGCACGATGAGGAACTCGCCCTTTCGGACAACCGCTTCATGATCGCGGAATTTCATGCGCAATGTGCCCTTGGTCACCAGAAACATCTCATCCTCGCGCTCGTGATGATGCCAGATGAACTCGCCCTTAAGCTTCGCGGCCTTCACGTAAAAATCGTTCAGCTCCCCGATGATCTTGGGGCTCCAGCAATCGGAGAAGCTGCTGAACTTGTCTGCGAGATTGATCGTGTTCATGGCTGGCTCCTTAGAGGTTTTGAACGAGGGCGGCGACGCTCGAAAGAACGCGGCTTGTCGTTTCCGGCTTGCCAGTTTCGGAGTAAATCCGCAGGACGTTCTCGGTGCCTGACGCGCGGACCATTACCCAACCCACTTCGCCGAGATACAGTTTGATGCCGTCCAGGTCCTCCCGTTCAACGATGGGGAAGTCAACCAGGCGGCTGACTTTGGCGTCAGAAAAATGCGCGATTGCTTTTTCCTTTTGGCCCGGCTTGAGCTCTAGATCCACGCGCCCGTAGTGATATTCGCCAAACACGGCGTGTAGCCCGGCCAGCAGTTCGCCAAGCGATTTCCCGTGCCAGGCCATCAATTCCGCGAGAAAGAGAGCCGAAACGGTGGCGTCGCGCTCGGGAAGATAAAGGCTCGTGCCGATGCCGCCGCTTTCCTCGCCGCCAATCAGAATATTTTGTTCCAGCATCAATTCACAAATATATTTGAAGCCGATGGGCACTTCGTGAAGCTTTCGGCCGAAGTTCGCAGCGAGTTTGTCGATGAGCTTGGTGACCGAGAAGGTTTTTGCAATGTCGCCGGGAAGCTTCCGCGTCCCGGCGAGATGCCAGACCAGCAGCGCCAGAATCTGGTGCGGATTGACGAAAGCGCCGGTGCGGTCGATTGCGCCGATGCGGTCGCCATCGCCATCAGCGCAGAAACCCACGTCGTATTTGCCCCCGACGACAGCTTGCCGAAGCGCTTCGATGTGTGGCTCGATCGGCTCGGGATGCACGCCGCCAAAGCGCGGGTCCCGCGTTCCGCGGATTTCATCGCAGGGAATGCCGTTGCGGCCGAGCAGCTCCGGCAGCAAGCCCGCGGCGGCTCCATGCATGGGATCGAAGATGAAACGCAATTTGGCGTCGCGCAGGCGCTTCCAGTCCACTAGTTTTTCAAGCGCAGCGAGATACGGCGCACGCGGTTCGAGCGGGTGAACCAAATCCTTGCGCGGCGGAAGCGGCGGCACGCCTTTTTCCAGGACGCCGGCAAGCTCCTTTTCAATTTGCGCGACGATCGAAGGAAGCGCGCTGCTCCCGTAGCTGGCCTTGTATTTGATGCCATTCCAGCCGTAGGGATTGTGACTCGCAGTGATGACGATGCCGCCGGCGGCTTTTTGGCGCCTCACCAGAAGAGAAATTGCCGGCGTGGGGCAAGGCTTGTCCGCAAGCCACACGGGTGTTCCGGAAGCGGAGATGACTTCCGCAACCCTGGCAGCCACGCGATCGGAAGCGTAGCGGTGATCGTAGCCCACAATCACGCCCCGGCGCGCGTCTTCGCCGCGAACCACATAGCGCGCAATCGCGTGCGCCACGATCCGCGCGTTCGCGAACGTAAAATCTTCCGCGATAACGCCGCGCCAGCCGTCCGTGCCAAATCTAATCGTAGGGGTCATGCGTGAGGAAAAGTATACGCGACCCTAGCTGCCAGCTGCCAACAGCCGGATTGGCTGGTCAGGTTCCGTGAGGCCTGTTTTTTGTGTTAGCCAGTGAACGATAGTTCGAAGTGCAGTTCGTGACTGACTCGGGTCGGATTTCCCTTTCGCCGGGGTCGCCGCCGTGGACGACAGCCTTTCTATCTCCTTCCGAGGGTAGCCCCGTTCGGGCTCAGAACGGCGGTGCCCCTTGGGAAGCCGAACACGGCGTGGGGTTTTGCCGTTCCCGGGGCGTTCCCGGGGGCGATAAAGTCGGGTCTCGTGTTTGCAAGCCAGGCACGAACTCGGAGATCTCGGGACTTTTTGGCTTGCCGCCGACACGGCAAACCAGATCAGGCAATCGCCCGGGTAGCAGCTCTTCCTTCTTTTTCGCGGCCTCCCCTATAAGAGTTTCGTGAGTTTTTGTTGCTCCAGGTGCTTCACGATTTGCGCGACGTCCTGGGCGCGGTCGCGCGCGCAGAGGAGCAAGGCGTCGGGCGTTTCCACGACGACCAGGTCCCGGACGCCAATGGCGGCAACAAATTTCGAAGGCGCCCACAAGAAGTTGCCACTGGCGTCGAGTGTCTGGCCGTCGCCCGCGAACACATTCTCGCCATTTTTCTTCGCGAGCAGTTCATACACTGCAGCCCAGGAGCCTAGGTCGCTCCATCCGATTTCTGCAGGGATGACGAAAACGCGCGGCGGACCTGCCGCGCGCGTCGCAGGTTCCAGAACCGCATAGTCCACGGAGATATTTTGCAGCTTTCGATAGATGGCGCGCAGCCTGGTCTCGTAGCGACGCGTGCCGATGAGGCTCGCGAGATCTTCGAGCGCTCCGTGTGTCTTCGGCAAGAAGCTTTTCAGGTTCTCGAGGAACGTAGAAATGCGCCAGAAGAACATGCCCGCGTTCCAATGGTATCTTCCGGAAGCCACATATTCGACGGCAAACGGCAGAGCTGGCTTTTCGGTGAATCGCTTGACGGCAAATACAGTAAAGCCCTTTGCGGTAATCGGCTTGCCCATGCGTTCGATGTAGCCAAAGCCGGTTTCCGGGCGAGTTGGCGGAATACCAAGAACCACCATGCGCCCGGGGTCGCGAGCGACGTCTAGCGCAGCCGCAACGATCTTTCGATATTCTTCGGGCTGCGCGATATAATGATCTGCGGGGAGCACCGCGAGTAATGCATCGCCGCGCTCTCGATGACGTGCGTGAATCGCGGCAAGGCCGATGGCCACCGCGGTATTCAAACCCTTCGGCTCAATCAGCACCCGTTTGCGGGCGGCTCGAGGAACCTGCTTTCGAACGGCTGCAGCCTGCTCTCGGTTGGTGACCGTCCAGACGCGCTCGGCGGGAATCAACGGACGTAGCCGCGCGACTGTTGCCTCCAGCATGGTTTCGTTGCCGACGATATTCAGAAGCTGCTTGGGAGTGCGGGTTCGGCTCCGTGGCCAGAATCGCGTCCCCCGGCCCCCGGCAAGAACCACCGCATGCGTGACCAATCTTTCGCTGGGCATCGAAAATCTTTCCTAATCAAAAACCGTCTTTTCGATTTCTTGCCACGGATGCTTTTGCTTGAGACGGTCGCGCAAGGCCTTCAGATCGGGAACGTAGCTTCTCAGCAGCTTCGTGGGTTCCTTTGGGTTTATTGGCAAGCTGCCCAAACTTGCGGGGATCAGCCAGCATTCACCGCATTGGTATCTTGCCGGCCCGCCGTTCCAGGCGAACTCGCCGGAGCCCGTCAAAATGACGTACAAATCAAAGTGTTCGTCATTCGAGGAAGCTTCCACGCGCGTCATGATTTTCCAGCGCTCGGCGGCGAAATGCCGGCAAGCCGCCAGGAGCGCTTTTTGTGACCCATGCGGAGGCAAGGCGAGCCGCGACACTTTGCCAAGAACCGGCCGCCCAAAATCGATTACCTCTAGGGCTTTTTGGATGTGCAATTCCCTGGGCCGTCCATGGGCATCCACCCGGCCATAATCGTAAACGCGATAAGTTAGGTCGGAATACTCTTGAATTTCGCAAAGCGTCATCCCGGGCCCAATGGTGTGCGGCGTGCCCGCCGGCACGAAAAATGTGTCGCCCGGTTGCGCGCGCCAATGAACAAGTATCTCTTCCAAGCTTTCGGTTTCGATGGCTTTCACGAACTTCTCACGGTCCACCCTCGGCATGAGTCCGATGAGAACGTCCGCGCCTGCGTCGGCGGAAACAACGTGCCACATTTCCGTTTTCCCGCGCCCGCCAGCGGTTCTTTCTCGGAGGGAGGCGTATGCGTCATCGGGATGCACCTGAATGGACAGCTTATCGTTCGGAAAAAGGAATTTCACGAGGATTGGGAAATAATCAGGGTCAGTGAAGCGTGTGCCGCGCCATTCAGGCGGCATCTCCCGCCATGCTTCACCCAGGGTTTTTCCGGCATAAGGGCCACTTGCAATTTTGCAATCGACGCCGGTAAGCCAGGCTTCGCCGACCGCTTCCGGCAAATTTGTCTGTTCGGGGAAAACCGGCGCGAGCGAGCGCATCCCCCAGATGCGCTCCACAAATTTCGGCTCGATGCGAAATGGCTCGGGCTTCACAATCTATGCAGCCGCTTCCGCTCGCGCGAAGAAGCGTTCCAGGCGGCCGAGACCTTCCTCGATGCGTTCGATGGAGGTGGCGTAGGAAAGCCGCAAATAGCCAGGCGCGCCAAATGCTTCGCCTGGAACGAGCGCCACGTGCGCTCGGTCAAGAAGCATTCTGGCAATCTCGGTGTCCGACTTCGCCAGCGCCGAACGGCCTCCGCCGTTTGACAAGTGCGCCGAAACATTCGGAAATGCGTAGAAGGCGCCGCCGGGCCATTCGCAAGTGACGCCGGAAATCGCGCGCAGGCCCTCGACAATGCGCTTGCGCCGCTTCGCGTATTCCGCGAGCATCACCGGCACGGTGTCCATCGTACCGGTCATGGCTTCGAGCGCCGCGTATTGCGCGATGGACGTAGGATTCGACGTGGACTGGCTCTGCAATTTGATCAGCGCTTGAATCAGCGCTTCCGGCCCCAGCGTATAGCCGATACGCCACCCGGTCATGGCAAACGTTTTCGACATCGAACCGATGATGATGACCTTATCTTTCGCGCCCTGCGCGCTCGAAATCGAGTAAGGCTTGTTCGGCTCGTAAGTGAAGTGCGAATAGCACTCGTCCCCCATCAGCCACAGGTTGCGCTTTTTGCAGACGGCGAGGATTCGCTCGTATTCTTCCGGTGGCACCACCCCGCCGGTAGGATTATTCGGCGAATTCACAATCAAAAGTTTGGTCTTCGGGGTAACGGCCTTTTCAATTGTCGAAGCGCGAACCGTGAAACCATCTCCAGGTTGCGTTTCGACAAACACCGGAGTTCCCCCAGCGTACTTCACAATGTCGGGAAAGCTGACCCAGTAAGGCGCGGGAATAATGACTTCATCGCCCTTCTCGACCAGCACGCTCACCACATTGAAGATGGAATGTTTGCCGCCAACACTGACCACGCATTCCTTGGGTTCGAACGAGGAGCGCAACTCGCGCTTGTGCCACGCGCAGATGGCTTCGCGCAACGGCATGATGCCGCCTGCCGGCGTGTACTTCGATTTGTTCTCTTCAATGGCCCGGATGGCGGCTCTCTTGATGGGATCTGGCGTCGGGAAGTCCGGCTCGCCGGGGCCGAAATCGGCAATGTCCACGCCCTGTGCTTTCAGCTTGTCCGCTTCGGCGATGACTGCCGCCGTTGGCGAGATTTGGATACGGTTGATGCGGTTGGTGAGTTGCACCTCGGACTCCTTCGGCTGATGGCAATTTACAATCAACAGTTTACAGGCAGGGCGCAGCAGGGCAAGCGCCGAATTGGCACGGGTCAGCTGGCATTGCCTAGTTCCGAGGTACCCGGCATGGGTGAGATACCTCCGGCCGCAAAGCCCACCGAGACGCTAAGCCCAAAGGTCCCGGTCAGGACACCTTGGCTCGCAGCCGCTGCTCCACAATGGAAGGTACCAGCCCCTCGAGCGGCCCGCCGTGCTGGGCGATCTCGCGTACGAGCTTGGAGCTTAGGTAGCTATAGGGCTCCCCCGGCAGCATAAAAACGGTTTCCAGGCGCGGCTCGAGTTTGCGGTTCATCAGCGCCATCTGCAGTTCGGATTCGTAATCGGAAACAGCGCGGATGCCGCGAAGGATCACGCCGGCGTCGCGTTTGCGGGCGTAATCGATGAGCAGCCCTTCGAACACGTCCACTTCGACCTCCGCCCACTTCTTGGTGACTTCGCGCAGCATCTCAACGCGCTCGAGCACGCTGAACAGCGGTTGCTTTTCCGTATTGCGGAGCACGGCCACGATCAAGAGATCGAACATTTTCTCGCCGCGCTCGATCAAATCCAGGTGGCCGTTGGTGACCGGATCAAACGAGCCCGGATAGATGGCAATCGAAGTTTTCATCGCAATTCCGCAGTCGGCGTGAATGCGGGGCTATTCTAACTCAAGGCATCGCGGAAGCGCGACTTACAACCCGAGGTGCGCCCATCCGACTGGCCTAGCGGGACCCTTGCAAATCCTCTTCGCAGAAGGACGAAGATGTGACAGTATGCCTAGCCGCTGCTGCGTAGCTGGATTGCACTTTTTTCCTATTTTGAGCGAGGGGATTGGCCAGATCATGGTCCAGAGTTTCGTGCAAAAATTCGTTGAGCACTTTGCTTTGCGAGGCTTACTTTTGATGCTTCTATGCGCGGTTCTGATTTCAAAACCGGCCGGAGCACAGCAGCCGGCTCTGAATCTCATGCCCATGCCGTCGAGCGTGCAGGCGGGAGCCGGAAGTTTGCGTGTGGACTCTTCATTCTCCGTCGCGCTGACCGGATACAGCGAGCCGCGCCTGGAACGCGGTGTGGAGAGATTCCTCCAGCAACTGGCGCGTCAAACCGCGATTCCGCTGAACCGCAAACCGGCCAAGTCCGGGCAAGCAACGCTCCTCATTCGCACCGATCACGGCAGCAAAGAAATCCAGGAAGTGGGCGAAGATGAATCTTACTCGCTCGAAGTAACCCCCGCTGGAGCAAAGCTCACTGCGCCGACCCCGCTCGGAACGCTGCATGGATTGCAAACTTTTCTGCAGCTTGTGGATGTTTCAAGCGATGGTTTTGCGGCGCGCGGGGTGACGATCGCGGATCGCCCGCGCTTTCCCTGGCGCGGACTGATGATCGATTCCGCGCGGCATTTCTTTCCGCTGGAGGTGCTTCGCCGCAACCTCGATGGCCTGGAAGCGGTGAAGATGAATGTTTTTCATTGGCACCTCTCGGATAACCAGGGCTTCCGCGCCGAAAGCAAGACATTTCCGAAATTGCAGGAGTTGGGCTCCGACGGGCTCTATTACACGCAGGATGAAATTCGCGACCTGATTGCTTACGCGCGCGACCGTGGCATCCGCGTAGTTCCGGAGTTTGATATGCCCGGCCATAGCACGTCCTGGTTTGTCGGCTATCCCGAACTGGCGAGCGCTCCGGGCCCTTATGAAATCGACCGGCGCTGGGGCGTTTTCGATCCCGCCATGGATCCCACAAAAGAGGCCACTTACAAATTCCTCGATCAGTTCATCGGAGAGATGGCCAAGCTTTTTCCCGATCAGTTTTTTCACGTCGGCGGCGACGAAGTGAATGGCAGGCAATGGAACGCCAACAAAGAAATCCAGGAATTCATGCGCGCCCACGGCATCCAGAACAATTCGTCCTTGCAAGCCTATTTCAACAAGCGGCTCCAGCCGATCGTCGAAAAGCACGGCAAGAGCATGATCGGCTGGGACGAAATCCTCGATCCGACGCTGCCGAAGGACGTCACCATTCAGTCCTGGCGTGGCCAGGCTTCGTTGGCGGCCGCCGCGAGGCAGGGTTACCGCGGAATCCTTTCCAACGGCTACTACCTCGACCTCGGCTGGCCTGCCTGGCGGCATTACGCCGTGGATCCAATGAGCGGCGACGCCGCCAATCTTTCGCCCGAAGAGCAAAAGCGGATACTGGGCGGCGAGTCCTGCATGTGGGCGGAATACATCGACACCGAGAACATCGATTCGCGGATCTGGCCGAGAAACGCCGCCATCGCGGAGCGTCTTTGGTCTCCGGCGGAAACCCGCGACCCCGCTTCGATGTATACGCGCTCGGATTTCATCGCCACGCGGCTCGCGTGGCTCGGTCTGACTCATCGAACTTCCTATTGGCTGATGCTCCGCCGCATCGCCGGCGCCGCGACGCCCGAGGAGTTTGCCGCGCTCGATACGCTGACCGAGCAACTCGAGCCGGTGAAGGACTACACGCGGGAACAAACCGCTCCGGCCGAGCCGACCAGCCGGACGCCCATGAACCGAGTGGTGGACGCCGTGCCGTTGGAAAGCGACGCCGGACGACGCTTCGGTGAGTTGGTCGACAAATTCATTGCAACATCTTGCCTGGATGCCAATGCCGGAGCGCGCCTTCGCGCGCAATTCACCGCCTGGCGCGACAATGACGCGAGGCTCGAGCCGCTCGCCAAACGCTCGTTCCTGGTTCATGAAGTGGCGGAGAGATCGCAAGATTTATCGGCGCTTGGAACCATGGGACTTGCCGCGCTGGACGCCATCGCGAAGCGCCAGCCCGCACCGGACTCCTGGAAGACGCAACAACTTGCCACTACCGAACAACTGAAGAAACAAAAGGCGCAGTTGCTGCTCATGCCGGTTCCCGCCGTCGAGAGACTCGTCCAAGCCGCCGCCGCCGGAACTTGTATGGGAGGGAAGTAAAAAGAGGTTCAATCGGCGGTAGCTGGCGCGTTATGGCAGACGCCATCGCCGGAATCGTGGAACCTCTGACCTTCGACCGGAATGAATTCCCAGTGATATTTTCCGCGATACAGGGTGAGTTTGAGGACGCCGTACGTCGTCCAGTTCCGCGCTTCGCTATTCGGAGTGGGCACGCCCAGCGGGCTGTGGCTCCTTCCTCCCGTGCCCACAACGATTTCGCGGATTCCGTGCACGGGGTCCAGATTTCCCTGCGGATCCTGAGGAGCAAACCGCTCGTAGGAGTGCTCATGGCCGGCGAGAACCAAGTCCGCATGGGCGGCATAAAGGTCCTCCCAGAATGGCCTCAGCCTCGGGTGCAAGGCGTGGCCCTTGAAGACGCCGCTGCTAAAAAGAGCGTGGTGCCCGTAAGCTAAGACGCATGCAGTGCGATGCTTCCCGAGATCGCTCCGCAGCCAGGCTTCCTCGGGCGAGCCGTGGTCACAGCCACCCATGGCCTTGACCTCGCAATTGGTGTTCAACACCACGATGTGCCAGTCGCCCAAATCATAACTGTAGTAGCCCTTGCCGGCGGGACCAGCCTGCGCACCCCAATACCCGAAATAACCGATGGCGGCGCGATCGCCGTATTCGTGATTTCCCAATGCGGGTTGCGTGCGGTCCTTGAACCCGCCCCAGGTCTTGTCGTAGCAATCCCTAAACTGATCGGCGCTTCCTTTCTCGTAAGCCAGATCCCCGGCAGCAAAGACCGTGCCGGGAATCTGCTCAATCAGCCTGGCGGTGGCCTGGGCGCTTTCGAGATGCTGGCAGGTGGCGATGTCGCCCGCGCCAACCAGAGTAAAGCTTCGAGCCGATCCCTCGGTTTGAGCAGCGTTCCTAGACCCTTGCTCCTGTCGAGTCCCACGAGTGGCGGAGTCGGCTAGCGGGCGAAGCACCAGCGGCACGGAAAAAGCGAGGCTCGCGACGGTGCCAATTCGAAAAACCTGCCTGACTTTCCAGTTCTTCCCCACAGAGAAACCCATACCCGTTCCGCAGATTACCATGGCTGTGCGGAAAATCCTCTAAAGGGGTGCGCCGCGATTGCCCCCCGCACAGATGCACGAGAACAAGAGGCAGGTCAAGCGGGAGGCCGCCGCAAATAAGACCGTTTCAGTCCCATTGTAATACGTTAGAAACACGTAGCTTATGGAAGTTCGGCTGGAACTGGCGTTGACTTTGACCTGCGGGAGGGGCTATAGTATATGTGCGACTAGAACGGTCGCATATGTGAGGGACTCCGGGAGAGTCTCGGCTCGATGTTCAAGCTTTCCAAGAAGGCCGATTATGGGTTGATTGCCGTAAAGCACTTGGCGCTGCATCGTTGCGACCATGCTTGTAGCGCTAACGAGATCGCCGAAGAGTACGGCATCTCGGCCACGCTCATGGCCAAGGTGCTCCAGAAGCTGGCCCACAAGTCCATTGTGGCGGCAAAGCATGGTTCCAGTGGGGGATACCAGCTGTTGAAAGAGCCGTCACAAATCAGCGCTTTGGACGTGATTTCCGCGATTGACGGGCCGGTGCTGATTACCTCGTGCGTAACCAGCCACGGCGATTGCGACGCAACGCAGCGGTGTTCGGTAAAAGAGCCGTTACGGCGGGTGAACGAGAGCATCTTAAGTGTGCTGGGCTCGGTCACGATTGCGCAGATGAGTGAGGATCCGCACGAGCCATCGCTCGTGCCGCTGAGAACTTAGGAGAGGGACATGGCCGTTAAACTGCCGATTTACATGGACAATCACGCCACCACGCCGGTCGATCCCCGGGTGCTCGAGGCAATGCTGCCGTATTTCACCGGGAAGTTCGGGAATGCGGCGAGCCGCAACCACTCCTTCGGCTGGAGCGCTGAGGAAGCCGTGGAAAACGCGCGTCAGCAGGTGGCCTCGCTGATTAATGCCACCTCGAAAGAGATTATCTTCACCAGCGGTGCCACGGAATCCGACAACCTGATGATCAAGGGCATCGCGGAAATGTTCCGCGAAAAGGGCAACCACATCATCACCCAGTCGATCGAGCACAAAGCGGTGCTTGACACCTGCAAGAACCTGGAAAAGCACGGTTTTGAGGTGACCTATCTGCCGGTCCAGCGCGACGGCCGCGTCAGCCTCGAGGATCTGAAAGCGGCCATCAAGCCGACAACGATTTTGATCACCATCATGTACGCCAATAACGAAATTGGCGTGATCAACCCGATCGCGGAAATCGGCAAGATGGCCAAGGAACGCGGGATTTTCTTTGCGGTGGACGGCGTGCAGGCGGTAGGCAAGATTCCGGTCGACGTCCAGAGGGACAACATCGACCTGCTGGCCATTAGCGCGCACAAGATTTATGGGCCGAAGGGCGTGGGTGCTTTGTACGTGCGCCGCCGCAATCCACGCGTGCAGCTTTCCGCCATCATCGACGGTGGCGGGCATGAACGCGGCATGCGCTCTGGCACGCTGAACGTGCCCGGTATCGTGGGGCTCGGTAAGGCATGCGAAATCGCGCAAAAAGAGATGCCGGAAGAGAGCGGGAGGCTCAGCGGCTTGCGCGACCGCCTAAAAGCGGGCCTGGAAGCCAAGCTGGACGAGATTTATGTCAATGGCTCGATGGAACACCGCCTGCCCAACAATCTGAATATGAGCTTCGCCTATGTGGAGGGCGAGTCGCTGCTCATGGGCATCAATGACGTGGCGGTATCGAGCGGTTCGGCCTGTACCTCGGCAACCCTCGAACCCAGCTACGTACTCAAAGCTTTAGGTGTTGGTGAAGACCTCGCCCACACCTCGATTCGGTTCGGTCTTGGCCGTTTTAATACGCAAGAGGAGGTCGACTACGTCATCGACAAGATGGTGCAGGTCGTCACCAAGCTGCGCGAGCTGTCGCCGCTCTACGAAATGGCCAAAGAGGGAATCGATATCTCAAAAATGAAATGGCAAACCGCCTAGAAAGACTGAAAGACAGAACATGGCAAATGAAGGAACAATTCGGATTCATCGCTCCATCGCAGGGACGGGCGCGGCTTTCCGCGTCGCCTTTGTGCCCTACGATACGGAGGCGGAAGAAGGCGGAGAGCGCTCGTTCCGCGAACTTCAGCAGGTGCGCGCTTTCCTGAAGATGCTCGGGCTCGGAGCGGAGTATATTAAGGATGCTCTTCGTCAGCTTACCGCGGGCCGTTCGGCTTCTCTGCCGAACGTTACGCTCTCGGAAAAGGCCGTGAAGAGCGCGGGTTTCGTAAATCTCGAGAGTCTGGCAAGGAGCAACGGGTAATGGCATACAGTGACAAAGTAGTGGATCACTACAACAATCCACGCAACGTCGGGAGCCTCCCGAAGAACGATCCGGACGTCGGGACTGGACTCGTCGGCGCGCCCGAGTGCGGCGACGTGATGAAGCTGCAGATGAAGATCAACCCGGAGACGCAGGTCATTGAAGAGGCCAAGTTCAAGACCTTCGGCTGCGGGTCGGCCATCGCCAGCTCCTCGCTCGCCACGGAATGGGTGAAAGGCAAGACCGTCGATGAAGCGCTGGCCATTAAGAACACGGACATCGTGCGGGAGCTCTCGCTTCCGCCGGTGAAGATCCACTGCTCCGTGCTCGCCGAAGACGCCATCAAGGCCGCCATCGGCGACTGGAAGAAAAAGCACGGCGCGGAAGTGCCGGCCGCGGAAAAGGCCTCGCACTAGGATTGGCTCTCGCCGCAACCGCTAATGAAAGGCGGCGAGGCTGGTCGGGCAGGGCCGGAGAGGGCCTAGTCGGTAGTTGCCGGTTCCGACCGATTAGGCGGCAACGGCTTTAGAATGAGCACTTACACAAAAACAGAACAGGGGATCGCGAACGTCGCCGCGATCCACTTGACGGAGCGCGCCGCACAGAAGATCCGGACGCTGCTCGAAAAGGAAGGCGTGTCCCCGGAAGTGGGCGGGCTGCGTGTGGGTGTGCAGGGCGGCGGCTGCTCGGGATTGTCTTATGCGATGCGCTTGGATACCCAGGCGCGCGACCGCGACAAAATCTTCGAGGAGCATGGCGCGCGCATTTTCGTGGACCCGAAGAGCTTTCTGTACCTGAATGGCACGACGCTAGAGTACGAAGAGACGCTCATGCGCCAGGGATTTGTCTTCCAGAATCCCAACGCGGCGCGGAATTGCGGCTGCGGCAGCTCTTTTACGGCGTAGTAGCACAAACCCGCCTGCCGCAGGCAGGCTTCGGGTCTGACTCTTCGCTGTGCTTAGCTCCAACAGAGGAGTTGCAAAGGCGGGTTTGAAAAGTGGTTGGCAGCCGCGCTCGCCAGCCACTTTTTTTGTGCCTGCTCGAGGAGTTCCGGAAAAAGTTATGAGCACGGCTCCGACATCGGCGCAAACGCCACTGGTCTGCTGGAACTGCCACGAGCGTACGCTTGGCCCGCATTTCTGTTCGAACTGCGGCAAGCTGCTCGAATTGCCGCAAGGCATTGACTACTTCGCTTTGTTCGAGATGCCTCGGCAGCTGTGGATGGACATGAGCAGCCTAGAGCAAAAATTCCTGCAGATGAGCTGGAAGCTGCATCCGGACAATTTTGTAAACGCGAGCGAGCAAGAGCGCGGGCTTTCGCTGAAGCGCAGCTCGGAACTGAACGACGCGTATCGCACGCTGCGCGAGCCCGTCGCGCGAGTCGAATACTTGCTGGCCCTCGAGGGGGAGCGCAAGGAGGGCGAGAAGAAGCAGCAGGCGCCTCCGGAATTGCTGGAAGAGGTTTTTGAGTTGAACGAATCACTTGATGAACTGCGTGAAGCAAAGGCCTCGGGAGAGGATTTGGCGGAGCTCAAAACGAGGCTCCAAGCGGCGGAGAAAAGTTTTCAGGAGAAGCTGGGTGAGGTGGATGGTGAGCTGCAGGCCGCCGCGCACGAATGGGATGCGGCGCTCGAAGGTGACCGAGCGACGAGGAAGAAAATCATGTCGCGGCTCAATGAGCTGCTGAATCGCCGCTCCTACATCCGCAATTTGGTCGCGAGCGTCGGCAAAGAGTTGGCGGAGGTGTGATCGAGGCATGGGACGAATCGTCGGAATCGATCTGGGAACGACGAACAGTCTGGTCGCGTACACGGATGCGCAGAATGGGCAGCCCAAGTGTGTCCCTGGCCCGTATGGAACCGCGCTGTGCCCGTCGGTGGTAAGCATCGACGCGGACGGCGGCATCGTCGTGGGTGAACCGGCGAAGCGACGGCTGCTGACGCAGCCCGAGCGCACGATTTATTCCGTGAAGCGGCTGATGGGACGCGGGCTCGCGGACGTTCAGGATGAGCTGAAGCTTTTTCCATTTCGCATCGATCCCACAAGTAAGAACGTCATTCGCGTGCGGCTAGGAGAAAAGGTTTTCACACCGCCGGAGATTTCCGCATTCATTCTTCGCGAACTCAAGAATTGGGCCGAAGCGTTTTTCGGTGAAGCGGTAGACCGCGCGGTTATCACCGTGCCTGCCTATTTCGACGATGCGCAGCGCCAGGCCACCAAAGACGCCGGGAAAATCGCAGGCCTTGAAGTTCTGCGGTTGGTGAACGAACCCACGGCTGCGGCGCTGGCCTACGGGCTGCACGAGAAACAGCGCGGACGCGTCGCGGTTTACGACCTTGGCGGCGGGACGTTTGACATCTCCGTACTGAAGCTCATCTCCACGAGCGAAGGCGACATCTACCGGGTGCTTTCGACCAACGGCGATACCCACCTTGGCGGCGACGACATCGACAATCTCTTGCAGGGCTTCGTTCACGAGCAGATTCTGCAGCACGATGAAATTGATTTTTCGCCGCAGGGCGAGCTGGCGCAAGAGCTTCGCCGGGTGCTCATCAACGTAAAGCACCAGTTGTCCGAAGCGGAAACGGCGATGCTGCGCTTCCCCTTGCCGAACGGCAAGGTCTTCACACACGAATTTACGCGCGGCGCATTCGAGGCGATGATTCGCCCCGTCGTAGACCGCACCATGGCTCCGGTAAAGAAGGCCCTGGCTGACGCGCAAGTGAAGCCCGGCGATATGGACGAGGTGGTGCTGGTCGGCGGCGCCACGCGCACGCCACTGATTCGCCGCACGGTGCGGGAACACTTTGACCGCAAGCCGCACACGGAGCTGAATCCGGATGAGGTGGTTGCGCTGGGTGCGGCGGTGCAGGCCAATATCCTCGACCGCGGCGTGAAGAACATGCTGCTGCTCGACGTAACGCCCCTTTCGCTGGGAATTGAGACGTATGGCGGCGCAGTGGCAAAAATCATCCCGCGCAACTCTACGATTCCGGCAAGCGCTCAGGAGCTTTACACGACAGGTGTGGACAATCAGACGGGCATCGACATTCACGTCCTGCAGGGCGAGCGCGAACTGGCAAAAGACTGCCGCTCGCTCGCGCGGTTCACGCTGAGAGTGCCGCCAGCCCCGGCGGGGCTGCCGCGCATCGAAGTGAAGTTCCTGATCGATGCAAACGGCATCCTGCAGGTTGCTGCAAAAGACTTGCGCACCGGCGAGCAGCACTCCATCGAAGTGCAGCCGAGCTATGGCATCAGCGATGCGGAAATCGAGCACATGCTGGAAGAATCGATCGAGTATGCCGAGCAGGATTTCGCGGAACGCCAATTGATTGAGGCGCGCACGGAAGCGGAATCAATTCTGACGGCGACCGCCAAGGCGCTTGCGAATCCGCAATCGGCGAGCCTGAGCGTAGAAGAGCGTGGGGGGATTGAGGCAAGTGTCGCGGCGCTCAAAGAGTCTGTGGCCACCAGCGACTACAAGCTCATCCGCAAGCGCATTGACGATTTGAATCACACAACCGAACATCTTGCGGAGCTGTTGATGAGCAGCGCGGTCTCGACGGCGCTCGAAGGACGGAAACTCGCCGAAGTCTGAGGTTTCTTTGCTTTCGGACAGGCCCGGAAGAACTGGGGAGGAATTCCATGGGCGGAACGAATCCATACATTGAAGAAGTCAAGTACAAGCCCGCCACGAAGAAATACAAGGTGACGTTTCTTCCGAGTGGCAAGACCGTTGAGGTGGACCCGGAAAAAGTCCCGTACGGGCACAATGGCCTGCCGGGCAGCATCCTGGATATTTCCGAAGGTTTCAAGATGGGGCTCGACCATGCCTGCGGCGGTGTGTGCGCCTGCTCGACGTGCCATGTGATCGTGCGTCAGGGCCTCGAATCGTGCAACGAAGGCACGGATGCGGAATTCGATGAGCTGGACGAAGCGCCCGGCATCACGCCAAAGTCGCGGCTAGGCTGCCAGACAGTCCCGGACGGAACGACGGACATCGTCGTAGAGATTCCCGACTGGAACAAAAATTACGCGAAAGAAGCGGATCACGGAGGGGAATGAGGGGTGAGTCGTAACTGGCGCCCCGTTACGAAAACTCCCACGAATGCCGTGTGAGCATTACAGATCTGTCTTGGAAGATAGGACTCAGGAGTGACAAGGTTTTGTAAGGAGAAGCCCGATGCCCGAGACATTTACCTGGGACAACTTCGAGGATATCGCCATCGCGCTGGCCGACAAATATCCGGACACCGATCCGCTGAGTGTCCGCTTCACGGACATGCGCAAGTGGATCACCGAACTCCCCGGCTTCACTGGTGATCCCGCGGGATCGAACGAATCCAAGCTCGAAGCGATCCAAATGGCCTGGCACGAGGAGTATCAGGATCGCCAGAGCTGAGATTGTAAAGATCGGAATTCGCAAATAAAAATTGGAAACTGGCGCAGATTTCCGTCGGGTTCGCAAGCGAAGATTTCAGACCTCGTCGGGGGCCTGCTCTGAGCCGCTTGTCCGTACCGACGAATTCTCTTATTCTAGACAAGATACTCACCCTGCAAAGCGTGGCGCTATGGTGCAACGGTTAGCACGCGGCCCTTTCAAGGCCGAAATACGGGTTCGATTCCCGTTAGCGCTACCAAGTTTTTGACCGTTACCGTTACATCTCTTTGCCATCGATAAGACGGCGCGTCCGGTTATAATTCGCGGCAGCCACGTGTGCGTCCCAGAAGTGGCGCCGGCCCTCGCGAGGAGTGTCTTTGAGCTACGTCGAAAAGCACCTTATCCCAGGCGAGTCCATTCAGTACGAGACCAAGCTGCACTGGATTGTCATGCTGGGCCACATGATCATCGCTGTTCTGCTTGCGATACTGGCCATGGCGATGCCAATTATGTGGGCCTCCCTCGGGACCAAAGCGAAAGACCGTGCCATTCCTGGAGCCGTTTATTTTCTTGTACTGGTGTGCCTGGTTGTCGCCGGCGTATTGTTCTTCATTGGCGTTTTGAGGCGCAATGCGACGGAGATGGCCGTGACCAACAAGAGGGTCATCGTCAAAACGGGCATCGCCGAACGCCGCACCGTGGAAATCCTTCTTTCGCGGATTGAAAGTGTGGCCGTGGATGAGCCTGCGTTGGGACGGGTGCTGGGCTATGGCACGGTGATCGTGCGCGGCACAGGAGGAACTCCCGAGATGTTCGAAAAGATCAATCGCCCGCTGGAATTCCGGGAGCAGGTGCAGCGTCAGATTGCCGGGTGGGCCACGCCCGCTTAGCGAGTTTTATTGTCGGACGATCGAAGCTACCGGTCCGAGGCATAAATTTCTGGTCTCGTCTGCAAAACAGATCAGTCGTGACACTCCACTCACTTCATCCCGTCGATGCGATCACTCCGCCCCTGACCAGGTGTTCGCACGCGATTACAAGTTTTGATGGGTCTTGGGTGGCTCCTGCCACTTGGCAGCGTTGGTGGTCTGTTGGAAGATAGAATTTGTGCTCTGGAGTTCGCCTTTTCGCCGAGGGATTCAGGAACGCGCATGAAAAGTGAGATGGTGGCAGAGCGTGACAGTAAAGCGAAGAAGCCAGCGCAAGCCTTCCTGGTGTCCTCAGGGTTTCTGGCAGGTTCGCGAAGCGTTCTCTCCGAGGAGGTGGACCGGGCGTTTGGCATGCCCATCGGCAAGCTCCGCACTCGGGCGGGCATCGAATCGCTCGCGTACGCTTCTGAGGGCGAAAGCGAATTGACGTTGGCGGCAAGGTCCGTGGAGGAAGCGCTGCGCGGCGCATCGTGTGGAGCCCAGGAGCTCGACTGGATTATCGCCACCAGCGAAACGCATCACGAATATCCGGCACTCGCCGCGCAACTGCACTCTCGATTGCTGGCGCGCGAGAACTGTGGCGCGCTGGATGTTGGCGGAGCGTGCCTCGGGCTGCTCAATGCGGTTGCCGTCGCGCAATCGCTGATTGGCTCAGGCGCCGCGACGACGGTGGGCGTGGTAACGGCTGACGTGCACAGCCGCGTGCTCACCCCGGGCCGCGTCGTCGGCGAATTCGGCGGCCTCTTCGGCGATGGCGCAAGTGCTTTCCTGCTGCGGCGCGAAGAAGATGTCCAGGACGGCTCTGGTTACCGGCTTGGCGATTTTCTGTTCGGCTGTGCGGGACAACACGCTGCCGCGATCCGCGTTGCCCTAAAGCAAGACGGTCTCGACGTGAAGTTCGATGGCGAGGCCATCTCGCGCGCCGCGATCACTCGCATGGAAAAAGTCATCACGGCGCTAGAAGCGCGCAGCGGCATTTCCCGCGGGTCGGTCGGAAGCTTTGCGACGCACCAGCCAAATCCCCGGCTGCTGACTCTTTTGGCGAAGCACTGCGGCGTCTCAGCTGGCACATTTCCTCCCATTTGCCGCACCTCCGGCAATCTGGGCTCTTCCATGTGCGGCGCGGCGCTTCATGCGGCCCTACAAGATGCTGCAAAGGTGGAATCCCGCCAACGCAAACCGATTTTCCTCGTTTCGCTTGGACCGGGCTTGCTGTTTGGGGGAACGTGGCTTACGCCTGCGTGAGGCCCAAGTTTTCTCTTCCCCGCGCTGGTCCCAAAACCAGCTTGAATGATCCTTCTCGAAGAAAGAACCGACCTGAAGCTTGTTCCGTTTCGACACTGCCCTTGGCCCCGCCTCTCGCGTTGACTTCCCTCGCTGCCCCGCGAATAATCCCTGCATGGCTCGCCCGGATGCCGTCCGCCGCGTCAAGAGTTATTCGGCCGCTGACGGCGTCGTCTATCAGTACTACTTCTTCGAAGGCAGCCGAGCCCAGCGCGGCGGCAACCCCGGCGGGGAGTTTACCTACGTCGTTTCGGTAGACCGTCAAACGGCCTTTCCCTTCAGGATCTTCGTCCACCAATCTGCCCTCGAAGGCTGGGCCGCAAAAAACGGCCGCTCGCTTTCAAGCTCGGAAGAATATGCGGCCGCGAAGATGCGTCTTTTCCAAGCCTTTGACGAGGGGGCGGTCCAGGCCAGCAGCAAGGGGGAGCCGCCCCGCGAAGTCGCGGTCGACGAAGGCAACCTCGAAGAGCTGCTAGGTCAACTCGGGATTTGACGGGTTTCCGGCCTGCCTCGAGCGGTACCATCACAGTGAACCATGTCCGGCATCGTGGCGTCTGGTAGTTGTACGGGGACGGGGCACCTTGCGTAGTGCCGGGTATTTGAACGTTTAGAAGGGATCCTATGCAGGAGCTGGTTCTCGACCAACCAGTCAGCGGGGCAAGGAGCGAGTTGGTGCGCGAGGCAGCTCAGGCGGATGCCCGGCGGGAGTTCGAGAAGCGCCTTGCCGAGTGCGGCCCACTGGCCTTTCGCGTAGCACGCGGAGTTCTGCGCAACACGGCCGATGCCGAAGACGTGGCCCAGGAAGCCCTCCTCCGGGCTTACCAAAGCTTCGATCGTCTTCGCGACCGTAACCGGTTTAGCGGTTGGTTGGTACGCATCTCGTTTCGACTTGCGCTCGACCGGCTGCGTTCCGCGAAGCGTCGCGAGCGCCGCGACGCGCTCTGGTCCCAACCGGCGCATCTTCCGCCACCAGCCACCGCAGAGGATATCGCGGCTTCAAATCAGTTTCAAGGCCGCCTGGAGCGCGCCTTGGAGGAATTGCCGGAGAAGCTGCGCCTGGTGCTTTTGCTCTCGGCGATGGACGGGTACACGATTGAAGAAATCGCGGGACTGATAGGCGTCCCCCTCGGCACGGTGAAGTCGCGGATTTTTGTTGCTCGAAAGAAATTAGCGGAGAAGTTGCGATGCTATGCGAACGCTATAAAGACGCGCTGATCGATGCCGCCGCAAGCGGCGTGGTGCCTTGCGAGGAACTGCGCGCGCATCTCGCCGAATGCTTGCCTTGCCGCGAGGCTTTCATTGATGAGCAATCCCTTTTTGCCGCGATCGATTCCGGGCTTCACACCGTGGCCAACAGCGAAGTTCCACCTTCTCTGTTTTTCCGCGTCCGCATTGCCTTGGAGCAGGAGACTTCTCGGAAGTCCGGCTGGTTTTCGGACGCGCTTGTTCTTGCAACCGCTGCGGGAATTGTCCTGGCGGTTTTCGCCACCCACGCGATTCGGCGCACTAGGGATGGGCGGGAACGGGCGAACATCGCGGTCAAGACGATTGTTCGACCGCCCAAGCCTGCTCCGAGCCAAGAGACTATGGAAAGCCCCGATCGATTGGCAAAGCCTTCCCCTTCGACGCGGTCTTTGATGGCCAGGAGTCTCGCAGCATCGAGGCGGGGAGATACGGTTGGAGCCTTGCCGCAAGTACTCGTTCCGCGAGAGCAAGCCGTCTTGCTGGCCAGTTATGCCAAGCAGTGGTACGGCCAGAAGCACGCTCCGCTCCTGGCCGGTGAGGAGGCCAGCGCTCCTCTGGAGCCCTTGCAAGTTTCACCGATCCAAATCCCGCAGCTTGACGTCAAGCCCCTAGCGGAACAGGGCTCGCAATGATTTCCGCGATGGCTATACACAAGGCCCGTATTGAATCATTTCTGGAGGAACTCGATGAGAAGGCTTATTTATTTCTGCTTATTGGCGACACTCAGCCTGCCGCTGGTGCCGTTGTGGGCGCAGGACAAGACCCAGGAAAAGCCCAAGTCTGAGGAGCGGGCCGCGGCCCTAATTCCCATTAAGGTGCAGGTTGTGTTTGCCGAATTCGAAGGCGACAAGAAGATCTCCAGCATGCCTTATTCCTTTACCGTGCCCGCCAGTGACAAACCGGGAGGCAACTACGGGGCTAGCATTCGAACCGGTGTCCGAGTTCCTATCGAGACCGACGGTAAGGACCAGAAAACCACCTACATAGACGTCGGCTCAAATATCGACTGCCGGATCCAAACCGGGGAGGATGGCCGATTCCTGGTGAGTTTGAATTTTGATCGCTCAGCGATTTACCCCAACAAATCATCGGAAGGCGAAAGGCTCGTGAATGAGCCCAATGGCCTACCTCTCATCCGTCAATTCAGAACCAACGAGAGCTTGCTGCTCAGGGACGGCCAGACTTCTGAGAACACTCTTTCAACAGATCCGCTGAACGGCCACACCATGCGCGTTTCTGTCACTATCAATGTGCAGAAATAGAGCGAAGTTCGACGAGCATTAGGCCAAGACTGCCCGTAATGCGGACGGCAACTCTGGAAACCGAAACTGGTAGCCAAGCTGCTGAAGCTTCTGCGTCGAGACGCGCTGGCTGGACAGCAGCAGCGCGTCAGCCATTTCTCCCAGCGCCAAACGCAAGACAAATGCGGGGGCAGGGAAGAGACCCGGGCGGCGCAGGGCCTTTGCCAGGGCCTGCGTGAACTCGGCATTTTGTGCGGGCTGCGGCGCGACGACATTCACCGTGCCTCGCACCGATCCATTCTCGACGGCAAAGCGAACAGCACCGACAACGTCTTCGAGGGTGATCCATGACATCCACTGCTTGCCGGAGCCAAGGCGACCTCCAACACCCAGCTTGAATGGGAGAAGCATCTTGGCCAGTGCACCGCCATGCTGGGCCAGAATAATTCCGAAGCGTGCCAGCACAACGCGAATCCCCAGCGCCTCTGCCTTGAGCGCTTCCGCTTCCCAGTCCCCCGCCAAGCCCGCCAAAAAGTCCGTCCCCGGCTTGCTTTCCTCCGTCAATCTCTCGTCGCCGCGATCTCCATAAATCCCGATCGCCGAAGCCGACACGAGCACCCGTGGCCGCGCATTCATTTTCGCTAACGCTCCGACTAAGGCTCGTGTCGTATCAATCCGGCTCGTGCGCAGCAACTGTTTCCGCGCCTTCGTCCAACGTCCTCCGGCGATCGAAGCTCCAGCCAGATTCACAACCGCATCTGCGCCAACGCCCGCTCCTCCCAAGTGTCCCGTCGCAGGATTCCACGCCACATCGAATCCCTCTTTACCTCCGCCGCCCCCCCTGCGCAATGGCCGAATAAGCCGGCACACGGTGTGCCCCTCGCGCGCTAACTCGTTGCCGAGCGCTGTTCCCACGAGCCCGGTTGAACCCGTTACGAGAACTTTCATCTCACCCTCCGCAGTGGGCCATCAGAAGGGAAATTGCTCACCTGCTCGAACGCTACGAAACTCCAGCGCAGCGGTCAAGCTATCTAAGATTTCAAAACATCCTCTCGCATTGAAGGTGCCAAACTTCCCGTCCCTTTGCCGAACGACGACGTCGCGGCGCGATGGCTTCCGCGAGCCGGCCCTTAGGAGTCCGCAGTGACCCCTGGAACTGGCTGCTACCCGCGACTCGCGCTGCAAAAGAAAACCCGCGGGGCTCCGCCGTGCGCTACAATTCCTGTGTGGCCACTGTCTCGCAAAGCGTACGCGTCAAGGTCCTGTTTTTCGGGCGCCTGAAAGATATTATCGGGCACTCGGAGGAATCTCTGGAGCTTGCCGATGCCTCCACCATCGAAGAGCTTTTCGCCCGGTATTCCACGCGCCTTCCTGAGCTTGCCAAATATCGCTCTTCCGTCGTGGCCTCTCGCAACCAGGAATTTGCGGCTTGGGATACGGTGGTCTATTCGGGCGACGAAGTCGCGTTCCTTCCACCTGTCAGTGGCGGCTGAGGCAAAGCCGTGACCGCACCCCTCGAAGACATCTTTCAACTCGTTCGCGAGCCGATCGACTCCGGCACGCTGATCCGTCACGTGCGCGCGCCCGAGGACGGCGCCATCGTCACCTTCGACGGCTTCGTGCGCAATCAGTCCCACAATCGCCGCACGCTTTACCTCGACTATGAGGCGTATGAGCCCATGGCTCTTGCCAAGATGCGAGAAATCGCCGCGGGGCTTCACCAAAACCATGGCATCCATCGTCTGGCCATCGTCCACCGCCTTGGCCGCCTCGAAATCGGAGAAACCAGCGTGTTTATCGCCGTTAGCGCCCCGCACCGGGCAGCCGCCTTTGATGCTTGTCGCTTTGCCATCGATACCCTCAAGCGGACCGTGCCTATCTGGAAGAAAGAGTACTTTGAAGATGGCGCGGTTTGGGCCGACGGCGAGCTCCCTGCGGCACCGGTGGCGACGCCGCGCGCGAAACCGGCATCTTAATTGCCAATGCTCACCCCATCGCTCCGCCCCAGCCGCGTTGTCCTTTTGGCCCTCGCGGTTTTGCTGCCAAGCGGAAACGCCGTTGCCCAAGACAACCCCAATCGTCCGCCATGGGCCCAAAAGTCCAAGACCACGGCGAATTCCACTTCTACCTCGAACTCCGGTGCGAACGCTCCGCGAACCGCGCCTACATCCTCTCCTGTCGGCGAACCCGGTAAAATTGTTCAGCCGACGCCGGCGCCTCCAGCAGCGGACTCCCAGGATGCCGCGGCCCAGCGCGGACGCATCCGCGTCAACGTCAATCTCGTCACCGTGCTGGTCAGCGTTCTCGACGAACACAATCGCCCGACTCCGGATCTGCCTCGCGAAGCGTTCCAGCTCTTCGACGAAGGGAAGCAACAAGAAATCGCGATCTTCGAGCCAGAAACCTCTCAGCCGCTTGACCTGGCATTGATGATTGACGCCAGCCTCAGCGCGCACAAGGAAATCAGCTTTGAGCAGGAAGCTGCGGCTCATTTCATCCGCCAGGTTGTCCGGCCCGGGGATCGCTTGGCCGTCTTTTCCTTCGACGAGGATGTTACACAGCGCGCCAGTTTCTCCGAGAATGTCGCAGGGCTTCAGGACGCCGTCCGCAGAATTCCCAATGGCGCGGGCACTTCTATCTACGATGCGGTGCTTCTGGCCTCGCGCTCCCTCGCCCAGCGCGGAGATGACCGCCGCCGAGTGATCGTTCTCGTCACGGACGCTGGAGAAACCACCAGTCATTACGATTTCGACGCCGCGCGCAGGGAGGCGGTCAGCGCCAATGTGCTCCTTTACACCATCGTCGTTCGCCCGGTGAAAAACGAGAACGGGCGCAACACCGCCGGCGAACACGCCCTGGAAACCATGACCGACACGACCGGCGGCGGTATGTTTTATCCGGATACGCCCCAGGAGCTCACCGCCATCTTCGATCGTATCGACCGGGAGCTCCGTACCCAGTATCGTCTGGCCTACTATCCCAATCCTCGCGGCCCCGACAACACCTATCGTTCCATCGATGTCAAAGTCACTACCGGCAACTACCAGGTCCGCCACCGCAAGACCTATCTCACTGCTCCGCAATGAGTTGCGGGCTATTGTCTAGCCTGCCTTTCGTGTGATGGCGGACACCGCAGCCGGTGAACTGCGTCACTGCGAGGGCCGCTTAGGGCGGGCCAAGATGGTGACACAAATTCGAGCGCGCGGCTGACCTTACCCTCGGCGGAGGAAAGAATGGAAATTAGGGTGGAACACCTGGGTGGCGTTCAGTTTGAAATCAAGGCTCGTCAGCACGTTATCTTCAGCGACCAGCCCGCCGAGGATGGCGGCTTTGATGAGGGCTTGACCCCACCCGAGATGCTTCTCGCTTCTCTCGGTTCTTGTGCGGGCTTTTATGCCGCACAATACCTGCAAAAGCACAAACGAGCCACCGAAGGCACAATCGTTCGGGTTACCGCCGATAAAGCCAGAGAGCCTGCTCGTTTGGACAATTTTCGCCTTGCCCTTGAGATCCCCGGTGATTTGAACCAGCAAGACCTCGATGGTGTTCGTCTTGCAGTTCAGCATTGTCTGATTCACAATACTTTGCTTAATAGTCCCAAAATCTCAATCTCCGTCGGGGCTGCTGAACTCAGTGCCAAGTAACGCCGTAATGAAAGAGCACCGGGGACTGCCGTTTTCAAGCGGCAGCGGAATGCGCTACGCTCCTCCCGATAACTCCCGTCGGTGAACCTGGACTGGGTTCGCGTGAAACCGGTTCGACGAGGCTACCAGCCCAAGATCAAAAAACCACCTTCGTTAGCATCGCTCCTCCTTCGTTGCCTTTGTTCAGAAGCTTGCCTCCGCTTCTTCGTGCCGCGATTAATGCCGTTTTGGATACCTCAGTACCGCTGACCTATGGCTTCCCGCGTTGCCCCACGAGAACATGAAAAGACGGGGTAGGTTACCTCACGAGATGGAAGACGGTGGGAGGCCATCATGCATCGACCAACGACGTTTTGGGCGGCGGTTCTTTGCCTGGGCCTTTCCTGGACGCCCGCTCATGCGCAGGATCCTTCCCGCGATCAATCTCAAGCCGAGACCCCACCATCGCTCGGCGATATCGCCCGCCAGGCGCGCAAAGACAAGGAAAAGAACGCTAACAAGCCAAAGACCATAATTACCGAGGACGCCTTGGCCTCGAGCAAGAGCCTCAGCGGTCTGGGTGACCTTGGAAGCACGCAACCGGCAGGAGACAGCGCGGCATTGTCCAAGGCCCTCTCAAGGCTCGAAGAAGCCGAGTCACAGCTGAACAAGCTGGATGCGCTTGATCGGGCTACCCTCGCGAAAGCGGTTTTGATGGACAACGATGTCGACTTCCCCAGCCGCCGCAACTGGGAAGACCGCCTCTACACCGAGAAACAACATTACGTTTCTCATGAGCGCGAGCTTATCGTGGAAGTCAAGAAAGCGGCGGCGCAAGTGGAATCCTGGAAGGCCTCCCAGGGCGGTCAGAAACGGGATCCGAACGATCCCCGTGTACAGCAATTGAAAAGCAGAGTTGCAGAAATCATCCAGGATGCCCTCCGCACAGAACAGGACTATCGCGCGGTGGTGATGGAAGGATGGGACCTCGCCAAACTGGCGCAGCACTAGCCTGATCAGGTTTCTTCGCGCCAGCGGTAACTGCCGATCCGCTTTCATGGTCCATCCGAGCGGCGACATCGGGCGCGCTTGTATTTCGGATCACGTTGTCCGAGGATGCGAAACTCTTGATCGGGCAGCTAAGTAGAAGCGACCTATGGCGACTCCAAACACTCTTACTAGCCAGAATAAGGCGGTAGTCGCCTTCCTCGATGGCCGCCGGATGAAGGGTTACATCTACAGTTTTTCGGCGCAAGAGGATCACTTCCGCCTTTTTTTCGAGCGGGACACCGCCCAGAGCGAAGGCGCGGAAGTCCAAATGAAGGACTTGAAAGCAATTTTCTTTGCCCGGGATTTCGTTGGCAATAGCGAGTACAGCGCATCTCAGGAACTTAACTCGCAAAATCAGGGCCGCAAAGCCGAGGTTACCTTTCAAGATGGGGAAAAGCTGGTAGGCACTGCGGACCTTTACGACCCTCAAAGAATCGGATTCTTCCTCGTCCCCACGGATCCCCGGTCGAACAATCTGCGCGTCTTCGTCATCGCCAAAAACGCGACGCACATTCGTTGGATTTGATTTTTGTGCTCCTGAGCCCGACCTTCCCGTCTCTTTCCTAGGTCCCCAAGCGGTATTAATCCCAACGGCTATGACTCAGGGTTTTACCTTAGAAAGGAATCGGGTATCCGCTGAATTGTGGTACTCCGTACCGAGTCTCTACACTCAACGAAGCTACGCTAAGCGCAGGAACCATAAGAACAGAACTTTGCCCGTTCCATGTGTAGGGGTGGGGGTCCCGGTCCGTATGCAGCCTAGGGTGCTGATCATTTGCGAGCGTGCCGCGGAACGCGACACGATTCGGGTCCTGGTAGGCACGATGGGGTGTCAGTGGGTGCTTGCTTCGGGGATTGACGAAGCCCTAGCGATAGCCGGCCGGGAGCGTACCTCTGCTGCCTTGTTTGAATTGCCCGGAAACACTTCCGACGCTGGCAGGGTCGACCAAGGGGTACGAGAGCTTCTGGTGCGCTTTCCCGGACGGGTCATTGCTCTGACGGACGAGTCGCCGACTCCGATGATCAGGGAGCTGCTCTCCCGGTACTCCATTCCCTCCGTACAGCGTGATCGCCTGGCGGTGGATCTCTGGCCGCGCTTGGAGTCCATGGTCTATCCCCAACTCGGAATTCGCCGGATCACCAAGGTGGCTCGCCTTGTTTTCGACACCCTCTTGCAACCACTGCCTGCCGGTATTCGGCACTTGCAGCCCGATACTCGCCAACTTGTCTACGAGGCCCCGGCTCTGACTGCGGACATCGCGTTTGAACGATTTCCTGATTCGCCCCGTACCATGCTAACTGGACAAATCATGAGAACCAATTCGCCGCAGATTCCCATGAACGGGGTTCCCGTTGTTTTGAAAGGGCAGCAGGGCCCACTGGGCCTGGTGATCACCAACGAAGCGGGCGAGTTCTCCTTTGAATTGGAAAACGAACGCTCCGTATCGCTCGAAATTGAAGTGACCCCAAACGATTGGGTGTTGCTCAAGTCCCCTCCGTTGGATTGGGTTGGAAGGGCAGAGCATGAGCGAGGGAAATTGCCTGTCGCCACTGACATCGGAGTCACCAGTGGGGCCAACCCTCGGAAGAAAAAAGGAAGATTGGGATGAAATTGAGGTGGCTGTGGGTCCCGCTGTTCCTTTGCGGCCTGTGCTCCACGCAGGCCAGGGCGGACAACCGTGTCATTGTTCGAACCACCCTTGGCCTCCAGGGGCTCCAAGGGTTTTGTAACCCACTGCCGCTGCTCGAGAACTGCACGGTGGTCACTGGCCTCGATGGCTCCCTCAACCAGCTTTTCTTGATTACGACCCCCCTTGATTTGACGACGTTCCTGAACCTTTTGGGCCACACCGTGGGCATCGTGGACGCGGAAGCCGACCAGCTGTTGAGTCTCGTCGGCGGTGTGAATCAAGTGACCGCGCCTCCCGCGGGTCTGTCCGACACCACTCCCGTCGCCTATTCCGGATCAACGGTATGGGACGGCTACGTGAACCAGCCGGCGGCGAGCATTGTGCATGTGTCCCAGGCACAAACCACTTTCCAAGTGATGGGTACGGGAATTGTGGCGGACATCGACACCGGAGTAGACCCCAATCATCCCGCGCTGAAGTCGGTGCTTTTGCCCGGCTACGACTTTACGCGGAACCAGCCGGGCGGCTCCGAAATGACCGACTTCACCGGCACACCGCCTTCCGGGGCCACCAGTAACGTCGCTCAGGTAAATCAATCCACGGCGGCCGTGCTAGACCAGTCCACCGCGGCCGTGCTCGACAATTCCCAATACGCTGCGTTCGGTCATGGCACCATGGTTATGGGGATCATTCATCTGGTGGCACCACAGGCGCAGTTGCTGCCTCTGAAAGCGTTCGGCTCCGACGGGACGGGATACTTGTCCAACATCCTTCACGCCGTCTACTACGGTGTCGAGGGCCGCGCCAACGTCATCAACATGAGCTTCGACATGAAGGCGCACTCGACGGAGTTCTCCAAAGCCATAACCTATGCCAAACAGAATAGCGTGATATGCGCAGCTTCCGCCGGAAACGATGGAACGCAGGAGATCGTTTATCCTGCTGCGTATCAGTCTGATGTCATGGGGGTAGCATCGACGAGCGATACCGACACGCGCTCGTCTTTTTCCAATTATGGTGATGCCATTGTTTGGGTGGCCGCGCCGGGCGAGGCCATTATTTCGACCTATCCCTTCAGCACCTATGCCGCTGGCTGGGGCACTTCCTTTAGCGCGCCGTTCGTCTCCGGCGCCGGTGCGCTTTTGCTGAATCTCGATCCTACGACAAACGAATCGAAGGCCGCCGCAGCCGTGGCTCACGCCGTACCACTCGGCGCCGACATGGGCAATGGCCGCCTGGACTTGGTGCAGGCCTTGCAGTCGGTATCTCCATCCGCTCGAAACACGACGGATTTCTCTCTAACGGTCAGCGCCAGCGAAAACACGATTAATCCCAGACAGTCCGCCGGGTACACTGTTTCCGTCACCCGAGTGGAGGGTCCGGTCACGCGGTGGTGTTTAGTTGCTCAGGTTTGCTCACCGGGGCTTCCTGCGCGGTAGCGCCATCGTCGGTTACGCTGGATGGAAATGCCTTCTAGCGCCCACGTTGCCGTGACCACCACGAAGGGTTCCGCATTGCCGATTGGGCGGCAATCGCGAATCAAGGAAGACACGGTTCCACGGAGCGGTACCGCTCTTTTCGCGATTTGCATTCTCCTCTGGATCAGCTTCATCGGCGCACGTCGCATTGCGAGGCAGGTTGCAATTCCTTTTGTCGTCCGCCGCAGTCCTGCTCGCTGCACTCTGGACCCTACCGGGACCTCCGCCGTCGTTGTCACGTGTCCCTCAGGGAAGGTAAGTCACACCGCCACCGCCCAGCTCACCGTGAACTAAGCCAGTCCAACGACAGCACTACGCTGCTGTGGGAGCCGCGTCTTCCCCCGACAGATAGATCATTGCTTGCTTTTAACCTCCGAGCTAGCCTGCTCGATGCTTCCCTTGACCAGCTCGGTTTTCACTTCTTCCTTCTGCCCGGCAAGAAGCGTCACTTCGGTTTCAAATGTCCGATAGCCCGGTAGCGCGACTTTGATCCGATGCTTTCCCGGACTCACCGCTAAGGAGTGCAGAGCGCCGCCAAACTCGCTGGCGTGGCCGATGTAGTTGTCGTCCATAAAGACGGCGGCGCGTCCCGGTTCCAGTGTCAGCTTTATTTCAGCCGTGATGGCCGGCGGGCGTGCTCCCGGGAGCAACTGCATCGCTATGCGCACGGTCTGAAGCTGCCCCGGTTCGACGACCACTTCGCGGATGAAGTCTCCGTAGCCTGACTGGCGCGCGGTGACTTCATGCTTGCCTGGCAATAACAAGACCTTCTTGTCGCCCTTGAGTTCCTTGACGTACCCCACGTACACGCCGTCGACCCAAACTCCCGCATCTTTTTCCACCCCGCTGGCGCCCTTAAACCTCAGTTCGCCCATCACTTTGCTGTCCTGCGCGGCCGAACGCGGAGCCGCAAGCAAGATGGAAAATAGAGCGAGAACAAGAGCTGCGGAAGGAAACCGCAAACTTCGAGACATGAACCCCCCTATTTCTGGGCGGGCTATATATAGTAACTCAGAAGTCGTTTTTATACGGTCACTAAAACCAATGAGTTACCGATGGTCTTTGCGCGTCCCCTGGTCGGGGTGGCTCACCTGGCTTCCGCTAAACTCAGGCAAACTTCCCGCCCGTGCAGCACGCATGTTTCTCCTGCGTCATGCGCATCCAGCCTCACCGATTTCACCTTCAACAATCCTCCCGTCGTCAAACCCTTCAGCAACTGCGGCTCGAGCGCCCCGTCGCGCAGGCTTCTGGCGGAATAAATTCCCACCCCCGAAACTGGCTCGGTCGTAAACTTTCCGTTCGACCGAGCTATCTTGATCACTAACCCCTGCCCGATTGTGGCATTCACCGCCATCGTAAACGGCGCCACCAGCCTCCCGCCTTCGCGTAAACGCTCTAGCCATTTCGTTTGCGGGTGGGTCACCCCGCAATTCACAAAGATCGCGTCACGCTCGCCGGGATCAAACACCGCTCCGTCTCCGGCTTCGATCGCCACATTTGCGTAGCCCAGCAGGTTTTCCCTGGCCCGCGCCGCCAGGTCTGGCTGTAGCTCCAGCCCCACGACGTTTCCCTGCGGCCCCACTACCTCCGCCATAATCGCCGTGTAGTACCCCACGCCGCATCCCAGATGATAGGCGCGGCCGCCCGGCTTCAGCTCCAGCGCGTCAATCCATCTCCCGAGCGCACCGGGTTGACCGTTATTGATGTCTTTTGCGCGGTCTAGCGAAATCACTACGTTGTGATACACCTCCCGCGGATCTTCCACCGTTATGTACGACATCTGCACCAAGCCCGCCGCGGACATGGCTCGTGCGTCGGCCGACCCGATCTGCCATGGTCCCGGCCCCATGAATTTCTCTCTCGGCACCTTGGCGAACGCCTCCACCAATCCTGGTGTCGACAGGCTCGCGGCAAATCTCACCTCTTGCGCAAAAAATGCCCGGCATTCCTCAATCGTCATCATGTCCAGCGCACCCCTCACATCTCGCTTGCTTCCTACGTTACACCAACTCCGTGCTCCGGGCATGTCATGCTGCGTACGGCAAGAGTTCATGGGATAATGCCCGCATGAAATCTGCGCTTCACCTGGCTTTCTCGACTGTGATGGTCTTCGCCCCCGCTGCGCTACTTGCGCAAGCTCCCGCCCAGCGGCAGCAGCCGGAATTCATCAAGCAGGGTCAGCAATTGATGCGCGAAGGAAAGATGGAAGAAGCCCTAGCCCTGTATCGCAAAACGCTCGAATCCTCGCCGGATTCGTTTCCTGCCAACATCGCTGCCGGGAACGTGCTGGATTTGATGGGCAAAGGCGAAGAAGCTCGCAAATACTTTCAAAAAGCGATCGACGCTGCCGGCAAGCCCGATCAAAAAGCTTCCGCCGAGCGGGCCATGGCCATGTCTTACGCTTTCGAAGCGAACTGCAAGAAGACCGTCGAATACGAGAGGAAAGTTTTCGATTATTACGTTTCCGGGGAGGATTTCTACCAGCAAGGAGAAATTGCCGACGAAGCCGCCCGCGTTTGCATCGACGCTGGCGACTTGGACGCGGCCCTCCATTGGTACCAGCTTGGTCACGACACCGGACTGAAGGAACCCAGCGTCAAGCCGGCGCACATGGATCTGTGGAGCTTTCGCTGGGAGCACGCGCAAGCCCGCCTCGCGGCGCGCCACGGAAATCTGGCTGGCGCGCAGGACCACGTCACCGCCGCCAAAGCTATCCTCGACAAAGGCACCATTCCTGACCAAGCGCAGTTTTTTCCGTATCTGCGCGGTTATGTCGCGTTTTATGGACAAGACTACAAGACCGCGATGGAAGAATTGCTAAAGGCCAATCAGCTCGATCCATTCATCCAGTGCTTGCTTGGCCAGACTTACGAGAAACTCGGCGAGAAGGACAAGGCCATGGAGTCTTATCGCAAGGCGGCTGCGGCCATTGCCCACAATCCTCCCGCCGCCTACGCCGTCCCCTTCGCTAGGAAACGGCTTGCTTCCATGGCGGGATAGCCTCCCTCATTTAATTTTGCAGTGCCGCGGTTTTCATTTTCGCGGTAAACTAGAACGAGATGTGGAACCGCCCGTGCACAAGCGCGGGCGGTTTTTCGTTTTTGGCCAGCAAAACAATCCACGGGAGGAATAACCATGACGGCCACACGTCCGCCCGGTCGCACCGAAATGCTCAAGGATCAGCAACTCTACTTCGAACTTCACGGAACGGGTGAACCCCTTTTACTGCTGCACGGCTTTTCCGGCTCCAGCCAGGATTGGCGCTCTTCTCTCGCGCAATGGGGGACAAAATTCCAATGCATCTTGCCTGACCTGCGTGGCCACGGCCGCTCCGGTACACTCGCAAAACCATTCCGTCATGATGAGGCCGCGGTCGACATGCTTGCCCTGCTCGACCATTTGAACATCGCCTCCGCGAAGGCCGTGGGCATTAGCGGCGGTGGCAACGTGCTGCTGCACATGGCCACCAAGCAGGCGGGCCGCATTCGAGCTATGGTGCTGGTCAGCGCCACTCCTTACTTTCCTGCGCAAGCCCGTCCGCTCATGAGCCAATACCCCGATACTCTCTCTGAACAACAGTGGGAAATCCTGCGCCGTCGCCATCCCGGCGGCGATGAGCAGATCAAAGCCCTCCTCGCCAGCGCCCAGTCCTTTGCCACCAGCTACGACGACCTAAACTTCACGCCTCCTCTTCTCTCTACCGTCCAAGCCCGAACTTTCATCATCCAGGGCGACCGCGACCCTTTGTATCCTGTCGAGCTTTCCGTCGAAATGGCCAAAGCCATTCCTAACTCCCGCCTTTGGATCATCCCCAACGCCGGCCACGGCCCAGTCCTCGGCGCCCGCTGGCCCGAATTCCAACAAACCGCTTCGTCCTTCCTCGAGGAATAGAGTTCTTTCTTCCTGTCGCCGCTGCTTGTCGTCCTTTGCCGGGCATCCTTGTGTATAATCTCCGTCCGTTTACTCGGATGTAAGGTGCTGGTGCGGTGTTCGCTTTATGTGCCGACTCATGACCAACCGTTACGATCGCCGTGAGATGCTAAAAGGTGTTGGTGCTGTTTGCGCTGCGCGCTTCCTTTGGCCAAGCGAGAGCGAAGCCGCACAGCAAAATCTTCAGATTGCCGACCGCAATGTAGAAGTTCAGATTGCCCCAGTAAGCGACCACACTTTCCGGCTGAGCGTGCTCCCTATCGAAGGCGGCCAACCGCAAGGTGTCAAAGGCAACGGCTCGCTGGTCGAGGCCTCTTGGGGACCACCGCTCGCAAAATTCACCGGTGGCCAAGGCGATCAGGTGGTTAAATCCGGCCAACTCCGCGTGAAGCTTTCTCGCAACCCACTCGAAGCCCTCGTCGAAACCGCGGAAGGTGAGGTCGCCCAGAAACTCATCATCGATGCCGAGACTGGGGTCGTCTCGTTCTCGATGGGAGACTCCGCGCTGTTGGGTCTCGGCGAAGGCGGGCCGCAGTTCGACCGCCGCGGCTCTAAAGACGCCATGCGCAGCGGGCAGGGCGGCTACCAGCTAGGCACGCATGGCGGACGCGTGCCTGTTCCCTGGCTCATCGGCGCCGGAGGGTGGGCACTCTACTTCCATCAACCTTTCGGCACATTTGATTTCACCGGCACAGAAGGCAAGTTCCTCCCCAAGGATCGCTCGAGCGCTCTGCCACTCGACATTTTCGTGGTGGTCTCGCAGCAGCCGCCCGTGCTCATGTCCGAGTACGCCAAACTCACCGGCCACCCCGAGCTGCCTCCGCTCTGGGCTTTTGGCTATCAGCAGTCCCATCGCACGCTCGCGAGCCACGAGGAAGTGCTCGCCGAAGCCAAAACGTTTCGCCAAAAGAGGCTTCCGTGCGACGCGCTCATCTATCTCGGCACCGGCTTTTGCCCTTCCGGCTGGAACACGGAAAACGGTTCTTTCTCGTGGAACAGACGTGTCTTTCCCGATCCCAAGCAGGGCATCGACGAGCTCCATCAGGAACATTTCCGCATTGTCTTGCACTCCGTAATTCTCGAGAACGACTTGCGCGGAACGGTCAACGACCCCTGCGATGTCGCCCGCTTCGATAAAGAGCAAGTGGGCTGCGCCTGGGACGCCCATCGCAAGACTTTCTCTCTCGGTGTCGATGGCTGGTGGCCCGACGAGGGCGATCCTCTGAACATCGATGCACGCCTCGCTCGCAACCGCATGTATTGGGAAGGGCCGCAACTCGATCGCCCCAACGAACGCCCGTACGCGCTCCATCGCAACGGCTATGCCGGAATGCAGCGCTATGCTTCCTTCCTCTGGTCCGGCGATGTCTACTCGACGTGGGAAACTCTGAAGACTCACGTTCCGATTGCCGTCAATACGGGACTCACCGGCATTCCCTACTGGGGAACGGACATCGGCGGTTTTGTTCCCACCAAGGAATTCACCGCCGAACTCTACTTGCGTTGGTTCCAATTCGGCGCGTTCTGCACACTCTTCCGTTGTCACGGCCGCGCATGGAAACTCCGCCTGCCTTGGGGTTGGAACACCGGCGAAATCGGCCCAACCGAAATCGGCGGCTACAACGGCTCCGCGCTTCCCGATCCCAGCGAATTGCACGACGCAGGAGTCGAACCGATTTGCCGCAAGTATCTGGAGCTGCGCTATCGCCTGCTGCCCTATTTGTACAGCGCGGTGCACGAAGGCACGCTCACCGGAATGCCCGTGATGCGCAGCCTATGGCTGCACTACCAGGATGATCCGGAAGCCGTGGGCCACGGCGACGAGTATCTTTGGGGCCGCGACATTCTCGTTGCGCCCGTCGTCGAGAAAGGCGCGACTTCGCGCCGTCTGTACCTCCCGCGCGGTCGCTGGTTCGATTTTTGGACCGGCAACGGTCTCGACGGCGGGCGCGAAATTGAACGCACCGTCGACCTTGAAACGCTTCCGCTCTTTGTCCGCGAGGGCGCGATTCTCCCGTTCGGTCCGGTCAAACAGTATGTCAACGAAAAAGCCGACGGCCCACTCTCCCTCGCGGTTTATCCCGGCGCGGACGGCGAGTTTCTTCTTTACGAAGATGACGGAATTTCCTTCAATTACCGCAAGGGCGATTGGACGGGACTCCAGCTCAAATGGCACGATACGCAGCGGGAACTCGCGGTTCGTTTGGCTCCGGGCTCTCGCTTGCGTCCGCCTTTGCGACGCAGCATCGAAGTCAAGGTCGGTGATTCATCGAAAACCGTCGAATTCGACGGCCGCCCGCTCGAGGTACGGTTCACCTAGCCGATGATGCCTGTGGATTTGAAGATCAAAGCTGCGTTGTAAAATACCGTGCGTGAGGTGGAGACCATGGTCATGTACACGCGCTCGCGGCCGAGCCGTTTAGGCAAGCTCCCAGCCCTCTCGCTTGCGCTCATTTTTCCTTTTGGTCTGTCGAGCGGCGCCACAGGGGCCCCGCTTCCTCGGGCGGAAAAGGCGGCAGTACAGGCAAAGCCTGCAAAGGATACCGCCGCCGTCGATCGGGGCCGCACGCTATTCGTGCAATCCTGTGGATTCTGCCATGGCCCCGATGCCACGGGCGCGCGCGGTCCGGATCTTGTCCGCTCACCGCTCGTCGCTCATGACGTCAGTGGAAACCTCATCGGCGAAGTCATTCGCCACGGCCGCCCGGATAAAGGCATGCCGCCTATAGCCACAATGACGGACGAGCAAGTGGCCGACATCGCCGCTTTTTTGCATGCGCGGGCTTTGGAAGCGATCGAGTCTGCCGGCGTTCCACGGTCTTATCCGGTTGAAAAGTTGCTTACCGGCAACGCCGACACGGGAAAGACCTTTTTCAACGGCGCGGGGGGGTGCAAGAATTGTCATTCACCCACCGGCGATCTCGCGGCGATCGCTACCAAATACTCGCCTATCGAGCTCGAGGCCGAGATGCTTTACCCCGGCGGCCGTCGCGCGACGGCCCATGCTACGGCGGTGGTGACTCTTCCTTCGGGCGAGCAAATCAAAGGCGCGCTGGTGCACGCCGATGACTTTATGGTTGGCCTGCGCGACGCCTTCGGTTGGTACCGTTCCTTCCCGCGCGACCGCGTGAAAGTTGAGCTTCAGGACCCGCTCACCGCCCATCGCGAGTTGCTCGGTAAACTCACCCAGGCGGACGTGCACAATCTTTTTGCCTATCTGGAGACCCTGAAATAGGTTCACAGCCGCAAATCGGAAGAGGAGCCGTGATGCTTTCTCACTTATGTCGAACGATCAAAGACGCGCGCTCTAGCACGAGTCGTAGTAATCACGTTGCTTTGAGCCGCCTTTGCTTCGGAGGCCGCTTGCCGGGTCTATTACTCGTTCTCGCCCTCGTTCCCCACGCGCCCTTCGTCGTGGCGCAGGGTCTCGACCCCGCGGCACTGCTCAAGCCCGCCACCGACACCTGGCCGACCTACAACGGAGATTATTCCGGCCGACGCTTCAGCCCGCTCGACCAGATCAATGCGACAAACATCGATTCGCTGACGCTCGCCTGGGTTTTTCCCGTACGTGTCGCCGCGATCAAATCCACTCCCCTCGAAGTTAACGGAGTTCTCTACTTCACCGCACCGGACAACGTTTGGGCCGTCGACGCGCGCTATGGCCGCCAGATCTGGCATTACCAGCGTGTTTCCGAAGGAGATCACATCGGCAATCGCGGCCTGGGCATGTATAAGAACTGGCTGTACTTCACCACTCCCGACGCGCGCCTGGTTTGCCTCGATGCCAGGGACGGCACGGTTCGTTGGATCGTCGAACTCGCCGACCCCAAGCTTGGCTACTTCTCCACAATGGCCCCGCTGGTGATTCGCGATCACATCGTCGCCGGCGTCTCTGGCGATGTTACCGACGTTCGCGGTTTTCTCGAGTCTGTTGATCCCGAGACCGGCGCGGTGCAATGGCGCTGGTACACCGACCCGGATCCTGGTCAACCGGGTTCAGAAACCTGGCCGAAAGACACCGACGCGATCCTGCATGGCGGCGGCATGACCTGGATGACCGGAACCTACGACCCCGAACTCAATCTTCTTTATTGGGGCACGGGCAACCCCAATCCCGTGCTCGCGGGCGCGGCGCGGCCCGGAGACAATCTTTATACCTGCTCGATCGTGGCGCTCAATCCCGACACCGGGAAGCTCGTCTGGTATTTCCAGCCATCGCCGCACGACGTGCACGACTGGGACGCTGTCGAGACGCCGGTTCTGTTTGACGCGGAGTTCCAAGGCAAGCCGCGCAAGCTGCTCGCTCAGGCCAGCCGCAATTCGTTTTTCTTTGTGCTGGACCGCACGAATGGCCAGCACCTCGTGACCGCTCCGTTCATCGACCAGACGTGGGCTTCCGGCGCGGACTCGCGCGGCCGCCCCAGCGCTAAGCCCGGAGCGATGCCAACTCCGGACGGCGCGCTCGTGGAACCCACTTCGGACGGCGGCACCAATTGGATGGCGCCGAGTTTCGATCCCCAGACGGGTCTGTTTTATGTTAACGCCCGCCGGGGCTTCAGCGTTTATTACCTCACGACCACAGGAAAGCCCGAAGGCTGGGCGGGCCGCGACCGCATTTTGTGGGCAAATTCGACCGTGCGTGCCCTGGACTACCGCACCGGCGCCGTCGTTTGGAACCATGAGATCGGCAACGGCGAAAGCATCGCGGGGATCCTGACCACAGCCGGCCACCTGCTTTTCACCGCGGACAATTCCGGCAATCTGCTCGCGCTCGATCCCGCTACGGGCAAAACCCTTTGGCACCTCAACGCGGGCGGTCATCTGGCCGCCTCCCCGATGACCTACCAGCTTGATGGCCGGCAATACCTCATCATCCCCGTCGAGGACACTCTTTACGCGTTTGCCTTGCCGGAGCGCGCCGCGGCTGAGGGCCGGTAGAGGAGCGGCCCGCAACGGACTCTATCAACAACGGACTCTATCAACTCCTGACAGGAGAACCGCAAATCCTGGAAAAGCGTTCGCCTGGCGCGCTCCTTGACCGAGCGGGAATTTTCCTCCATGGATTATTTTGACGAGGCACGGCAGCTGCCAGTCAGGTTACGACTCTAAGCGCTTTCCTGTCTTTAACTTGCGCGAAGGCCTGGGCCTCTGTTGCGACTCCGTGCTCGCTCGCAAATCCCCATCCCACCGAACAGCGATGCCACCTCACCTGGCGCCTTGAGCGGCGGACTTGACGTCGCGCCCCGGGACAACATCGATTTGCAGCATGGGGTTAGCCGCCGGCACATCGGTAGTCGCCAAGCCCAATTCGCGCCGTACGATGTTCGAGCCTTGGGCGATGGCGCTGGCTTTGTAGAAGGCAATCTCGCGGTTCGCGCCCTGGCGGCCAAAGCCGCAGTCGCTTGAGACCACCAGGCGTTCTGGCGGGATGAACTTCAGCGCTTTGCGAATTTCGCCCGCCACGTCTTCCGGCCGGTCGGCCTGCAGCGAGCGATGGCTCACCGCGCCGACGGCAATCTTCTTCTTGAGATCGTTCCTGAACGGTGCGAACAGTTCGAGGTCTTTCTGGTTGCGATCCTTCATCTCGAGCGTCCACACGTCGCCGCGGCAGCGCTCCAGGTAAATCTCGATGGAGTTGGCGTAACTGGTGTCCTCCATGACGCGTTGCATGTTGGGATTGCCCCAGCAGGTGTGGATCCACAGCTCGACATCGTCCAGCCCCTGGACCTCGCGGTTGAATGCGTCGATCATGAATTTCACTTGTTCGTGATCCTTGCCGTATGTGTTGGCCATGAAGTGAAATGTCGGCTCCTCGATCTGAATGCAGCGGCAACCGGCGTCTCGAAGCGCGAGCAACTCCTTGTTCATGGCCTCGGCCATGTCCCAGATCACCTCGCGCTTGTCCTTGTATTTGGGCGTGTGAATGTCGAGGAAGAGCGCCATCACCTGCGAGCAGCACGTACCAAACTTCACCGGCTTGCGCGTCTTCCCCTGGGCGATTCTCCAGACCTTGGCATAATCCAGAGGCCGGTGCGTGATCTTGTCCACCACGTGCGGCCAGCGCCAGCCTGTGTAAATCTCGTTCAGCAACGTGCCCGGCGGGTAGTGCAGCCAAGGCGCGGTCGTCTCTTCCGGCTGCAGGCAATCGCCCGCAAAGCCGGCCCAGCGTTGCAGCGGGTAATGGTGCCAGGCGCGCCCGGCCATGTCCTCATCCACGTGCAGGTCGCCGTGCGTCAGGATGTCCAGCCCGGCCCGCTCCTGATCGCTGATTACCACGGCCATCGCGTCCTGAAACTTCTCGCGAAACCGCACGTCCAGCATGCAGGTGTCAAGCGGACGGCCCCACAGACTTACATCAAACCAACGCGGCCGTGGAAAAGATCCCGTGGTCGTGCTGGGCAGAATCAGGTTGGCGGTAGCCGTGAACATGAGGTCCTCCCGGGGCCGCATTATACGTCGACTCTCGCACCCCGTTTTACCTTTCCGGAGGAGCAGTGAGCCACGCAGAAAGAACAAACAACTGCGCGTCTTCCATGGCATATAATGCAAACAAAGATTCCCGCCCCGCCACCAATCCTCAATCATGTTCGGGGGATGCCATGTCCCATGTGGCTCGCGCAGGCTGTTCGGGGTGAGCAGCGGAAGATAGCACCCACACTTACACCGAGAAACCCGGGTAGCAACCCTCTGGCCTTTTCCTCCTTTCGTCCTATGTTCCCGCGACAGGTAGGAAGCGGCGGTACGCCACCCGTTGCTCGCCACCTACCGCCGGTTCCTCTAAAATCTTTCCTATGCGGGAAAACTATTTGCAGGCAGCCGTCGAGATTGCTCAAGAAGCCGGAAAGATCCTCATTGAGGAATTCTCGCGGCCGCTGGATATTCGCTACAAAGGCGACGAAGTCGACCTGGTCACGCAGGCGGACAAGCGTTCCGAGCAATTCATCGTTGCTCGCCTCAATCAATATTTTCCAGGGCATGCCATCACTGCTGAGGAGGGCACGGGGAAGGACACGGCTTCGGAATTTCGCTGGCACGTCGATCCGCTCGACGGCACCACGAATTTCGCCCACCACTATCCCTGCTTCTGCGTCTCCATCGCCCTGGCCCAGCGAGACACCCTGCTAGCCGCTGCCGTCTTCAATCCTTACTACAACGAGTTGTACACCGCGGCGCGAGGCGAAGGCGCCGCCTGCAACGGCGGGAAAATCGCAGTCTCCAAGGTCTCTACCCTCTCGACCAGCCTGCTGTGTACCGGCTTTCCTGTGCGCAACCGCAAACTCAGCCCGAATCTGCAGTATTACGGCGAGTTCACCCAGCGAACCCACGGCGTGCGCCGCGACGGGTCCGCGGCGCTCGATCTGGCCTGCGTGGCCTCCGGGCGTTTCGACGGGTTTTGGGAATTCGGCCTCAACAAGTGGGATGTCGCCGCGGGCGTGCTGCTCATCGAAGAGGCTGGTGGGCGAGTCAGCGACTTCGAGGGGAAACCCTACCAGCTTGGCGCGCCGGTCATTTTGGCAAGCAATGGCCTCATTCACGAAGAAATGCGCAAAGCGGCCTTGGAGATTTCCCGACGCGCCCCAGGGCCCGGTTAACGTTGGATCGGAAAAAAACAGCTAGATCTGCAGTCCCAGAAAGCTTCCGGAGGCGTGAGCAATTACGTATCGAGGTACCAGGGAACGTTGATGACGATGATGTCCTGATTGCCGCGAAGCAACAGCAGCGCCTTCAGGACCGAAGCGCGTTTGTTATGAAACAAATGGTGATACCAATGGCGTTCCACCAACTCCGGAACCAGGACGGCAATCTGCTGACCTGGATTCGCGCGCCCGGCTTCGAGAACGTAATCCACAATTGGGGCAAGGACCAATCGGTAAGGCGACGGCAACACCACCAATTCCGGCGCAGCCAGGCCGGCTTCGATTGCCGGCTGCTCGACGAAACGGCACCATTCGCCGCGAAGAATTTCCGAGCCCTCTCCGCAGTCGACGTGAACGGCGTGGATATGGGGAGAAATCTTAAAGGCAAAGCGCAGCGCTTTCTTGACCACGCGGTTCCAGCCCTGTACCGGCAAAACAACCAGCGGCGGGGTCGTATCGCTCAGCTGAAGCGCGGTCGGGCTGCGGACTTCTAGGAAAACGGCGTGATAATGGCGGCGGACCAGTACCATGGCCAGCAGCAGTCCGGGGATCAACAGTACGGTAATCCATGCGCCTTCCACAAATTTCGCCACGAGAACCACAATCACGGTAATGCCCGTAGCCACCGCGCCCAAACCATTGATCAGCATGCTCCGTGTCGCACCTTTGCCACCCACGCGCCGCCAGTGGCCCACCATCCCGGCTTGCGAAAGGGTGAAGGCCAGAAACGCTCCCACGGCGTAGAGAGGAATGAGGCGGTCGGTGACGCCGCCAAAGATGATGAGTAGCACCGCGGCAAGAACCGCGAGAACGAGGATGCCCTGCGTATAGACGAGCCTGCGCCCGCGAGTGGCAAAGGAATGCGGAAGGTAGTTGTTTTGCGCGATGGCGCGGCAAAGACGAGGAAAATCGGCGAAGGCGGTGTTGGCCGAGAGCGCCAGCACCACCAGAATGGAAGCCATCGAAACGTAGTAAAACCCGCCTCTGCCAGAGACCGCGGCGAGAAGCAGGGAAAGCACGCTCTGGTAGCCGGGCCGGCCAGGATCGGTCGCTTGGATGCCATAGGCACGCACGAGATATGCGATTCCGGCGAGAAGCACCATCAACAGGAAGATGATTATCGTGAGCGTCCGCCGAGCCGTTGAAACCACCGGTTCGCGAAAAGCCTTTACGCCATTGCTGACGGCCTCGACGCCGGTCATGGCCGTGCAGCCGCTGGCAAACGCCTGCAGCATCAGCCACGGGCCGGGAACGGCGGCAGCCTGGGTGATTTGCGTGAGAGGTTCGACGGGAACCGGATGCCCGCCGGAGGTGAGGGTCTTGAACAAGCCAATAACGATGGCCGCGAGCAGCGTGCCTACGAACAGATAGGTGGGGGCCATGAAGACCAAACCGGCGTCGCGCATGCCGCGGAGATTGATCAAGGTAATGAGGATCAAAATTCCCAGGCAGATAACCAATGTATGAGATTGCAGGCTCGGGACTGCTGAAACCAGCGCACCCACACCGGCCGAGATGCCTACCGCCACGGTCAGAACGTAATCAATCATGAGCGCGGCAGCGGCCAGCAGGCCGGCGGAAACACCAAGGTTCTGGCGCGCGACGGTATACGAGCCTCCGCCGCCGGGATATGCCTGGATGGTTTGGCGATACGAAAAGTAAACGATGGCGAGCAGGACGATGATGCTCGCGCTGATGGGAATCATGTATGCGATTCCCGCAGCGCCAAGGGGAATCAGCAACGTCAGAGCGGCCTCGGGTCCGTAAGCCGCGGAGCTCAGAGCGTCCAGGCCGAAAATCGGAATGCCTGCTGCGACCCCGATGCACTCGGCGCGCGCTTGGTCCGAAGCGAGAGGTTTGCCCACAAGCAAGTCGAGCAGAGACATGAGGGCATTCTCCTATAACTCAGAGGAATTAAAGAAAGCGAATTTCCGTGCGGCGTTACGAAAAGCAAATCTCGACGCGCAGCGGTGAAGGGAATCCGAGCGGGCCCCGGCGGGATTTTTTGAACCGGCGATGTCCTTATTCGTAACGAAGAGCAACGATGGGATCGACGCGCGTGGCGCGCCGAGCCGGAAGGTAGCAAGCGACAGTCGCAACCACGGTGAGCAGCACAACCACTCCGGCAAGGATTACTGGATCGAGCGAGCTCACACCGAAAAGCAGGCCTGCCAGGAGATGCGCGGCGCCGAGCGCCGCCAGGATTCCGACCAGTTCGCCAGCCAGCGCGAGTTTTGCCGCTTGCAGAATGACCAGGCGCAGAACGTCCATACGCTCGGCGCCGAGAGCGACGCGAATACCCATTTCGCGGGTTCGTCGGGTGACAGAATAGCAAACGACGCCATAAATGCCGGCCGCCGCAAGCAACAAGGCAACGAAGGCAAAAAAGCCAAGCAGAACAAAGTAGAGACGTCGCCGGGCAAGCGATTGCGAAAGAATCTGGTTCATGGTCTGGATCTGTGAAACCGGCTGATCTTTGTCTACCGCCCAGATACGGTTTTTCACCGCCGGGATCAAACGAAGCGGGTCGTCTTTGGCGCGCACGACGAGGCGATTGAAAATGGTTCCGAACTGATAGTAGGACCAATAAATCATCGGCCCAACCGGTTCGTCGAGGCCGTCGGTTTTGACGTCGCCGACGACGCCGACAATCTCGCCGGTGAGAGGCGGGCCCCAATCCTTCATGGTGAGGTGCTGCCCGAGAGGGCTTTTGTCGGGCCAAAAAGCGCGCGCCAGAGTTTGGTTGATCACGACGGCGCGGGCGGCTGAGGCATCGTCGTGCTCGGTGAACACGCGGCCCGCGAGTAGCGGGATGTCCATCGTTGAAAAATATTGGGAATCGGCAACGCGAATGTCCGCGCTAGGCTCATCGCCAGCACGGGGAGCCGGGCGTCCCTCGATCACGAAGCCCGTGTTTGGGCCTCCAGTGATCGGCAAGGAATTCACGACTCCCGCGGAGCGCACACCGGGGAGCGCGTGGATGTTTTCCAGCATTTCATGTAACGTGAGGCCCGATTTCGAGTCGCGTTCAGGATATTTCACCGGGGAGAGAAAAACCTGAAGGGTCAGCAGACGATCGGGATTGAAGCCGGGATTCACGCGTAGAACCTGCAAAAGGCTGCCGCCCAACAAGCCCGCGCCGGCTAGGAGAATGGTCGCGAGGTCGAATTGCAGCACCGTAAGCGCACCGCCCGAAAACCGGCGGCTCGTTCGAGCGTTCTCCAAACGGCCTTGCTTAAGCGGCCCGTTCAAGTTGACTTTGGAGCCTCGAACTGCCGGAGCCAGGCCAAAAAGCAACCCGCAAAGAAGCGAGATACCACACGCGAAGGTAAAGACGCGCCAGTCCAAATGGACAGACGCAAAGCGCCCCAAGCTTTCGCCGTTTTGAGCACGGATGAAACCCAAGCCCGCTTGCGCAACGAACAACCCCAATGTTCCTCCCAGGAGCGACATAAAAACGCTTTCTGTGAGCAGCAGCAGGGCCAGGCGAGCCCTGCTGGCGCCGAGCGCGAGACGAACGGCGATTTCTTTACTCCGAGCCGCAGTGCGCGCAAGCAAAAGGTTCGCCACGTTCGCACAAGCGATGACGAGCAGCAGTCCGACAGCGAAAAACAAGATCACGAGTGCGGGGCGGATCGGAGCGGTAAGACTTTTTTGTAGCGGTACTGCGGTCAGGGACAGGGAGGGATCATCCACGCCGGGATTTCGCTCTTCCACGCGCTTTGCAAGAGCGGTTAATTCGCCGTTGACATCACCACTTGATTTGCCCCGCGCGATGTCGGCAAGCACAGTGAGCAAGTGCGCGCGACGGTTGTCATGGAAGTCGCCTCCGGGAACCAGCGGACACCACATTTCCGACTGGTTCGGAAAATCAAAGCCCGGTGGCATCACGCCGAGAACGGCGAAGGGCTCCGTGTTGATCATGACGGTCTGGCCCAAGATGTTGCGGTCCGCGCCAAAGCGGCTCTGCCAAAGCGCATTACTAAGCACCACAACGCGGTTGTTTGCTCCGGGCTGGTCGTCCTCGGGAAGGGTGGTTCTGCCCAGCATGGCCGCGCTGCCGAGTGCGGCAAAAAACCGGCCGGAGACGAGTGCGCCGGGAACCTGTACAGGTTCTGCTCTGCCGGTAACATTGAAAATCCATTCCCGGTAAGCGGCAGCATTTTCGATCGCTCCCGCTTCGCGCTGGAGATCGAGAAAAGTCGCGTAGGTGACACCCATAGCTGCAGAACCCGGATGGGTCTCCTCGATGCGTGACAGGCGCTGACTGTTCTGGTAGGGCAGTGGCCGCAGGAGAATGCCGTTCACCACGGAAAATATAGCGGTTGTTGACCCCATGCCCAGGCCCAGCGTGAGTACCACGACGGCCGTGAACCCGGGAGATTTGCGCATCATGCGAAAGGCGAAGCGCAAGTCGTGGAGCAGGGCATCGAGGAAGGGAAGACCGCGGCGTTCGCGGTAGATTTGCCTGGTTTGTTCGAGGCCCCCGAAGTCGAGGAGCGCCAGGCGGCGGGCTTGCTCGGGGCTCAGGCCTTGCGCGAGGTTTCGTTCGAAAGCCATCTCCAGGTGCGAACGCAGTTCGGCGTCCAGCTCGCGATCGAGTTGCGCACCGCGGAAGAAGGAGCGCAGGCGGTGGAACGATTGGCGAAGGCGATTTGTCACGGGTTGGCGCTCCCTGCTTGCCGAGCCTGAATTTTGTCGTCGATAGGCATAGTCACTCGTAACGTAGGGCGACCATGGGATCAACGCGGGAGGCGCGGCGCGCGGGAGTGTAACAGGCAGCAAGGGCGACCAGCGCGAGGAGTAGCGCCACCGCGAGAAACGTAAGCGGATCAAACGGGCGCACACCGTAGAGGAGGCTTGCCAGATAGCGCGTCACGCCGAGCGCCCCCAAGATGCCGAGGATTGCGCCGGCCGCGGATAAGGCCATGCCTTGGCCCACAATGAAACGCAAAACGTCAGACGGTCGCGCTCCGAGAGCCATGCGCACTCCGATTTCCCGCGTTCGCTGAGCCACTTCGTAGGAGAGCAGGCCATAGAGGCCAACACAGGCGAGCGATAGCGCAAGTCCGCCAAAGAGGCTCGACAGGCGTGCAATCAGGCGTTCTTGAAAAAGCGATCGGTCTATCTCGTCGGACTGGGTGTTCATGCTTAACAACGGGAGATTACTGTCGAGCTGGGTCACGATGCTGCGAACCGCGGGAGTGACTGTTCTTGGGTCAACCGCAGTGCGCACCTCAAAGACCGCCTCGCCCCCTCCGGCTGGAACGAACAACGTAGGCGCGATCTCACTCCGCAGCGCCTGAAACTTTGTGTCCCCGACGATGCCCACGATCTCGTGACCTCGGCCCTGATGGCCGACACCGCTGATGTGCCGCCCAAGCGGGTTTTGATCCTTGAAAAAGTTGCGGGCAAACGCCTGGTTGATCAACGCGGGCTTCCACAGGGAGTCCGGCGGCAGAGAGAAATCCTTGGGTGCAAACACCCGCCCGACCATCAGGGGAATTCCCATGGTTTCAAAGAATCTTGGTCCCGCAGCAAGGCCGAGCGTTTCGTGTTGGGTGTGCGGCGTTTCTCCTTCGATTTGAAAGCTGGTATCCCAATAATTGCCACTCAGCAGCGAATCAAACGAATACGTTGCGGAAATGACGCCCGGGACGGCCTCGATGCGCTGCAACATTTGGGAATAGAGACTAAGCGCTTGCCCCGATGTGTAACCGTTGAGAGAGGGGTCCATCTTAAAGAGCAGGATGTTGTGCGTATCAAACCCGGGATTGACGCTTTTCAAGTTTTCCAGTGTGCGTACCAGCAGGCCAGCGCCCGAAAGGGCCAAAATCGCGAGTGCTACCTGGGCGACCACCAGGCCGCCGCCCAGATTCAGCCATCGCCCAGCTGAGGCGCCAGTCCCAAGCGCTCGAAGGCTTGCTTTCAGCGCCGGTGCTAGTTCGAGACGCATTCCGCGAAACGCGGGCGCGAGGCCAAACAAAATTCCGGTGAACACGGAAGCAGCCACGGTGAACCCAAGAACGCGCAGATCCAGATGCACGGCTAGATGCGACGGCCACAATCCGCCGTGGGACATGAAGGCCACCAGCGACTGGACGCTCCAGTAGGCAAGGAGGATTCCGAGCACTCCTCCGGCACCGGAGAGAAGCACGCTTTCGGTAAGCAATTGCATCGCAATTCTCTTGCGCCCTGCGCCCAGCGCCAGCCGCACGGCGAGTTCTCTTTGACGTGCGGCGGAACGCGCCAGCATGAGCCCGGCAACATTGGCGCACGCAACCAGCAAGACCATGCCTGCCGCGGTCATCAAAATTGCCAGCGGCGTGGAGAATTGCTCGCGCAGTCCGCTGATGGCTTGCGGGGCGGGCATGAGCACCAGGCGCGGCGCATCTTCGGTCTTGAACAGCGCCTTCGTCTGGTCCAGGACATCATTCCGAAAAATGGCGTCAACCGCGGCTTGCGCCTGGCCAACGCTGGTTCCTTCTTTGAGCCGCGCGACGACGTAAACCCACCAGATGTCATCGCCAGCCTGGAGCGAGGGATGATCTCCGCTGACGGTCCCGAACAAATCCATTCCGGTCCGCTGACTGAGTGATAGGGGAAGCCAGATCGGGCGGACACGGCCAGGATCCAAACCGGGGAATTCCCTTGCTGCCACTCCCACAATCGTCACCGCAGCGTTGTTCAACCAGATTGTCCTGCCTACTGCTCCGGGGTCGCCGCCGAAGGCCCTTTGCCAGTACCCGTAAGAGAGGACCGCGACCGGTGGTGCACCGGGCTGGTCATCTGAAGGAGCGAGGGTTCGCCCCAAAGCCGGCCCGATACCGAGTGTGTCAAAAAAATTGCCCGAAACCATTTCGCCTTGCACAAAGCTGGCTGGGCCATTGCCCCTTAGGTTGAGTCCGACATTCCCGCACAGCGCCGTCACTCCGGAAAACTCGTCTTCGAGCGGCTGAAATTGCTGGAACATGGGATAGGAAAGCGAGCAGCCATGTTCTGCGCTTGCGTTCGGCGACGGGCACGACATGTAGCTGTAGTGCCCTTTGGTGTTTGGGGAATGGTGCGCGGTCCATTGGAACACCACGAGCTGTTGGGGATCGCGCACGGGCAGTGATCGAAGAAGGACGGCATCAATCAGGCTGAAGATTGCGGTGTTGGCGCCGATGCCCAGGGCGAGGGTGAGAACAGCGACAGCGGTGAAGCCGGGAGATTTGCCGAGCATGCGAAGGGCGAAATGCAGATCCTGGAACAGGGCATCGAGGAAGGGAAGACCGCGGCGTTCGCGATAGGTTTGCCGGGTTTGCTCGAGGCCCCCGAAATCGAGGAACGCCTGGCGGCGGGCTTGCTCGCGGCTCATGCCTTGCGCAAGGTTGCGTTCGACGGCCATCTCCAAGTGGGAACGCAGTTCGGCATCGAGTTCGCGGTCGAGACTCGGGCGGCGAAACAGCGCGAGGAAGCGGGCAACCAGCGTTCGAGCGGATTCCGTCATGACGTGGCCTTGAGCACGCGGTTAATGACCGCGGCCATTTGGTTCCAGCCGGCGGCTTCTTCCCGAAGCTGTCGGCGGCCTGTTCGGGTGAGCAGGTAGAACTTGGCGCTGCGGTTGTTCTCCGAGACGCCCCACCTGGAGGAAATCCAGCCGCGCTGCTCCAGTCGCAGGAGGGCGGGATAGAGAGTGCCTTGGTTCAGGCGGAGCACGTCCTGGGAAATCTGCTGAATGCGCTGCGCGATGCCGAACCCGTGCATCGGCCCCATGGTGTCAAGAGTTTTGAGTACCAGCAGATCCAAGGTGCCTTGCAAAACCTCCGCTTTTGGGGGCATCTCCGCTCCTTTAGGCGATCAACAGGAATAGCGGATCAGGAATACCACGACTCCTGTTGGCGGTCAACAGGGTCACGCATGGTCACGGGACATGGGGCGCGCATCTCCTGTTGACGAGCTACAGGTGAACGGTGAGCGAGGGGACGCCATGACGGAGCATCTCCCCAGGTAGTCCTGGCTTGTAGGAATTGTTCTTGGGCTACTCGTAGCGCAAGGCGACCATGGGATCCACGCGCAGCGCCCGACGGGCAGGGATGTAACACGCCCCGAGAGCGACGGCCCCGAGCAGAACAACCACGGTGAAAAATGTAGCTGCGTCGGTGGAGCTGACGCGGTAGATCATGCTGGCCATGAGACGCGTCAACGCGAAGGCCGCGGTCACACCAAGCACCAGGCCGAGCGCGGTCAGACGGAAGCCTTGGGCCAGGACCAGCTTCATTACATCGTTGCTCCGAGCGCCGAGGGCAACGCGGATTCCGATTTCGCGGGTGCGCTCGGCGACGCTGTAGGCCATCACTCCGTAGATGCCGCCGGTGGCAAGCACCACCGCAAGGGACGCGAAGAGCGCGAAAAGCAAAAGATTAAGGCGCTCGGATGCAATCGAAAGGGACCAAACTTCTTCCATCGTGCGAACACGGGTGACGGGCTGATCTTTGTCTACGGACCAAACAGCGGCGCGCACCGAGGAAGCTACCGCGAGAGGATCTCCAACGGAGCGAACGACCCAGTCGCGCAGCATGCCACCGGGATCCGCGAATTGCGTGATGGGAAAATACATGGTAGGCCGCGGGGCCGTTAACGGATCGAACTCGCGAACATCGCCAACGACGCCTGCGATGGTCAGCCAGGGGAGTTGACGCTCGTCCGGGCCGCCTTGCCGGATGCGCTTGCCGAGAGGGTCTTCCTGCGGCCAGTAGGCTTTGGCCATAGCCTCGTTGATGATGATGATGGGCTGCGTTTCTGGCGTATCCCTCCACAAGAAATCTCTTCCTCGGCTCAAAGGAATATGCATGGTCGCAAAGTATCCCGGCGTGACGACGTCATAACCGGAGATCGGAATTTGCCCTGGCGCGACGGGTGGGCGGCCTTCGATGGTGAAGCCTTTGCTGCCGCGGAAAAAAGTGAGCGGAATGAATGTGACCGCAGCGGCGGATTCGACGCCGGGAAACGCTTCGAGTCGTTCGATGGCCTGCTGGTAAAAGGCGGAGCGCTCGGATGGTTGCGAATATTTCTGGCCCCGGGGAATCACCCGGAAGCTGAGGACTCCCTGAGGCTGAAATCCCAGCGGGCTTTGCTCGATGCGCAGGAAACTCCGCAGCAGCAGGCCAGCGCCAATCACGACGATCACACCAAGAGCCGTTTCCACGACGACGAGAAGATTGCGCAGGCCGAGCCGAGAGCCACTCGCGGATTCGCGAGAGCCCGACTTTAGCGTTTCATGGACGCTTTCGCGGCCAGCCTGAAGCGCGGGGGCCAAGCCGGAAATCAGCCCGACAAGAATCGTAATGACGATGCTGAACACGAATACGGAAGTGTCGAGAGAGAACTCCTCGGTGCGCGGAAGGTGCGAAGTGGCGAGCAGTTTGAGTGCGCTTACCCCCCAACGAGCCAGCAGCAGGCCGAAGACACAACCAAACAGGGCCAATAGGGTGCTTTCGGTCAGCAGTTGGCGGAAAAGCCTCGGGCGGCTAGCGCCGAGCGCCAAACGAACGGCGACTTCGCGTTGGCGCCCCGATGCCCGTGCCAGAAGCAAGTTTGCCACGTTGGCGCAAACAATCAGCAGAACTACGCCTACGGCACCCCAGAGCACCAGAAGCGTGGGCCGCACGGGACCCGTAAGATCTTCTTGGAGAGGCACGATGTTCACACTCTGGCCGGTATTCGAGGCGGGGTAGAGTTCTGTAAGATGCTTGGCGATCCGGGACATCTCCGCTTGCGCCTGCTTGAGCGTGACGCCGGGCTCGAGACGCGCAAAAACATCGAGATAGTGGCTGCCGCGATTCTCGCGTTCCCCAGGAGTCATGGCCAAGGGAACCCAGAGCTGGTCGTCAAGGTCGGGAAAGTGGAATCGTGACGGCATGACCCCAATGACTTCGTAGCTCTCGCCGTCGAGGAGCAGTTTCTTGCCGAGGATCTGCGGGTCGGATGCAAACTGACTCCTCCACAGACCGGCGCTCATTACCACGACGTGGGGAGCGCCGGGGCGGTCTTCCTCTGGAGCAAAAGCTCGGCCTAGCGGCGGTTCGACTTCGAGAGTACTGAAAAAATTGGCGGAGACGAGCTCGCCCTCGACACGCAGCGGCTCGCCCATTCCGGTGAGATTGAAGCTCCGGTTGCTATAGGCGGCCACGTTCTGAAAGACGGAGTTTTGCTTCGTCCAATCCGAAAGATTGCCTGGCGAAACCACGTTGCGGTCGTTCTGGTAAGTGGGCAGCCGTACGTTCTCGTACAACACGACCAGGCGGTCCGCCTGAGGATAAGGCAGCGACTTGAGCAAGACCGCATAAACAACCGAGAAGATGGCAGTATTGGCGCCGATGCCGAGGGCTAGAGTGAGTACGGCGACCGAGGTAAAACCGGGAGACTTGCGCAACATGCGAGAGGCGAAGCGGAGATCCTGAATGAGTGTATCAAGGAACGGCAGCCCGCGGGCATCGCGGTGCTGTTCTTTCGCTTGTTGCGGGCCGCCGAAACGAAGCAGGGCTTGGCGGCGCGCTTCGGCAGGAGCGAGGCCGCGCTCGAGGTGTTCTTCGATGGCCAGCTCGAGATGCGCGGCCATTTCGTCGTCGAGGTCGCGATCTAGCGGAGACCTCCGGAACAAGGCGAGTATCCGATTGAGCGTTTGTCGCAGTCGGCCGGTCATTTTTCCGTGTCCCTCCCGCTCCCGACGGATTCTTGGTGTGCCGATCGATAATCACTCATAGCGTAGAGCTACGATCGGATCCACGCGAAGCGCGCGGCGCGCGGGAAAATAGGCGGCGACCAGCGCGACAATAAGGAGCAGGCCGGCGAGCGAAAGCAAAACCGGTAAGCTCACCGAAACAATTCCAAAAACAAATGCAGCCATGGCGCGGCTGACGGCGAAGGAGATGGGCAAGCCGATCGCCAGGCCTATGCCGGAGACGGTCAATGCATGGCGCAAAACGAGGCGCAACACATCACGCGGATTCGCGCCGAGGGCGAACCGAATGCCGAACTCGTGAGTTCGCTCGGCAACGTTTTCCGACAGAATTCCGTAAACCCCGATGGAAGACAACAGCAGGGCCACGATTCCGAAGATAGCCATCAAAACTCCCATGATGTGCACGATGGCGATGGAGTCTTGAACTTCGGATGCAAGCGTTTTTAGCTCCGTGACCGGGATCTCCGGATCGACTTGGGCAATCGCTGTGCGCGCCGCGGAGGCGTAGCCGGCCGGATCGGACGCGGTGCGCAAGACAAACCGGAAGGATCGCCGCGAAGCCTGAAGATAAGGCTGATAGATGACGGGAAAAGTCGCGGGGTTCCACCAGTTTTGCCGGGCATCTCCGACAACGCCAACCACGGTCATCCATGGCTCGGAGGAGTCTGCGGCACCAAGTTTGCATCTCTGCCCTACCGGATCGCTCGGCCAGAACCGATTTGCCATGGTCCGGCTGATGATGGCGACGTGCGCGCTTGAGGCGTTGTCCGCTTCGGTGAAGAACCGCCCCGCAATCAGCGGAATCTTCAGAACCGAGAAATAGTCTCGACTAATGGTTTCGAGGTCTGCCGCCGGGGCTTCGCTCGATTCGAGGGCCGGGCGGCCCTGGATGGTGAACAGGGTCTTTTCATTGTCCACGTTGCTCGCGGGTAGGTTGGAGGTCAAGGCAGCATCAGAAACCCCGGGAAGGGAAGCGACGGCGCGCAAAGCGGTTTGAAAAAAGCTGCTGCGCTTTACACCCTCGGGATAGGTGGATTCCGGCAGCGCGACTTCGAACTTCAAAACCTGCCAGGGCTGAAATCCTTGATAGGCCTGCGCGAGCCGGTTGAAGCCCTGCATGGTCAACCCTGCGCAGACCAGCAGGATCAGTGCTAGCGCGACTTGCGCAGCGACGAGCCCGTTGCGCAAATGCCCGCGCGCGGGGCCGGCGGAGCCGCGCCCAGCTTCTTTCATCACGGTATTCAAATTGATGTGTCGCAAGTGGAGAGCGGTGACGAGGCCAAAGAACAGTCCAAGGAGTACCGAAAGCAGAACCGTGAAAAACAGGACGGTGGAATCGACTTCGATGCTATCCCAGCCTGGAACCCACTTGGTCCAATCGGGCGAGATGCTGTTGCGAAGGACGCGAACACTCAAAAAGGACGCCGCGACCGCCACGGCTCCGCCGACAAGAGCGAGCAGCGACATTTCCGAGACCAGCAGGCGAGCCAGCCGGGAGCGGTTTGCGCCCAGAGCGGAGCGCACGGCCAGCTCTTTTTGTCGGGCAATCATCCGCGCGAAGAGGAGACTCGCGAGGTTGGCACAGGCCAAAAGGAGTACAAACACGGCTGCGGCCTGAAGCAGCAGAAAGAGCGGCAAGCTGTAAAGGTAAAGTTCTTTTCGAAGCTGTAAAACACTCAGGACGCGGCCTGCATTCGTCCTGGGGTAGAGCCGAGAGAGCCTATGAGAGAAATTCTTCAGTGCTGCCGCGGCTTGTGCCACGCTGGCGCCGGGCTTCAGCCGTGCGAGGGCGGCAAGAGACAACTGGCTGCGGTCGGACCTTTGCGCGGGGCCAAGCGCCAATGGCACCCACAATTCCATGGGGACCGGATAGTCAAAGTCCGGAGGCATGATTCCGGCGACGGTGTAGTTGCGTCCATTGAGGCGGATGGTCTTGCCGACGAGGTGCGGGTCAGAGGCGAATCTGGCTTGCCAGAAGCCGTCACTCAAGACCACTGACTCATCCGAGCCAGGTTGTTCTTCGTCCGCAGCAAACAGACGACCCTCTGCCGGGCCAACGCCAAGAACGGAGAAGAAGTTTGCCGATACCCGGCACCCGCGCGCTACGTCCACGCGGCCTTCCGAAGAGAGGTTGAAATCCCCGCATTGGTAGGTGGCGATGTCGTCAAACAATTGTGAGTTGGCAAGGTCCGCTGCGTCGCCGGGGGAAATCGAGCGGGCATCGGGGCCCTCGTCGATGCCGCGGTTTTCCCAGAGAAGGACCAAAGAATCGAGATTGCGGAAGCGGTAAGGATGGAGCAGCAGCGCGTTCACCATGCTAAAGATCGCCGTGTTCGTACCAATGCCGAAGGCTAGCGTAAGAATCGCCATGGCAGTGAAGCCACGTGACTTGCGCAGGATGCGCAGGGAGTAGCGAATGTCTTGGAAGAGGGTTTCCAGCAACGGCAGGCTGCGAGCGTCGCGGTGACTTTCTTTGGCTTGCTGCGCCCCACCGAAGCGGAGCAGGGCCTGACGTCGAGCTTCGGCGGGAGAGAGGCCGCGCCGAAGATTCTCTTCGACGGCGAGTTCCAGGTGAGCCGACACTTCCACATCGAGGTCGCGATCCAACTGCTCATGGCGGAAGAAAGAGATCAGGCGGTAGAGTAATTGGCGTGTGCGATCGGTCATTGGTAGGCGCCTCTTTTCTTCCGCGACATCAGATTGGTTGCCCGGACCCATTTTCACTCATACCCCAAAGCCGCCATCGCCTGGACGCGCGTAGCGCGCCAGGCCGGCAGCAAACACGCAATCAACGAGGTAATCGTCAAGACCAGGAAAGCCGAGCCAAAGGCAAACGGGTGGCGCTGGAGATTTTCTTCGACGGCGAGCTCTAGGTGAGCGGACATTTCCGCATCGAATTCGCGATGGTGTTCGGCACGGGGAAAGAAAGAACGCAAGCGATCGAAGGGTTGGCGTAGGCCATCCGTCATTTGCCGCTGCTCCCTTCTTGCCGTCCCGCAATGCCGGCATCATAGTCCTCCTCACTGGTAACGCAGCGCGACCACCGGGTCGACTCGAGAGGCCCTCCGGGCCGGGATATAACACGCCAGCAGGGCAACCCCTGACAGGAACAGCGCGACCATCGCAAACGTCACGGGATCGGTCGGCGCAACCCCGTAAAGCATGCCCGCCATTAATCGCGTGAGAATTACAGCTGCCACGACTCCGATTCCGATTCCAACCAGCGTCATGCGAGCGCCGTCGCTGAGCACCAGGCGCAGCACATCGACTTCCTTCGCGCCGAGAGCCATGCGCACACCAATTTCCTGCCTGCGCTCGCCAACCAGGTAAGAGAGCACCCCGTAGATGCCAACACTCGCTAGCAGAAGGGCCAATGCTGCGAAAACACCCAGGAGGGCCATGGAAAAACGCTGATTCGCAATCGAGTGAGCAACAATTTCCTCCTCGGATTCATTTCCTGAGACGATCATTTGCCCGTTGTGCGTGACCAGGGCTGAGCGGATCGTTTCAAAGAAGGCTTGGGAACTGAGGGAAGAATGGAAACGCGCGAAAACCGCGAGTCCCTGCGCGGCGTTTTTGGTAAACAGGTCGGAACCCTGCATTAACGAGCGGTACATTTGCGCTTGCAAGGGCTGTGTGGCATCGTCGGCCAAACCAAATTGATTCACGTGGCCGACAACCCCAACGATCGTGAAGGCGATCCAGGTACGCTCGGACGGGTCCGCGTCGAAATCAAAGATCTTGACGTGTTTACCGAGGGGGTCCTGCCCCGGGAAATATTTTTGCGCGAAGCTGTTATCGATGACCGCTACGCGCTCGGAGCGCTTGTCGTCGGCATCGCTGATAAAGCGTCCACGCAGCAGCGGAATACCCATGGTCTGGAGGTATTCGGGTTCGACGACATACTCGAGAGTGCTGGCGTAATCCGCCTGCCGCGCCGGCTGCGGCTGCCCCTCTGGCCAGAAGCCAACCTCGTCGTCGCTTGCCATGGGAAGCGCGCCCCAGTCGAAGGAAACGTGCTCGACTCCAGGCGTGCTGCGAATCACGCGGTGTATCTCACCGAGCTCGGCGCGGATCGCGTCGGGAGGCTGAGCTGCCAGCGATGGAGGAGGGTCGATCCCGAAGCTGAGCACATTGTGGGGATCGAATCCGGGGTCGCGGCCCCAGAGATACGCCAGAGTGCGAATCATGAGGCCGGCGCCGATGAGCAGCACCAGGGCCATGGCCATCTCGCCGACTACAAATACGGCTTGCGTGCGCGAGCGGTACATGGAAATGGCGCGGCCCGTATCCTTAAGGCTGGCACCGACGTCAGTACCCGAAATCTTTAGCGCCGGCACGAGACCGAAAAGAATGCCGACTGCGACCGAAACAATCAGAGTAAAAAGAAGGACGCGGGGATCGAGGCCGATGTCTTCGGCGCGCGGGACCGTTCTCGGCACCGCGGCAAGCGCCGCGGATGTGCCCCAGTTCGCCAGGATCAACCCAAGCGCGCCACCAAGAAGAGCTAGCACAACACTTTCGGTAAGCAGTTGACGAAGGATCTGCGCCCGCCCCGCGCCGAGAGCCACGCGGATGGAAAACTCCCGCCGCCGCCCCGTCGAACGGGCCAGGAGCAGATTGGCGACGTTGACGGAGGCGATCAGCAGCACAAAACCGACCGCGCCAAACAGAACCAGCAGGACAGAACGCATTTCGCCGACGATCTCTTCTTTTAGCGGGCTGAGGTTCGCCTTGATGTCCGCGTCGATGTCGGGATAGGTTGCGGCGAGGCCGGAGTTCACACGTTTCATGTCCTCCCGCGCTTGTTCCAAGGTGACGCCTGGCTTGAGCAGTCCGATGGCATCCATGCCCCAGAAAGAGTCGCGGCGATGGAACTTCTCATCTTCGTCCTGCCCAACGGGTTCATACAGATCGGCGGTCTTGAAGTTCTGGATGTGCAGCCGAAATGACGTGGGAATTACGCCGATCACGGTGCGGGCTGCCCCGCCTACGTTCACGGCCTTGCCGAGGATGTTCGGGTCCGACGCAAACTTTCGCTTCCACAGCCCCTCGGAAAGGATGACCGTTGGATTGGCGCCACGCCGATCTTCGTCTTCCGTGAAGTTGCGTCCAAGGATCGGCCGAACTCCTAAGATCGAGAAAAAAGTTGCCGAGACCCGCTGCGCGCGGACCTCTTCCGGTTCGCCAGTTCCGCGGAGGGTGCCGTCGGCCCACCGGTATGCGGCGATCGACGCAAAACAACGATTGTCCTGACGCCAATCGAGGAAGTTGGGATAGGAGATCGAGCCCTTGGGAAAATTCGGCTTGTCTTGGAACATCGCGACGATGCGGTTTGCGTTCGGAAACGGCAGAGGATTCAGGAGTACGCCGTTAATGACCGAAAAGAGCGCGGTATTGGCGCCGATGCCGAGAGCCAGAGTCAGAACGGCGATGGCCGTGAAGCCGGGAGACTTGCCGAGCATGCGCAGGGCGAAGCGAAGATCCTGGAGCAGTGTTTCGAGCAACGGTAGGCCGCGTGCTTCGCGATGGCGTTCTCTGGTTTGTCGCTGACCTCCGAAGCGAACCAAGGCCTGACGGCGAGCTTCCAAAGCGGAGAGACCACGCTCGAGGTTTTCTTCGATTGCGAGCTCAAGGTGAGCGGAAATTTCCGCATCGAGTTCTCGATCCTGTTTGGTGCGACCGAAGAAGGAGCGAAGGCGGTGGAAAAATCGACGAAACCGGTCGGTCATTTGTTGTTGCTCCCTTCCGGCAGAGCCAGCACGCGGCCCATGACATCGGAGAGCCGTTGCCAGTAGGCGGCGTCTTCGGAGAGCTGTTTGCGGCCTCGCTTGGTGATGGAATAAAACTTGGCTTTGCGGTTGTTCGTGGAAGTGCCCCACTCGGCGGCAATCCATCCGCGCTGCTGCAACCGGACCAGAGACGCGTAGATCGTGCCCTGATTCAGCAGGACCGCGTCGCCGCTGACCTGCTCGATGCGGCGGGCGATGCCGTAGCCGTGCAGCCGGCCCATTGCCGCCAGGGTTTGCAGGACCATCAGGTCCAACGTTCCCTGCAGAAGATCGAGCTTTGATTCGGGCATGCACCCTCCTGTGTTATGGCCACAGCAAGGTAACACAGTTTGTGTGGGGATGCCACAGGAGAGTTAGACGACGTTAGGCCGGCCCGGTGAGCACGCCGCTTGGCCCGCGAATGGCCATGGCCTACTGGTAACGCAGGGCGGTGAGGGGATCGACGCGCGAGGCGCGGCGCGCCGGCAGATAACAGGCGCCCAACGCCACAAGAACCAAGATGGCCGATACGCTCGCAAGCGTTAGCGGGTCAAACGGAGCGACGTTAAACAAAAGGGGGATACGCGCCTCGCCCGGCAAACTGGCAAGGAGGCGGGACATGCCCAGGGAGCCCAGCAAGCCTAGTGCGACTCCCGTTGCCGCCAAGGCGGAGCCTTGCTCGACAACCATGCGGGTGACCATCTGCTGACTGGCACCCAGGGCCATGCGGATGCCGATTTCGTGTGTGCGTTGGGATACCGCATAGCAAATGACGCTATAGATGCCAATACCGGAAAGAACCAGAGCCAGTCCAGCGAAAGCTCCCAGCAGCCACAGGACCGTGCGTCCCTGACGAATCGTGCCAGCTACGATGTCTTGCAGCTTACTTACTTCGGAAATCGGAACGTCTTTATCCAGAGCCAGCACTTCCTGCCGGATCGCCTCGACAATCGCTCCGGGACTCGATCGGGCGCGCACCACGATTTGCCGGGGGTAGAGAATC
>DATAIH010000241.1:0-3841 GCA_036262755.1 Candidatus Acidiferrum sp.
AACAACAACCTTGACGATCGTGATCACTTTCTGGAAAATGCAACCGCCAGCGTCGCTTCGCTCCGAGGACTGATCACATCAATCCCGGAACGTTGATCACGATCAGTTCGGGATCCTGATCACCTTCATCGGAATACGCACACGGTCCTACTGGTGCGTAACTGCGCTAAAACGTGCGTTTGATGCCTGTATTGCTTGGCTTGATTCCCCCGGCGAGAGAACCCTTGCGGCGGGCAAAAAGGAGTACACTTTGCATCATGCGCCACATCTTAGAAAATGTCGTTGGAGCCCTATTAGCTGCGTTCATTCTTTACTTTGTTCTTCCTTGGCTCTCTGCAATTATGCTGTGCTTGCGCATGGGCGAGTGGCGGAAAGCGTGGGATGTCTTCTGCGGAAAGCTCGACAGACTTGATTTAAAATTTTCCGTCTATTTTCCGTGTACCCTGTACAAGAGCACCCGAAACCAGCCTAAAAGAATCAGCCTTGAGCGTTGATTTCGTTGGTTCCTGTCGTACTGCGTGGAGAAATCGTGCCTCGGCACGATTTCAGGCAGGAGGCGGCCAGGGCGAGGAGCACTTTTCGCCTAGTGATTCTACCTTTCCCTTAATCTGCAAAGGCGGCAGCAATCTGACTTACGGTTTCGATGTTGCACAAGATCTGGTCGAGGGGCACTGGATTGTGGCGGTCGGCGTGGCTTGCTTCGTAATTCGGCAGCACGACTATGCGGTGAACTCCGGCGGCTGCAAGCGCTTCAACGCTGCGTTGGTCAAAAGGACCGACAGGTGTGACCGTCATTTCGAGATTGCCGAGTTCCGCAGGACGGGCATGCTGTTCAGCAGTTCGGCGCAGACGCTTGATGTGTTGCCTGGTTTGCTCTACAGTGAGACCAAAGCCGTACCAGCCGTTCGCCATAGTGACGGCACGACGAAACGCAGATGCGCTTTCACCGCCGATCACGACTGGGGGCGTGGGGCGCTGAAGGGGACGGGGATATGAGGCGATATCGCTGAAAGATGCGGACGGGCCGTCGTGGTCAGGATGTTCCATGGTCTAAATCGCTCGCATGGCAAGCAGAGCGTCGTCCATCCTCTCGCCGCGCTTTTCCATTGGAACTCCAAGCGCTTTGAATTCGGGTTCAAGCCACCCCGCTCCTACGCCGACGATGAGGCGGCCTCCAGAAGCGACGTCAAGCGTGGCCAGTTCCTTGGCCAGAAGCAAAGGATTGCGCAGCGGCAGGACAATGATGCCGCTGGCAATGCGCACGCGCTTCGTGTGGGCCGCGATCCACGTTAAGGACACGATGGTGTCGAGCATGGGCGTGTTAGGAGCAAGGGGAAAAGAATCAAGCATTGGATCGGGCAGGACGATGTGCTCGCCGGTCCATACCGATTCTAAGCCTGCGGCTTCGGCAGCCTGGGCAATACGAACTGCTGACGCCGGATCCCCGCACGTGCCGTAATTTACGGCAAACAGGCCAATCTTCATGACAATTTCCTCGCCTGGTTGGATGCAAAGAGGATTACCGCCAAAGTCGATGGATTATTTCGAGTGATTCTTCCCCGGCCCGGCGGCCTGTCACGTCTGCGCACTCAGGTCCTAACCTCTGCAACGCAATCCTCGTCTAAGCGTATAAGACTTCAGGAGGCTCGCTCATGGGTACGCTTGGCCGCGATTTCCGGTTTGCGTTGCGCATGTTGCGCAAGAATCCCAGCTTTAGCATCGTCGCCATCCTGACTCTCGCCCTGGGTATCGGCGCCAATGCCGCCATTTTCAGCATTCTTGACGCAGTCATTCTTCGGTCTTTGCCCTTTCCCGATTCCGGCCGCATCGTGCGGCTTTTCCATGTGCCGCCGCAAAGAAGTTTCCCGGGAATGAAGCTGTTCGCGCTTTCTCCCGCAAATTACCTTGATTGGAAAGCGCAGAGCCAATCCTTCGCAGGTATGTCGCCTTATTCCCTGATGCGCAGGGCGCGCACCGGCGAACCGAGCGCTGAATCGCTGGCCGTGGGCCAGGTGCCGCCCGATTTTTTTGACGTAGTGCGTGCTCAGCCGCAACTCGGTCGAGTCTTCGCCCTCGGTGACGATCAGCCGGGAAGTCCTCACATAGCTATTTTAAGCAATCGGATCTGGAGGAATGATTTTGGCGGTCGGACCGACATCATCGGCAAGGACATTTTTCTTGAGCATGAGCGCTACACCATTATCGGTGTGATGCCCGCCAGCTTCGAATACCAGGCTTGGAGCATCACCGGCACGGATCTGTGGACGCCGTTGGTCTGGAAAGATGCTGATCGCGCCGTGCGCGGGATCCATAACTACGACGGCGTCGCTCTTCTTAAGCCGGGCGTTTCGGTGCAGCAAGCGAACACCGAACTCGCAACTATTTCTGCGCGTCTGGCGGCCGCATATCCCAAAGAAGACACGGATTGGGGTGCAACCTCGATTCCGTTGCACGATTACATAATGAGCGCCTACAATGCCAGCACGCTGTGGATCCTGTTGGGCGCCGTCGGCTTCGTGCTGCTCATCGCCTGCGCCAACATCGCGAACCTGGTGCTGGCTCGCGGGCTCAGCCGCAGTAAGGAAATGGCCATCCGCGCCGCGATTGGGGCCAATCGCGCGCAGCTCGTGCGCCAGTCGCTTGCTGAAACCGTTGTCCTCTCGGTTCTGGGCGGCGCCGTCGGTTTTACGCTCGCACGGCTGGCGATCTACTTGGGCAGTACATTTCTGGCGGATCAACTGCCGCCCGGTACGCATGTTGTACTCAATGCTGCCGTGTTTTCCTTCACCTTGGCCATTTCGCTGTTGAGCGGCTTTGTTGGGGGCCTCGCGCCCGCGCTACGCTTGAGCAAGGCTGATCTCAACGAAGTCTTGAAGCAGGGCTCGGGCCGTGGCGCTCCCTCTGCGGAAAGGCCGCGACAACGCGGTTTGCTGATCGTGAGCGAGGTTGCTCTTTCGCTGATGCTGCTCGTCGGCGCGGGCCTGATGATTCGTACGCTTTGGGCTTTGCATGCCGTTAACCCTGGCTTTGATCCTCAGAATGTGCTCAGCATCTCGTTTGGTCTGCCAAAGCAGCGATACGCCACTCCCGTGCAGCAGACCGCCTTTTACGACGAGCTGTTGCGCCGCACGCGAGCGCTGCCGGGTGTCGAATGTGCAGCTCTGATCGATTCACTGCCCCTGACCGGCGGCTCCCAGCAGCCCATCACCATCGAAGGACGCCCAGCCGCAGATGCGCAGGATGCTCTGGAAGTGGCCACTCGCCAGGCCTCACCGGGTTATATCCGTACCCTCCGTATTCCGCTCATTCGGGGCCGCGACTTTCGTGAGGATGATGACCACGCGCTCCTGATTAGCCAAGCCATGGCGAAAGCCTATTGGCCAAATGAAGATCCCCTGGGACGTCGCGTTTCGTTCACGTTCACGCCAGGCGTCGCGTGGCAAATTGTTGGCGTCGTCGGCGATATTCCCGTAACCAGCTTGTCCTCGCTTGAGCCGCGAGCCACCGCGTATCAATGGACTCGCGAGATGCCTTGGGCCTATTTGACGCTGACTGTACATACAAAAGGGGACCCGGCCGCGCTCGAGCGGCCCATAACCGAAGTCGTTCGCGCCCTCGACCCTGAATTGCCTTTGCGCAACTTCTCGACCATGACTCAGATTCTCGAAAGCTCCATCGCCTCGCAGCAATTCATCATGCAAATGCTCGCCGGCTTCGCCGCCATCGCGCTGCTTCTGGCCGCGTGCGGAATTTATGGAGTGCTTTCCTACGCGGTGCGCCGCCGCGCTCGCGAAATCGGCATCCGCGCCGCTCTTGGCGCCCGCGTGGGACAAATCCTTAC
>DATAIH010000242.1:0-59101 GCA_036262755.1 Candidatus Acidiferrum sp.
GGATGGTTCTCCGCTACATTGCTGCCTTCCACCAGAATCGTTTTGCAATGCTGCAGGTCAATCCAATGGTTGGTCATCGCACCGCGCCCGAACGCGGCCCCCAGACCGGGGACCGTGGGGCTGTGTCAAAGTCGCGCCTGGTGCTCGACAAAAGCGAGGCCGAGGAGGCGCGCGGCTTTCTGGAACAGGTAGCACTCCTCGTTGGTGTTCTGCGCGCCGCCCATGAACGCGATCGCGTCCGTCCGGTTGACGGGAACCACCCCGTCGCCGAGTTTCTCGGTCGCGATCCACGTCGCGTCGCGTGTCTTTCGGATCTTCTGCGCGACCCGTTCCACCGCGTCTTCCCAGGAGATCTCCTCCCAGTGGTCGCTGCCCGGCGCACGGTAACGCGGCGTTCGGAGCCGGTTCGGCGAGCTGTGTGTCGCAAACATGGATATGCCCTTCACGCACAGCGATCCGCGGTTCACGATGTGGTCGAAGTCGCCTTCCATGGCAATCAGCTTGCCTTGACGCACCGATGCGATCATGCCGCACCCGCACGAGCAGAAGTTGCACGACGTTGTGAATTCGCTTACTTCGGAGAGCTTCAGGTTTTGCGTGCTGGCACGTACTACGGGAAGATCAACTAAGCTGCTGAGCGCCAGTCCGGCACAACCGCCAGCGCTTCTTTTGAACCACTCTCTTCGTGAGAGTCGCGACGCTTTCGCGGATGACTCAATGTCGTTCCGGGTCTTTCCAAGGCTCGCACTCATTTCCCTGTCTCCGAATCCAAGCCTGCTTCACACATCGAAATCGCAAAACACCCCGGGCGGCGGGAATCTGATGTCCCACCTTCCCTAGCGGCGTTTGCAGAGGTTTCCGTTGGCCCCCAGCCCACTGAGATTACGATGTCAGCCGTTCGGGCAACTGCTGGCAGTTTTGACAGGTGCTCGTCGAAGGTACGGTCGGTATTTTCGTGAGCCTACGGGGGATAAGGGGAGACGTGTTGATCCCAAATTCGCCGCTTATTCTTCAAAAAACCTTGTCGACGACCTACGGACAAGACCAAAGGAGTCTATGACGGCTCGGCGACCGCTTTTGAGTCTCGCGGTGTTCCTACTGTTAACCTGGGCTGTTCCGTTTGGGCATGCGGGTGACAAGCGGACCGCAGATCAACATAAAGGGGCGGCTAAGGCGGCACTTCTGCCAAGCGATCCGGCGCTGTACGTGGGCTCGGATACCTGCAAGACCTGCCACGAAGAGATCTACAACCATTTTGAGACGACGGTACATTTCGTCACCACGATGGAAGGGAAGTTAGAACAGTGGAAAGGGCCGGAGTGGCACGGGTGTGAAGCGTGTCATGGACCTGGGAAAGAGCACGTCGATGGCGGAGGCGATAAAACCAAGATCTTCACGTTCAAGGATGTGACGCCGCAAGAAGCGAGTGGGCGCTGTCTACGGTGCCATCAATACACCGAGGAGCACGGCAACTACGACCGTTCTATGCATCTAGCGAACGGCATCGGCTGCATCGATTGTCACTCTCCCCATCACGCCAAGGAAAGCCAGTTCTTGATGAAGGCTAAGTCTCCGGAGCTCTGCTACTCGTGCCACATGAACGTGCGTGCGGAATTCGCACTTCCTTTTCATCACCGCGTGAACGAGGGCCTAATTCAGTGCAATGACTGCCATAATCCGCATGGGTCGTTTCGCCCGAGACAACTGCGGACCGACGCCGCCGGCGGCGAGGTCTGCTACAAATGCCACACAGAGAAACAGGGGCCCTTCGTTTACCAGCATGAAGCGAAAATCGAAGGTTGCGCGATCTGCCATGCACCTCACGGTTCAACGAATCAGCGCCTGCTAAAGCAAAACCAGGTCAATCTTTTGTGCATCAGTTGCCATTCCCAGGCGGCGAATGCAGGACCTCCCGGTACGCCCAGCTTTCATGACCAATCCACGAAATACCAATCCTGTACGTTGTGCCACGTGGCGATACATGGTTCGAACACCAGCAGCGTGTTCTTCACGCCATAAGGAGGACGCCGATGAAGGACACTGGGAAGGTCGGATGGTTCCCGCGGAGCAGGAAAACCAGCCGTCTGTGCTCCTGCTTTGCGCTCGGCGGGCTGCTGCTGGCGCCGGCGATCTACGCGCAAGGGGACGAACAAAAGGGAATCGAACAAGGCAACTACAACATCAAGCAAGCGGTTGAGTTCGGAGGGCGCTTCACTGCCGTCACAGGAGACGGGCAGACATACGACACCCTGGTGAATCTGCAGCAAGGGCCGCGGCTGCTGAATTTCACGACCGAGATGCGCTCCCTCGACCATCGCGGCACGTTCTTCGACCGGTTTTTCTTCAGCAACTTCGGATATGGAGGGGACCCGAACGTGGTAAGCGCGTTGCGGATCAGCAAGAACAAATGGTACTCGTTTGACGGCCTGTTCCGCCACGACGAGAACTTCTGGGATTATTCGATCCTGGCAAACCCGTTCAATCCCGCGCCGCCGCCGGCGAATGCCCCGCCGGGGTTCAATCCGGTCCTGAACGCACCAGCAACGGTTTTGAACACCCAGGTTGTGGCCCAGTCTCCGCGTTCCTTCAACACGCGAAGAAATATGCAGAACTATGGATTTACAATCCTGCCGGATGCGAAGATCAGGTTTCGCGTCGGGTACAATCACAGCACCAATGTGGGTCCCGCCTTCACGCCTGTCCACGAAGGCACGGATCAATTCCTGTTTCAGCATTTGTCGTCGGGCCTGACCCAGTACCGGCTGGGGGTTGACTTCCGCTTTTTGCCGCGGACCAATATCAGTTACGACCAAATTTGGAGCTACTACAAGACAGATCCCGGATCGACAGATGAGAACCAGCAGTTTAGCGTGGGCGGCGGGTTTCCTCTCGTGGATCTCGGAGTCACCTGGAACGGCCCCCCGTGCAATCCGGCATTCCAGCCCGGGGGCATCGTAAGTTCTAACTGCAACGCATTCTACAACTACTTCTCACACTGGCGGGGCCGCACCAATACTCCGACCGAACAGATTAGTGTTCAATCTAACGCTGTACCCGCGGTCCAGTTCTCCGGCAAGTTCAGTTACACGGGCGGCGACATGCACGTGTACGACTATACGCAAAACTTCGCGGGTTTGGTGAGCAAGAGCCTGCTCTCGAATTCTAGTCTCACAGGGCCGATCGAAGGTCGCCAAGTGTCCACCTACGCCGATTTTGGGGTGACCTGGCAAATCACACATGACTTCAGTCTCGAAGACGAGGTCCACTACGGCAGCTGGCAAGAACCGGCTCAGTTTGTGGGCACAAGCTGCTCCTTTTTCAGCGCTAGTCTTACGGCGACACCGATTTTCTTTAACTCAACAGCGACGCTGCCCGCCACGTGTATCCCGCCTGCAAACGCCGTCGCGGGCATCCCAGTCAGCAATTCCAAGTCCGATCCGAACATTCTCGTCAACCTTGACAGCAACTTCTTGAAGCAACAGAGGACGAGCAACCTGGTCGAAGGGCAGATTTATCTTTCAACCAAAGCCGGCGCCTATTTTGGCTATCGTTATCAGCATCGGGAGATTGCAGACAATTTCTTCAATTTGCAAAACGCGATCTACTTCCCGGCCGCCGCGCAACGCGGCAACTGTGCCTTGGCGAACGGTGTGCTTCCCGCAGGGTGTACCCAGAACGCCGACGGGTCGGTGTCATTCCAAACTCCGAATCCCGTCTTTGGGCCGCCGGGCGTGACGGATATCACTACCAACGCGGCAGTGCTCGGGCTTTGGCTAAAGCCTGTACCACGCGTAAGCATCAATCTGGACGCTGAAATCGGGAGCGCAAACAACACCTTTACACCTCTTGGCCTGCAAAACTACCAGGAATTCCGCGCACGCGTTCAATACCGTACAGCAGGCTGGCTGAATTTCAGTGGTTACTTTCAGACCATGGACGGGCAAAATCCCGCCAGTGACATAAATGCATCACAACACAACAGGAGCACGGGTTTTTCCGCATCTTTGACTCCATCCGAGAAGTTTTCGGCGCAGTTGGGATACAACTACAACGATATCTATTCCCGCTTGCTAGTCTGCTTCACGAGTGATTTTGCCGAGCCGGGGCTTCCCGCATGTCCGGGCGTGTCGGGCCTGGTACAGCAGGTTTCTCCATACAGCAGCCACGTGAACACCGGATTTGTCTATCTCCTATGGACCCCGGTCAAACGACTGTCAACTGATATTGGGGCTAACTTGTCGGGGGTCACAGGCAATCAATTGAATGTGAATCCACTTAGCCCGATCGCTTTGGCGCCTGCAGGACCATTGAACTCGAATTGGTACCAGCCTTACGGAGCGGTGTCGTATCGCTTCTCCCAACAATGGACGGGGCGCGCCCGCTGGGATTACTACGGATACCGCGAAGATCTGAACGGCTCTTTCCAGGACTTGTTCGCGCCCCGGAATTTCCACGCCAACCTGATTACGCTATCGCTGCGGTTCGCCTTTTAGGCAAAGACGGAGTCGATAAGGAGAAAAACATGAAAAAGGCCTGTTTAGTGATCGCCACAATGACCATGCTGTGTATCTCGGTCTCCCTTGTGCATGCTCAAGACAAGGCTGGCGGCGAGAAAACCTTCAAGGCAAAGTGCGCCGGTTGTCATGGCGCGGACGCTGCCGGCAAGGCTGCAGTGAAGTCGCCTTCCATCAAAGGTAAGTCTGCGGAAGACATCGAGAAGGCGATCTCGACTTCGCCGAAGCACGCCAGTCTCAAGAAACTGACACCTGATGAAATCAAGAGTGTCGCCGCTTATTTAGCTACGCTAAAGTAGCGCGGGCTTGCGCGTCCACTTGCTCTGCTTGACTCGCCAGGAGAGCAAGCAAAACTTCCGGGACGGTTAAGAACACAGCGCCTTCAACCGACAGCGCGGGCTGATCATTTCGCGTGCGGTCGCTGCTCACCGCACCCGGAATGCCGGCGTCGGCCTTGCCAAGAAAAAGCCATTTGAAAAGGAATAGCTGATATGAATTCTTGGAGAACGGTGCGCGAGTGGGCAAGATTAGTCTACCACCTGAGTGACAACACGATCAGCTTGATTGGCGTAGTTCTGACGACCAGCAGCGCCGTCACCCTCATCGCCTTCTGGATCTATGACTTCATCCTTCCGGGCCCAGCGCACCCCTATGTAGGTATTCTGCTTTTTCTGGTGCTTCCGGCATTTTTCATTTTGGGGTTGCTGCTGATTCCCATCGGAATCTTGCTGTACCGCAGGAAGCTCCGTGCTACTGGAGAGTTGCCTGAAATCTTCCCACCAGTGGGTCTCGAGAGGTCTAAGCTACGCAGCACCCTCCTATTTGTCGCAGCTGCCACAGTTCTAAACATCCTGATTTTTACGTTTGCCGCGTACAAAGGTGTAGCGTATATGGACTCGACGAACTTCTGTGGGCAAACGTGCCACACGGTTATGTCCCCGGAGTTCTCTGCTTATCAGAATTCGCCTCACTCGCGAGTCGAATGCGTGGAATGTCACATCGGACCGGGAGCGGGCTGGTTTGTCCGTGCTAAGGTCTCCGGCATGCGTCAGGTTCTCGCCCTCGCCTTTAACACCTACTCCCGACCCATTCCGTCACCTGTCGAACAGCTACGCCCGGCGCGGGACACCTGTGAACATTGTCACTGGCCACAGCGTTTCTCGGGCGACAAGTTCATCGTGAAGACTAACTATAAAGACGACGAGAAGAATACGCCATTAACCACGGCGTTGGTGATGAGGATCGGGGGTCACGCCTCATCAGGATCTGTGGGCATTCACGGAAGGCACTTGGACAACCGTTCCCAGATTCGTTATATCTCTACCGACGAACGCCGCCAGGTCATTCCGGTCGTTTATTACACCGACGACAGCGGCAGAACCCGGGAATATGTCTCCACGGACATTAAAGTCAGCAAGCAGGAGCTCGAAAAAGGGGAGAAGCGGGTTATGGACTGCATTGACTGCCATAACCGGCCCACGCACGCGTTTGAACTGCCGGAAAACGCGGTCGATCTACGGATGTCCCGAGGTTTGATTAGCCCGGAACTTCCGTATATTCGCAAGAAGGCCGTCGAACTGCTGAAGGCGAATTACCCAGACCGCGAAAGCGCACAAAAACAAATCGTCGATGGCATTGAAAACTACTATCGCTCAACCTACCCCGAAATCTATAACAACAAGCGTGCACTGGTCGAGCAATCTGCCGACAACATCGCCAAGATTTACCTTCGCAATATTTTCCCGGAGATGAAGGTGACCTGGGGAGTGCATCCCAACAATCTTGGCCACAATGATTTTCCCGGCTGCTTTCGCTGCCATGATGGTTCGCACACGACCTCGGATGGCCAGACGATTTCAAACGATTGCACGTCGTGCCACAACTTACTCGCCGTGCAGGAGGAAAATCCTAAGGTACTCACCGACCTTGGGCTACGGTAGTTAATTCACGGCCACCACAGGCGCCCGTCCGCGCGCGAGCTCGAGAGACTGCGACCAAGCCCTCGCCTCTCAGTTCCGTCTCCTGTGTGGTGTAACGAGGTAAGCGCCAATCCAAACGCTATGTGCGAGGACTCCTCCACGGGGCCGAAACGGTCGAGCTCATCTGCGAAAGCCGAAGGCTTCTACCCGCCATTGGATCCACAATTTCAGCGGTCTTGGGTGACCTGCGCGGTGTTTGGCTCTCCGGGCGTTCTTCTAAGTTCGTGTAAAACCTCACCACGAAGGCCGTGGACTAGGCTGGGCTTTGCTTGGCTTGCCTGTGACGGGCCACAGCCGAGTCGAGGCGGCGCCTCAGAATCATTTATTCATTTTCAGCGAATTCGCGAAGAGTTTGGATGTTGTGTACGGAGACGCATTCACGTGCTGCGGTTAGCACGCCGCGTTCCTTCCACTCGGAGAGCAGGCGGCTCACGGTAAACAAGGTCGTGCCGGTCATCTGTGCTAACTCCTCGCGAGAAAGACTGATCTCGAGCGTGCCATTCCCGTTGACGCGACGTCCTAGTTGGTTAAACAACCGCACCAGTTGACGGCTCAACCGTGTCGCCACCGGTTCCGTGGAAATCTCGCGGTAACGCTCCTCGAGTTCCTGCAGGTGCTGCGCAGCGACTTTTGTGATATTCCGCCACAGTGCGGGGAAGCGATCTGCCAGGGCCTGGAATGCGCTGGCCTCCCAGATCAGGGCGGTGGAAGCACTGAGTGCTTGTGCCATGGAGCAGTGACGACCCTGGGCGCGAAGCCCCGTCACCTCTACTAGGTCACCTGGCCCAGCGAGCCGGAGGATGACCTCCCCGCCAGTCTGATCGAGTTTCATGACTTTGGCGCTACCGGAGGTCAACAGGGTGACGTGACGGATGGGATCGCCTTCCAGAAAGATGGGGTCGCGACGGGAGAATTCGCTCTTGCGCGCCGCGGCTATGATTTCCCGGCAGTCGGCCGGGGAGATGTTGGTGAACAGTGGGGAGTGCTCAACCAGCGTCACCTTGCGCAAAGTATTGCACTCTCGCGCAGACGCCACCGCTAAGAGCGCAACACGGACGCAAGATCCTGCAGATTGCGGTTCGGGCATGGGGTGTAGACGATAGCCAAGAATTCGGGGCTTTGCAAGTGGTTATATTATGTGATGTATAAGTGTTGCCGTTGCGGGTCTCCCACGGACGACGGCACGTCGTAGTGTGCGTTCCCGGTCTGCTGGCTCGAGGGTCCACGAGCTTTCCGGAAGCTCGGCCAGAGCCGGTCGGTTGCAAAACCACGGAAACTGTAAACAGCTAGCTTGTGACTAGCCTTTTCATGACTCTACCGCCAATATGCCATTCTCTTGGAACAGTAGCGGCTCGGCAGCGGCGGTAGCATGGGCTCGGCTACTTCGCCGCAAGCACACACCTAATCGTGCCGGGACTTGGGCGTAAATGTCGAGCCGTTCCGTTCCGTGACAATGGGCAACCAGTTTTCCGGGCCGGAAAGGCATTCGGTCGTGGGAGCGACTCGATAGCTGTTCGAGAGCTCGGCATAGGTGATTCCCCCGATGCGGTACTAGGGTCTCCAATCGGTTGCGTCTGTCGCGAGAATCACCCAATCTGGAAGAGCTGGGCACGCACGAACGCCAGGCACACCTCCAGAGGTTCACGCCCTTCGTGCCTGGGGTGCGAGCCAGTAAGTCGTGAGGCCGGCCCCTCACAAAAGGCCAAGAGGCATGTATCTATATAATGGCCTTGCAGGCAGAACAGAAAGACGGCTCCCCGTCGTGGTGGCGGTGAACCTCGCACCGCTAGAGGCCGTGAATGGCGAAAGGCACGAAAGAACCTACACCGACAATATCAGTTCGCACGGCGCCCGAGTGCGCTCGACCCACGCCTGGCGACTTGGCGACCTGGCAGAGCTCAGCCCGGTGAGCGGTGAGACTCCCGTGCGTGGTGAGGTTGTCTATTGTCAGAAGCTCGACAATGGCCGTTTTTTCGTGGGTATCAAGGTCCGGGAAAGCCACATCCCCTGGTCCATTCTGCTGAGGTTTGACGGTATCGACATCGCAAAGCTTGACGACACCGACATCGTGAAGTGTGAATTTTGCGGATCAGACGAGCAGAAAAAGTTTACAGCAGAAATTGCCATCCACGTTCCGGATATCGCTAAGCGCCGTGTCTTTGTCTTTCCGCAGCTATTAGTTTGCCAGCGCTGTGGCAAGGCCGAATTTGGCATCCCGAAGGAGCAGTTGCGCCTCCTTACGAAGTGAAGGGCGAGGCCGCTGCCCGGCGACTAAACACCTTTTTTCGTCAGCTATGGCCACCCTCAAAAACCATGAAAGGAACATGCAGTAGCGGGGACAGGACGTACTGGGCGAAACCCTTTCGCCACCCGGCGGTCTAAGGTGAATTCCTGAAATGCATTCCGGCTAATACCCTATTTGGGGGGCCCTTGTATTCGGCTAGCGTAAATAACGATTGAGGGGCCATTTCAGCAATGCACGTTGGGGGAATTTCGAAGGGCAGGAGCCGGGAGAAGGCCGCATGCCAAAGAAGCTTCGGGATTGGCTTGAGAACGACGTTCAGCCCTACCGCGACAAGTCCGTCAGTTGGATTTCGCAATTCCATTTTTTCCGCGATCCCATGCGTCCGACGTATTCGGACCTGAGCTATTTCTTTTCACCAGCGGACGGAATCATCCTCTATCAGCACAGGCTCCATCCCGATCAATGCCTGGTGGAGATTAAGGGCCGGTCGTATTCCTTACGCGACGCCATACGGGACCGCTCTTACCAAGCTGAGAGTCTGGTCATCGGCATTTTCATGACCTTCTTTGACGTTCACACCAACCGCATACCTTACCCGGGATCAATCTCCTACACCGAGCTGGAGCCTGTCGACACCTACAACCACCCCATGCTCGACGTTGAAAAAAGCATCCTTCAGGACCTTCGCGTCTCTCCGGACTCGCTCGACTATCTTCATCACAACCAGCGCGTCCTCAACCGGATTTACTCGCCACACTTGGCTCAGGAGTATTACGTGCTTCAAATCGCCGACTACGACGTCGACTGCATCGTCCCTTACAAGCTCAAACAGAGCCAGCCGGTCATGCAAGGTCAGCGTTTTTCGCAAGTTCGCTACGGCTCGCAAGTGGACTTGATCGTTCCACTTTCTTCGCGATTCGAATTCCAGCCTGTCCAGGATACCGGCGACCACGTCGAGGCCGGCATCGATCCGGTTATTCGTGTGATCGAGAAGCCCATTCGGCATTGAGTCGCTGCCAATCCGCGACGAAAAGGTTCCCCGCGCGCTCCCCAGCCAAAGGGCCACTCCAGGTTAAGTAGGAAAACTCATTTTCTCAGGAGAAACCTTATGAGCACCACTCTGAACGTATTTCTGTCAAGCTCGACTAACGTTGCGGCAGGACAACAAATAAGCTCCGGGCCGCAACCACTCTCGCCGTGGCGCAATCCGACTCAGTTGGAACATCCATCCTTCCTGGTTTGTTTCCCGTTTTCCTATTCCACGGAAGTGCCGAACAATCCCTGGATGAAGGATCTGGACGACGACAGCAGGCGACCGAACTTCAAACGCGCTGCGATCCAATTCCTGGAGCTCTACCGTTATTTATCGTCCGAAGCCCTGGTTCATATCCTGCCCACGCCGCGCGAAGCCAGTCTCCAGGACTTGGTTTATACTGCAAACTTGGGCGTCGTCCTGGAACACCTCGAAGACAAGAACACCGTAGTTATTTCAAATTTCACTTCCGAGCCGCGCTGGGGAGAAACGCAAGTTGGCCTCGAGTTCTTCCGCCAGATGGGCTACAACGTGTGGGTTCCTCCGACGAAGTTTGAAGGCGAAGCGGAGCTCAAGCATCTTCACGAAAACGTCTACGCCGGCGGTTACGGCATTCGCTCCCAGAAAGAGACCTACCAACGGATGGAGGAGAATTTCAACATGCAGGTCGTTAAGCTTCGCTTGACAGACCCTTACCTCTACCATCTCGATCGCTTGGTCTTTCCCATCAACCGGGAAAGCACGCTGGTGTGCACGGGTTTGCTTCAGCCCGAGGAGGTCGCGGAGCTCGAAAAGGTCACGAACATCATTGATGTTTCCGTTGACGAAGCTTATTCCGGCATTTGCAATTCGGTTCGCATGCCCAAGGTCGTGTTGAACTCTTCGCACCTCCACGAACTGAAAAAAGGCTCGGAGGACTATCAGCGTGAAGTCCAGAAAAACCGCAAACTCGAAGACGTTGCCTCGGACCTCGCTCTCGAGGTCAGCTACTTCGATCTCAGTGAGTTTCACAAGAGCGGGGCGCTTCTGTCTTGCATGGTGATGCACCTCAACCGCCGCGCCTATCAGATTGCCCTTACGGATTGACGCCCGGATTCGCTCGCACGTGCCAAAAAGGTTCCAGGGCGTCCTGAGCCTCATGAGCATGAGCCATCTCTCTCGCATTCTGTGGAAGTTCTCGCTGCCCGTCATCCTTGCCGCGGCTAGCGAGAACCTTCTGCACCTCATTGACACTCTCTTTCTTGCCCGCGTCGGAGTTGCCGAGCTCGGCGCCCTCGCCATCGCGGACTCAGTCTTCCTCTTGTCCCTGGTCATTCCTCTTAGTTTTGCAGAATCGCTCCAGATCCTCGCCTCTCGGAGCGCTGGTCAGCGCCGTCCTGCCGCGGTAGGAGCGGTTTTCAATGCGGGTTTCCTCGCTGTTCTTGTCATTTCCGCCGTCACGTCGGTTGCCCTCAAGTTTTTATGGCCCCTTGTGGGAGATTGGTTTGTGGAATCGGGAGCTGTGGGGACTGCGGTCGGCGATTATTTGCAAATCGCCGCTTATGGCATTTTTTTTGTCGGCGCGAGCTTCGCTTATAGCGCTTTGCTAATGAGTTCTGGTAAGACGCGCATTCTCATCCCTGCGACGATCCTGCTTGCAGCCACGAGCATTCCGCTCAGCTACGCGCTGATATTCGGCAAGTTTGGTTTTGCCCGCATGGGCATGCGTGGAGCCGCTCTCGGTTCGCTCGCGGCGGAGGCCGTCACGTTTTCTTTCTTAACGATTTATGTGGTGCGCGGCTTTGATTCCTCGCGCTACAAGCTCTTCCACATCCTTAGCGTGGACTGGCGCACGCTTCGCCTCTTAAGTCGCATTTCTGCTTCCATCTCCGCCCAGCGCTCTCTCGAAGTCATTCGTTGGTTTCTGTTCTTCTTAATTCTCGAACGCGTCAGCTTGGAAGCGCTGGCCATCGCCAATATCGTTTACACCTGCCACATCGTCTTCTGGATTCCCACCGAAGGCTTCGCGGAAACGTCGTATTCCCTGGTGAGCCGCTTCATTGGCAGAAACCAGCCCGAGCGCATCGGAACGCTGCTGCGCGACGCCATCCGCGGCGCTCTCCTCGTCACTGCACCGTTCCTTTTGCTGGCCCTGTGTATTCCCCGTTGGTTCTTTGGCGTGTTCGCTTCGGAATGGGGACTTCTTGGGAACGGCGGTGCAAGCCTTCGCGTGGTCGCTTTGGCGATGCTAGTTGCCATCCCTGGAGAAATGTGGTTCGGCGCGGTCCTGGGAACCGGCGACACTCTCGCAGCGCTCGGCATCGAGTTCGTACTGACCGCAACGATGCTGGGCATCGCCTACCTTACCGCCATCCCTTTGCGCTGGCCCGTCGAGTGGGTCTGGCTCTCCTTGCCCATTGCCTGGGCGGTTTGCCTCTTCATTTCCTATTGGTGGATGAAGTCGCGAAACTGGCAGCGCCTCCAGATTTGACTCTCGTCAACGACGCACGGTGAACCGGGCCGCGCACGCCTCCGGTGAGCTGGCCCTCAGCGGTATTCCGTCAGGTGTTTTACACTGATGGCGCTGGGAATCGGCTTTGTCTTTGCATTGATGCGGCTGAAATTCGGCAGCGTCCGGACCGGAATGATGCCACAGGCCGCCCACTACCTCTCGGCTGAAACGCGGGAAAGGCGAAGTGCATCCTAACCTTAGTGGGTTGGCGTGCACGTTTGATCGTTACGTTCGTTCAGACGGAAGAACAGGAGAGAAGAGATGCGAGTCGGGATGATATGCCTGCTCGGAGGATTGGTTTGCCTCGCGGCGAGCGCGCCGGCGATGGCGCAGTACGGGGGCAGCAGATTGGAAAAATGGGAATTCACGCCGTTCGTTGGTTATCAGACGAGCGGCTCCTATCCACTTAGCCCCACGTCAACCACGGTAACGGTAAACGACCTGCGCATTAACGGCGCGACAAGTTTTGGCACGTTCATCGGCTATTCGATCACCTCTAACGCCCAATTCGAGTTCATGTGGAACCGGAATCTCACTTCCTACAGCGTGCAGCAAGCTCCGGGTGCACCGTATATGAAAGCTTACGATTCAAGCGTGGATCAGTTTCAATTTGGCGCACTTTACATGTTTCTCGGCGATGAGTACAAGTGGCGCCCCTATTTCGCCGGGAGCCTGGGCTTCACCCACGAATTCAACAGCGGTGGCAACCCGACGCGTCTGGACTTTTCCTACGGCATTGGCGGTGGCGTGAAATATAGGCTGACCCGCTACCTTTCTTTCAGGGGAGACGCACGCTACATGCCCACCTATGCGAATTCCGGCCTGGCGACCTACTGCGATCCTTTCTACGGCTGCTACACGGCGAAGGTGTCGCAATACCAGCATCGCGGGAATTTCGTAGGAGGGTTGGCGTTCCACTTCTAAGACACGAATGGGGATCGAGGAATCACCCGTCTCCTCATCGCGCCTGCCTCCGGAAGTTCGACAAGCGTGCTAGGGCGCCGCAGGCTTTTGTGCGGCCGGCGGCGGTTCGGGTGGCGGCGAAAACTTGGCGTCGTCCACGGGAACATTCTCCTGGAGTTGTTCCACCTGAATCGTGAACTGGTTGCCAGGGCGAGAGAGCGTCCACCGGAACGGGACCTTCAGGCCATTCGCTTGGCGATAATCCGCATAATCAATCTGCGTGGGATTGCGGCCCAGTGCGGTTTCCGCATAGCGTACGAGGCGAAGCAACAGGCCAGAATCCTTGTCGAAGTAGAGACGGAGCGGAGGTTGCCCTTCCTTGAGTCCTACGACGAGATAGGTATCGTGCCCGTCGATTTTTTCACCCGCGTTCACCCGAAATTTTTCGCAAAGCGTTTTCACATGCACAGGGAAATAAAGGTCGGCGTCGATGCGTGCCGCGGCATTTTCTGCTGCGGTCATCCTATGCACGCGTCCGGGAACGCTTAGCCAGCCCTGCGTTCCGTCGAAAGCGGTAAGGCTATCGCCATTGGGGAGATGCATCACCGAGAGACGTTTGTCGGGCGCCTTGGAATAAACATCAACCGGGAAATGCTGGCCGCCGAACGCCGTGAGCGTGCCTTTTTCGACCCGGCTCGAGACTTTCTGTAGCGCTTCGGCTCCGCCAATCGCGCTGACGTATTTATCGAGAAGCTGATCGGCTGGCGGAAAAACCGGTTTGCCTTCGCCGGCCTTGGCGGCGTCCGCTGCTTCTCGCCTCGGCTCTTCCGCCGTGATCATCGGCGTGGCTACGGGGTCTGGCGAGCCGCGATGGCAGGAGTAGCAGGTAACTTCGCGATGGCCCTCAAAGTTCTCCTTGTTGATGGCCATCATCATGCTGATCATCTTGCGCGCCGCGAGTTTCGGCTTCTTGTCGTCTTTTTCAAAAGCGCGAGCGACGTGACAGTATTCGCATTCGACGCCCAGCGAAGCGGCGATGAACTGCATCGACGGTATGACCTGGTCGGCCGGTATTCCCTTGAGCGCCTGAATGTTTTTGTATTCTTCTTCCGCAAGCTTTGGCGGGGCGGCTGTCGTGCCTTCTGACGGACCTTTTGGCGGAGTCGATTGCGCGCGCGTCCCGGCAATCATCACGAGCGTAAGCAACGAAGTCCCGCAGACGTAAAACCACGCCTTCCAACGATATGCATTCATGGATTCAACCCTCGCAGGATATGTGACGAAAGCGCTCGCCAACTGGTTGCAGCAGGCCAATGAAATCCCGCGGAACCTATCCGCCAAGTTCCCCGTGCTTGGCTAGTGCGGTGATGCGGTCGGAGGCGCGGAACGCGAGCGCCATGATGGTCATCGTCGGCTGGCCTCGTCCGGAGGTGACCAGGCTGCTGCCGTCGCACAAGAAAAGGTTTTTCACATCGTGGGTGCGATGGTCCGCGTTGATAACCGAAGTTTTCCGATCATTGCCCATCCGGCAGGTGCCGAGAAGATGCACGCCAAACTGTTGTTCCTGCACCGGGAAACTCCACTTCTTGACCGCGCCAGCGGCTTCGTGAACGGCGTGCGCGCGCTCAAAGAGCCAGTTGGAGAGTTTCAGGTCGTCGGGATGGTCTTTGTAAGTGAGCCGCAGCGCGGGCAATCCCCAGGCGTCCTTCAGGTCTGGATCCAACGAAAAGGAATTGTTCTCGACGGGCAGGGAAGTGCCATGACAGAAAATCTCCATCGTTCGAGTGAAGTTGTGCGCCAGGGTGGCCTTGAATTCCTTGCCCCAGCGCGGAGTTTCCGGCGGCATTCCTCCGGAAGCAAAGGAAATAGGGGTGAAGTCGTAGCGCGCGTCGAGACCGCCTCCGCCGCAGAAGCCCACCTTGTCACGGTCGAGTTCGTAAAAATCATGCAGCACGCGGCTGACACAGTAACCTTTGTAGTCGTTGAGCGATTGCTCGTAAACGCCAGTGACGGTGCCACCGCTGTTGAACATCAGGTTTTTGCCGACCAGGCCACTCGAATTCGCAAGACCGTCAGGGAACTGCTTGCTTGCGGAAAGAAGTAGCAGGCGCGGCGTCTCGGCGCCGTTCGCGCAAACTACTACGGCTTTGGCTTTTTGAAGATGCGTATTGCGCTTTTCGTCAAAATACACCACACCGGTGGCCCGCCCGTTGGAGTCGAGTTCGATGCGATGGACGTAGGAATTCGGGCGAATCTCGCAACGGCCGGTGCGCTCGGCCACGCGAATCGCGGCAACCAGCGAGCTGGATTTTGCGCCGACCTCGCAGCCGAAGCTCAGACAAAAACCACATTGGACACAAGCGCTCCGGCCGGGCCGCGGCTGCGAAAGAATCGCCATGGGCGCAGGGAAGGGATGCCAGCCCAGCTTTCGGGCGGCGCGCTCAAAGAGTACTCCCGAGGATTTCACCGGAAGCGGCGGCATGGGGTAAGGCTTCGAGCGAGGAGGATCGAACGGACTTGCGCCGGCCAAGCCGGAAACGCCAATCTCCCATTCCACTTTGGTGTAATAGGGCTCGAGATCCGCGTAGCTGATGGGCCAATCGACAAGAGTCGATCCGGGAATCGATCCCACTTTGCTGCGCTCGATGAAATCAATCTCGTGGAACCGCCAGTAGTTCGCCGTGAAATGCACGCTGGTGCCGCCTACGCAGCGGCCGTAAACAAGGGCGCGCTGGGGCTTGGCCTTCTCGTCCGGCGTTTTGCGAACCGTCGTCGGTTGCAGGTTGGGATGATTGGTCAGCTTGTCCAGGGTCAGGATCTCGATTTCATTGTGCGTGAAATCGGCTTCGGTCAGGTACGGGCCCTGTTCGAGAACCACGACGCGAAACCCGTTGGTAGAAAGCTCTTTGGCCAGAACGCCGCCGGCAGCGCCCGAGCCGACAATGACGAAATCCACTTCGTCGGAAGTCTTATACTTGGGCTGGTCTGCGGTCATTTCTTCTCCACTTCCTTCGCTTCTTCCTTTGCTGCGGCTTCCCAACCCGGATAGCCCTTGTCGTAATAGCCAAACGGCGGCTGAAACATGTGTTCACGGTCCCGGCCGATCACTTTCCAGCCTGTGCCATCACGGTTGCCGCCATAATCAGGATCGATCAAGAATCCCTCGATGGTGTGCTGGCGCACCGTCTCAAAAAAGCTTTGGGCGCCGGGACTCGTGCGGAACCTGCGCCGCCGCCCGTGTGGACTCTGCTCGTCGAAGGAATGCAGAACTTCGTCCTGCTGTCCGGGCGCCAGCGCGGAGAATTTGGAAGTACCGGGGAACATCTCTGCGACTTTGGCTTGCAACTCCGGCAAGCCCTCGCGATAGGTCTTCTGATCGTCGACGCCAAAAGTGGTAAGGCGGCGATCGATGAAGTAAACCACGCCGGCTTCGTGCGCTCCCGGGGTCTCGTCGCTCGGAATAATGCGCGAGGTGATGGCGTCAATCTCTTTGGCTTCGTTCGCGCTGAAGAACTGAAATTTGGCTGGCGTAGCCGATTGCACGGCTTGGCGTGCGTGTGTGGCTGCCGCCTGGAGGGCGGGCCAGTGTGCGGAAAGCCAGACGGCAGAAAGTCCACCGGCTCCTTGAGCCAGGAAACGGCGACGGCTGACAGATGCATCCATTTCGTCAAACCTCAATTATGACTCTGCGAATCTAAGCGGAGAGAAAACGAGCGTCAAGAAATTCTTGGCCGCTTCCGCAGAGAGCTCAGAACCAAAATGGTTTCGCACAGAGTCTGCCGGGCCAACGAAGCGCCCGCCAGACCGGATCTTGCTTTTTTAGACGCGGACAATTGTATGCTTGCCGTTTGAGCGAAAGCAAACGACACCTACGCTGGGCTTTCACAAACCAAATTTGCCGGGCCAACTCACGGTGGTGTACGATGCCGCCCACCTTGAACGCTCGCGTCCATTTCGCAAAATGAAGTCAGTCTGAGAGACTATTCACAGCATATGGCTACCTTCACCGGGGCAATTGGCATTGGGAGCAAGTGGCTGCTCGACAAGATCGTCGGAGCCATTGCGGCAACGGGGATCAATCCAAACATTCTCACTTTTCTCGGCTTGCTGGTGAACTTCGGGGCTGCGGTTTTTTTTTCCGTCGGCGGATTTCGCACGGCGGCCATCATTATTTTTTGCGCCGGATTTCTGGACATGCTGGACGGCCAGGTGGCGCGGAAACAGAACCGCGTGACGGCGTTTGGCGGGTTTTACGATTCGACCCTCGACCGTTACGCGGACATGGCGCTGTACATGGGCTTGCTGGTGTACTACTCCGTCAGCGGACGTACGCCGTACGTGATACTTGCGGCGGTAGCGACGGCGGGCTCGGTGATGGTGAGCTACGCACGTGCCCGGGCCGAATCGCTGATTCCTCTGTGCAAAGTCGGATTCATGGAGCGGCCAGAGCGCCTGGTGCTGCTGATCATCGGTGGGCTGTTCAATCGCATGGGGCCGGTGTTGTGGGTGATTGCGGTCGTGTCCACCATCACCGTGATTCACCGCATTGTTTTTACCTGGCAGGAAACCAAGGCTGGGCGTACCTTGCCCGGAATCAAGCTTTCGCTCTAGCGTCGCGGCTGCTTCTACGGCGGAAGCCTATTTCCACTCGGATGAAAGTGCCGGCATCAACGGCGGTGGGTTTCCGCGTGGCGGCTGGCCCGTTCCACAACTGATCTGTAGTCGCCACTCGTAATATTTTGAACTTCCCAATGGCCCTCTGAATCAGCTTCAACGGTCGCAGCAGTCTGGTGTTCTCCCTCAGAAAAAGAACCCGATGCAAGGCATGCGGCACAAACAAGCCTCCTCCGGTCTCATCATGCACCGTATGTGGTGCTCGAATTTCATGTCCTTACAGGGCGAACCATGGGGTTGGGGCGCAAAACAAAGAAGGGCCGTTGGGAAAAGGAGGGGGCTTAGAGAACCGGGCCAAGAAAGGTCCTTACAAACGGTCGCCTCTAAGCTGAACTTCCAAACTCCGCCCCGCTTCTCCGTTGTGCATTTTGCACGCTTCATCCACGGGCGCGGCAACAATTTGACGCACGCGCTCGCGCAGCGCGGGCACGTCCTCCTTGCTGAGACCTTTCGTCTCGATGGTATCGTGCAAGTAGATGGTTATTTTTCCTGGCCAGAGCATCCAGTGCCCCGTACGGAAATGCCGGAACGAGCCAACAAGGCTCACCGGGACGATGGGAATGGCGAGCTGTTGCGCGACGCGAAAGCCGCCATCCTGGAATTCCAGTACTTGACCGTCGCGAGTTCGCTTGGCCTCAGGGAAAATGACCAGGCTGGTGCCGGCGTTAATGGCTTCTTGCGTGAGTCGCCACATCCGCTTTAAATCGGACGGACGCCGCAAGTCCGGCACGGGAACGTTCCCGAAGCGTTTCATCAGCCAGCCGTAGGCGGGGATCTTGAAGTGTGATTCCAGTTCCCAGCCGCGCACAAACTGCGGAATGGCACAGTACAGCATGAACGGATCAAAAAGGTTGACGTGGTTCGAAAAAAAGAACGAAGTGCGGTTCGGATCGAAGCCAGATGACTGGCGAACCTCGACCTTAGCTCCCGAAAGAAAGGCGATTCGCCGGCACAGACCCCGCTGAAGGCCATCGTGTTTGCGACTGTCGAGAAAAACCCCCAGAAAAACAAGTACGGGCACCAGCAGGAAGAAGTGTAATCCGCTCACCAGCCAGAGAAGGATGCTGCGCAGAACGAACCAGCCTTTTTTCATAGGAAAATATCAACCGCTGCGGGAATAATGTCGAGCGAACGGCACTCCAATGTTGCGACTTCGCCGTCGATCATGACATCCACTGGCTCAGCCACGTTGAATTCCACGTGGCGCACCGCACGTCGCGAAGCGAGCGGATGATGGACATGCGATCCATCATAGAGCCGGGGCAAGTTACGCAGCAGGCCCAGCCGCCCAATGGGCCCCCAGCGGACAAATTCGATCAAACCGTCTGCCGGATCGGCTTGCGGAGCGATCAACATGGTCCCACCCGTGTACTTGCTGTTGTTGAACGCGAGAAACAGCGAACGCCGTTCGTCCCATTCCTGGTCTTGGTCGCACCGCAGCGCGAAGCAACGGCGGTGCAACTGCACGACGCGGACGAATACCCCGAGCAGGTAGCCCAACGGGCCGAACGGCTTGAACGTGCGGTTGGCCAGAGCCGCGACGTCTGCGGTAAAGCCGACGCTGAGAAGGTTGAAGGAAAAAATTTCACCGGTGGCGTGATTCAGACGAATCAGATCAATGGCGCGCCTGCGATTTTCCAAAATTGCCTGGGCGGAAGCCTCGGCGCCGTTCGTCGAGAAATCGCGCAGGAAGGAATTGCCGGTTCCCAGGGGAAGGAATCCCAGCGTGACGGGCTCCACGGATTTGCGGCCCGCAAATACGCCGTTCAGGATTTCGTGTGCTGTCCCATCGCCGCCGACCGCGAGAAACTGGCGATAGCCTTGATCATAGGCTTCGCGGGCAAGCTCGACAGCGTGTCCCGGGCCAGTCGACGCCACGCTGTCCACCTGCAATTTGTTTTGACGCAGGCGCGCAAGCGCCGGTCCCGCGAGTTTCGCGGAGCGGCCGCCCCCGGCAGCGGGGTTCACGATAGCGAAAAATCGTTGCATTGGAACGTCCGATCTCGGCCTTGTGTAATGTGAAGAAAACACAGAATTCTCAGCCTAGACCAGCGAGAAGAATCACAAGGGTTGCATCGCAGCGGCGCGATCCAGCTTCGCAAGACGCTCCGCCAGAACATTTCTCTTGATCTTCAGAGAAGCCGTTCGAGGAAAATCCTCCTCGAGAAGAACGACCCCGTGAATCCGCTTATAGTTTAGCAGGCGTTGGTTGCGCGCGTTGATTTCGGCGCGAAGCTTGTGATCAAGTCGTTCGCCCGGTTCCAGATGAAGCGCGAGCACAAGCTGTTCCCCGGTCATGGAACGCTTGGGCCAGATGTAGTTGGCCGCAAAAATGCAGAATTCCTTTACGGGAAGGCCCTCGAAAGCGCTTTCAATGTCTTCGGGGTAGATATTCTTGCCTTCCTCGGTGACGATCATGTTTTTCTTGCGCCCGGCGAGCTGCAAGTGGCCGTGCTCGTCGAATCTTCCCAGGTCGCCGGTCATCAGCCAGCCATCGACAATCGTCTCGGCGGTGAGTTCCGGATCGTTGAGATAACCCTCCATTACCGTTTTGCTGCGGACGGCGACCTCGCCAATGCCATCACTGGCTGCGTTCATGATGCGCACTTCCATCCCGGGCAGCGGTTTGCCAACGGTATCTGCGCGAAACGGTTTGAGATCATTGACGGTGATGGCCGTGCCCGCCTCGGTTAGGCCGTAGCCATTGGCCACCGGAATCCCAAGGTCGTAGAAGAACTGCAACGTTTGCGGCTCGCTGAACGCCCCACCCACAATGATGGCGCGGAGTTCGCCGCCAAACGCTTCGTGCACTTGCTTCAACAGCAGACGGCTGATCCCCAGGCGTGGCCGACCTTTGGTCACAGCTTTGTTGATGGCCACCAGCGCATTGAAGACTCTCCTTTTGCCTGCAGGCAGTGCCTTGAAGCGCGTCTCCAGACCTTTCTGCAAATTCTTCAGGACCAAGGGCACAAGGCTGACGTAGGTGATCCTGTACTTCGGAAAAGCTTCGCGCACATATTCGGGTCGCAAGGTGCGCAAATACACGACAGCCGCGCCGCAAGTGAAGGGTCCGAAAAATCCCACCATGAAATCGATGGCGTGGTTGGTCGGCAAAATGCTGAGATAACGCATCCCAGGCCAAAAGGGGTAGAGCGAAGTCAGCGCGACGCACTGCTCCAAATAGTTTTCGTGCGTCATCATGCAGCCCTTGGGCCGGCCGCCGGTTCCCGAAGAGTACACGATGCAGGCGGTGTCTTCGCGTGTGCGCGGAACGAATACCGGCTCACCCGTTCCGCGAAATTCTTCCCAGCGCCGCGCGCCTGAGAGTTCCGCGTCGGGGGGAGCTTCGGTCACAAGAACCGTTGGCACGTTCGCCGATGCGCGTCCTCCCGAGGCGCTGAGTTGCCGCCAGATGGGATATTCGGTGATCAGCACGGACGCCCCCGAATGTTTGAGGAGCTGCCACTGTTCATCGGGCGTGAGCTTATAGTCGAGCGGAACCAGCACGCCACCTGCAAAGAAAACGGCATAAGCCGAAATCAGCCACTTGGACTGATTCGTCATGATGATGCTGGCGCGGTCTCCAGCGGAGAAGCCTGCGTCCTCGAAGGCTTTCGCCAGCGGATGAGCGCGCGCCTTGAAATCGCCATACGTCAGGCGCTCCTTGTCGCGCTCGCGGTCAGCCTCAATCAGACACACTTCCTCTGCGAAGCGGTCCAGCGCATCCTTCAGCGCTGCGCCGATGGATTGATAGTTGCTCAGATCCAGCATTGGTGAAAAAAGTCAGCCATAGAGACGCGCAGGCAACAGATAATTTCGGAGAATAAATTTTGTGATGCCCTCGAGCGATAAAGGGGAATTGAAGTTGGTAGCACCGCTTTGTTAATCGATTGCGGGAGGCCGGGGCCAAGACGTCGCTGGGCCTCAATCGCACATTCATGACTCGGCCGGTCGAGCTGCCGCCGCGTTGTGGATTCAGCCGAGGGTCTTCTCTCAATCTTCGTTTGACACGGCCGCTGTGGCTGAAGCGGCTCGCTCACAGGCGGGAGTGAATGCGTTCGGCTAGGGTCTTGAAGTCGCTCACGCCTTGGACCTCGTAATCGGGCAGTTCGATGCCGAAATGATTTTCGAGGCGCGAAAGCATCTCCAGTGTTTGCAGGCTGTCAATTCCCAGCTTTGTGAAAAAATCGTCTTCCGGCGCGAGCGATTCGGGGGGCAATTGAAAATGTTTGGCCGCCAGATCGAGCACTTCCTGGGTCGTTTGTTCGAGCGTGCGCATATCTCTCTGGAGAATCTATCACTCTCCCGGAAAGAAGAAAAACCCCGTCCCCGTTCAGCCGTGGTTCGCTTCCAGCAACTCCAGGCGATTCCCGAAGGGGTCAAAAACGTGTACGCGGCGGCGCCCGTCAATCTGCGCATCCGGCCTGCTCGGCAGCCCGGCGGCTCGGCATTTCGCGAGGATCTCGTCCAATCCTTCGACGAGCAATGCGGGGTGCGCCTTCTTGGCCGGACGAAAGTCTTCCTCAGCCCCCAGGTGCACCTGCGCCGCTCCGGCGGCGAACCAGCAACCGCCACGTCCGGCTAACGCTTGCGGCTTGGGAATCTCTTTCATGCCGAGCACTTCGCCATAGAAGCCGCGCGCCCGGTCTTCACTTCCTTTTGGCATGGCAATCTGTACGTGATCAACGCCTAGAACTCTCATAGGGTGTTCCGAGCTAGGGCAGATAGGGCATAGGGCCAGAGTCTTCGACGAATTTCTTCAGGGCAGCCATGACTTCGGGCCGGACAAAAAGTTCGCAGAAAATATCAATCTCCTGCTGCAACTCATCGTGCGGAATTGGTTTCATGAACTCCTTGGCCGCCGCGCGCGCCACCGGATCATATTTTGACATTTGCGTGGCCGCGGACTGTGCGATGGGCAGAGCTTCTCCTTCACCGGCAAGCTGTGCCACGAGGCCCACGGCGTGCGCGCGACTCGCATTGAGTGTGCGGCCCGTAAACAGCAGATCTCGCACGACGGCGTTGCCCAGATCGCGTTTCAGGCGCGGGACGCCTCCGAATCCGGGAATGAACCCCAGGCGCAGCTCCGGAAAAGCAAAGCGCGCCATTTTGTCGGCAATAATGATGTCGCAAGCGAGCGCGAGCTCGAGTCCACCGCCAAGGCAAGCTCCGTGCACCGCTGCAATGGTGACAAATGGAGCCGTGTCTATCGCGTTCATAACGGCGTGAACGCGCTCCAGAAAGCTGCGAATTCCTCTTGGACGTTCGCCTTCAGGAACCGAAATCGCATGATGATAGAGTTCGCGCAGGTCTCCCCCGGCGGAAAAAACAGATTTTCTGCCGCTTGCGATAATGCAAGAGTGAGTTTCGACGGCGAGCGCGCCAAAGGCGCCAACAAATATTTCCAACTCCTCAAGCATGGCCGTGCCGATTTCATTGGCAGGCGCATGGTCAAGCGTCAGTTCGATGCACCCGTCGCGCCATTCCCAGCGCAGCGTCTTGCCCTTAAAGCTCTTCATGCGTGCTGCCTGCTGACGGCTTCGCGCTGTTTCCTGTCTTCGTACATCGCGTTGATTTCGGAGGCGAAGCGCGCGCTGACGGCGTCGCGGCGAAGCTTGGCCATTGCCGTCAGCAGCCCGCTTTCCGGCGTGAGCGCATCGCCGATCAGCTTGAAATCTCTGACCTGGCGGTAATGCGGAAGTTCGCGATTCACTACCTCGAGCGCTTCCTGAACCGCGTTTGGCGTAGCCGTTCCCGCAATCAGCGCGCAAAGGTAGCTGCGGCCGTTTCCCACAATCACCACGTGCCGGGCCGCGGGAAGGAGCCGCGCAATTTTCTCCTCCATCGGCTCGGGCGCAACTTTATGCCCGGAGTTCAGCACGATCAGGTTCTTAATCCGGCCGTGGATGCGCCATTTCCCGCCAGCGTTCATCTCGCCCTGATCGCCGGTTCGGAACCAGCCATCCTCGAGCACCCGCGCTGTTTCCTCGGGGCGGTTCCAATAGCCAGGGAAAATATGCGGCCCGCGCGTCATAATCTCGTCGTGCTCGCCGACCTTCATCTCAATTCCGGGAATTGCGGAGCCGACGTAACCGGGTTGTGCGGCTTCCCGCGGATCATCCATCGTGCAGACACCGGTGGTTTCCGTGAGTCCGTACGCTTGTAACACGGGAACGCCGAGCATCTGAAAAAACTGTTGCGTCTCGAGTGCAAGCGGTGCCGAACCGCAAATCAGCGCGCGCAGGTCGCCCCCAAAACGCTCCTTGATTTTGCCGAAGATGAGTTTCTTCGCTAGCCAGACCCAAATCTTGTCCGAAGGACTCGCGGGCCCCGCGTCTCGCCGCTGCCACGCTGCTTGCGACTTTTCAAATAGGGAGCGGACCGGCGCAGCGCGCTTGGCAAGCGCTTCTTGCACGCCGCGACGCACGCGTTCCAGCAATGCGGGTACATTCAGGAAGTAGTTCGGGGAGGAGAGACGGATTTCATCCGCGAGCCGGCTCAGGTCGGTGGAAAGCGTCAGTGTCGTCTCGCGCGTGAGGCAGGAAAGCAGCAGCAACCACGACGCCGCAAAACTAAGGGGCAGGTAGTGAAAAACGCGTTCCGGTCCGACTCCGCCCGTGGCCGCCATCAACTGTCCGAGGCGTTCGGTGGTTCGCCCAAGCATGTAGTTCACGTTTCCCACATTGAGGCATACGCCTTTGGGCTCGCCGGAAGTTCCGGAGGTGTAAATAATCGTGACGATGTCACAATCCGCGCGCCGAATGGCCCGGTCGGGAGCGGCAGGTTCGGACACATCTTCCTTCAGCGCTTGGTCCAGCGTGACTCGCGGCGGCGCCCCGCGCCACGCCTGCGCGACCGCGTCTCCAAGCGCCGCGTCGCTGACAAAAAGCAATCGCGGCTGGCAATCTTTCACCATGCCGGCGAGTTCGCCCGGCGCCTGGCGTGAATAAAGCGGCACGACAATTACGCCCTCGGCCATCAGCGCCAGATCAACCGCAACCCACGCGATGGAATTCGGCCCGAGCAACGCGCAGCGGTCTCCGGGCTGAATCCCGGAATGGCGCAGAAACGCCCGCACTATTCGAACCTGGCGAAGCAATTCGCTTCCGGTCACACCGACAAATTGCTCGCCACGAATTTCCCGCAGCACAACTCGGGTGTCTGCCCTGTTCAACTGCGCGAAAAGACTTTCAAGAAAATTTGGCATGAGGAATCAGTGAGCCGCCGCGAGCGTGGCCGCAGACGAGTCGAAGCGCTCCATAAGGTGAAGCAGGTTCTCGCCAAGCGGCGGCAGGTAGTCTTCCCAGGAAAGCACTCCGCCGCGGATGGGGAAGTCCGGATACTGGCGACACACGGCGTTTTCCAAAAACGTGCCCATGCGCGCCATCACTTTGAGATTGTGCACCACCGTCTGCCCGATTCCTTCGCGGATGCCCTCCGCCTCCCTCACCAACGCTTCCATGACGTCGAGCAGCTTCGCTTCGAGTTCCGGGTCATCCACGGTCAGCAACAGATGTTGATGGCCGCGTTCACGCATCAGGTTCCGGATGCGCTCGTCCATGGTCACGCCCGCCGAAGCTACCAGGCTCGGCATGGAGGTCACGATGCCGTGGTAGCGCGAAGAAACCATGTACGAACCGGCCCGCAAGATGGAAACGAGCTCGAACATGTCATGGTCGTCGGGGTCAAATACCGGAGTGCCAGGGAGCTGCTCCGCGATCTTCCGGCAGGCATCGGCGTCGAGCCGCTCCATCCCCACGAGGATCGGGAATACCCGGTGCCGCCGCAAGAAAGCTTGCGTCGCCTTGGTAAACGCAGAGATGTAGCGATTGTACTTCTGCTCGACTTCTGATCCGGACTGAAAGAAATAAACGGTCCGGTATTGGCTGTCCTTGTAGGCTCCCGTTGTCGCTCGAGCGACGTACTTCGCCACCGAAGCTTTTACTGGCCACACAAAGGGATGAATGGGACATAAAACGAGAATCGGCGTCTTTTCATCCCAGCCCGCCCGGCAAAGCGTCTTTCTCGCGTACTCCGGCGGGTGCGGCTCAAACGTCCACGCGGTGTCGGTGCCAAGCTCCGTGGGAATCCCCAGAGAACTCAAGAGCAGTTGCGATTCCACATTGCGCGTGATGACCAACGAATCTTTGATGTACCGCCCGCACATGGATTCGACCAAGCCGTCCATGTGCCCGGCCTCGGCTCCGTAGCCGATCGAAAGTTTGTTTTCCGCGGAGGCCAGCCCGAGCGAACCGATCATCATCGTTGTCAACGCGTTGGCGAACTTGCTTTTGAACATCGAGCCTTCGCACGCGATGACCCCGTGGTTCTGCCGCACCTCGTGAAACAAGAACGGCGGAAAGACGTCGGGCAGATGAACCTGCCGTGTGCCCTGAAAATAGCCTTTGGTTCGGCCAAAATCCTGCGTCATTACGCTCAAGTCGACGTTGTCCGCTCCTAGCACGTGACGCACCTGCCGCAACATTTCCTCGACACGCACATCGCTGCCGGTATTGCGCGTGCCGTTGTATCCCGCGAACAGCAGTTTCAGTCTTTCGCCGGCGCTCCAGGGTTTGCCCAGACCGAGCATCCAGCCAAAGCGCCGCAACTCGATCAGCGCGCTCACCCATGCGACGAGGAGGAAGTCCGTCATGCGCTCGCTCTCCCCACCGCGGTCCTCGCCGCGCCGGCATTCCCTGGCCAGGGCCTTGCCGGATAGCGAAAATGATTTTCTCGGCTGAATTTCAAGAGCCCCGCGGCATAGGTCGAGAATTTTGCGGGCGCCTCGCCCAACTCCGCGACCACCCGCGAGTTATCGAACACCGTATTCCAATCCAAATACGGCCAGAATACCTTCAACAGGGATGCCGCGTGCCCGACCGCGCCGCCGCGCTTTGCCGTCCAATTCACCGCCCGCGAAAATGGTCCGCCAAGCCACGGCCAGAACAAAGGCCTGCGCATTCCGCCCGCCTCGGCGATCGCTTCGGTTATTTCCGCGTAGGTCAGCGATCCCCTTCCAGACGAGAGGTGATAGATCCCATGGGCGGGCGTGTCTCTTTGATGAATGGTGACCACTGCTTTACCGACGTAGTTGGCTGGCACAATGTCGATTCTATCGTGAGGCCGCAGCGGAAGCACCGGCAACCTCGCGAGGAAGTGCACCGCTTGCACCATATCGAATTGTGACGTCTCGGGCCGCCCGCTGTCTCCCAGCACAATGGAGGGGCGGAAGATCGTCTTCGGCACTTCCGGGAGCCAGCGGTTCGCCATGTGCTCGCAAAACTTTTTTGTGCGCGCGTAGGGGTCGTAGTCGGAGCTCTCCCAGTTGATGGCTTTGTCCTCCGTCACTATTTCATCTTTCCTTTTTCCCGCGACCGCCACCGTCGAGACGTGCGAATACCTGCGCAAACCGTGGCGGTCCTGCGCCCGCCGCGCCAGTTGAATTACTTCTAGCGTGCCGCGCAGGTTCACATTCAGGCACTGCTTCTCCGATTTGCGGTTCAACGAAGCCGCGCAATGAATCAGCGAATCGGTGGTATCTACCAGCGCTTGATATTCGTCGACCGGGAGGCCGAATTCTTCGCTGGTCAAGTCTCCGCGAAAAATGCGCACGCGCGAGGCGAGGTATTCGAGAAATTCCGGAAAGTCAAAGTGCAGTTGCAGGGAAGACCAGAGCCTCTCGCGCGCTGCTTCTTCTGTTTTCGCGCGAACCAGCAAATTCAGCTTTTCGCCGTGCCCCGCGAGGAGCCCCGCCGCCACGTAGCTGCCCAGATAGCCGGTCGAGCCGGTTACGAAGGTCGCCATGGTCAATCGGACGACGGCGCCGCTTTGGAAAGAGCTTCATGCTCCGCAGGCTGGCCGTTGCCGTTCCACTCGAGGGCGCGCGGCTCGCGCGCTTCAAGCGGCCGCCCCTCCATCAGGGGGTAGCACCAGCGCCGCAAAGCTGGGATGTGCACGTTAATCCAGTAATCCCACCAGTCCACCTCTTCCGGCGTGAAATCGAAAAGCGCCCGCTCCCCCGGCGGCAGCGCGGCAGAAAGCAGCCGCGCGTTTTCGCACTCGAAGACATGTTCATTGTGAAGAATGAAAGGCTCATAAAGCTCGATCAGTTTTTCCGCCCGAATCAGATCGCGCTCCGCCTTGGCAAACGGCGCTTTCTTGAGGTGTAGAGTTGTGGCTGCGCGATTGATGCCAGAGACCACCGCTTTCTGCATGGGAATCGACAACCTCTCGTAGCGTTGCTTCGAGACGGGGATGGTCTCGAACTTCACCTTTAGCCAGTTCTCAATGGTCTGCGAGCTGCGGTAATGCTTGCGGTGCGCGAGCCCGGTCAACTCAATGCTGCGTCCCATGTTGACCGGATTGATTGCCGAAGTCGCCAGCTGATACAGCCGCGCATGCCGCCGCGTGACCAGCGCGGCGGCAATCAAGGTCATCCCGCGGCACACCATGTCCACGGGAATCACGTCCAGGCATTTCCGCTCATTCGACGGAAGCTGGCGGAAGTTTGTGCCCAGCAGGTACGACAGCGGTCCCGAGGTGTTGATTCCCTCGTTCCAACCGGTAAACGGCGAGCGCTCCGAGCTCTCCACGATCGACGGGCGCACAATGGCAATCGGAAGCTCTTTGCCATGGCGCGCCAGAATCGATTCGCCCAAGCTCTTTGTGAACGTATAAGTGTTGGGCCAACCCAAATGTTGCGCGCGGCGCATGCCCACGTGCGTCAGCCGGTTGCGCACCCAGCGCGCGCGGTTGCGCCGCACAACGCCCTCGAGTTCCGCCGCAGGCGCCGCAGCTTCGTCCCCGCCTCGTCCGAGAGCTTGCCGGCGAAGCGCTTTGCTCAACTCGGGGCTCTCCGCGCGCGCTTCGATGCGCCGGATCCGCTCGCGCAGCGAGGCAATCTCATTTTCCGCATCGAAATGTGAGTCCTTCGCCGGATTGTAATTGTCTTGCAGCTGCTCGCCGACGTGCCCGTCGCGCATGCCCGCCACATAGCAAGTCGAAAGATGCATCAGCCCGGCGTCCTTGCACTTCCGTAGAAATCCGAGCAAATGCACGGTTGAATCCACGTTTGAGGAAAGAGCATCACGCAAGTCCGGATTGAAATCGGTCAGGCCGGCGCTGTTCACGATCAAGTCGAGCGATTCCTCGAGCCGCGCTTGCGTAGCCTCATCTAGGCCCAGGCCGGGCAGGTTCACGTCTCCTTCGACCACTACCACCTTTTCGTTTAGGAAGGCGGCAAGCTTTCGTCCGTGTTGCTCGTGGAGCGTATCAAACGCCGGCGACTCCTCGACGATTTTCTCGAATCGTCGCTGCGCCGAAGTCGTGCGGTTGCGCCGAATGAGCAACGTGATCTTGCCGATGTCCGGAATCTTTTCGAGCAAACCCACGAGCCAGACTTTGCCTATGAAACCGGTGACCCCGACAAGCAGAATGTGCCGGTTGGCCAGCGCTTTGCGCACGGAGAAGCCCTCAACGCGCGGCGCCTCCCCAAAAAGCGCCACCGGCTTCTTAATCGAAGACTTCGGTCGGGCCGTCGGCTGAGTGCCCCTTTCCAAAAGATCCGGCTTCTCGGTCCAGCCAAGCTGGCTCAACAGCCTTTCTCGAGGAATTCGACCATCCACAGGACGGCTGCCCAGCCATGCCAGGGGTCCCCGCGGGCGCACCACGGGGTCCAGCAGCCGGCCCGTCGCCTTTCCGTCGCGGTACTCCAGCCTGTTTGCCAGGAACGATTCCGCTCCGAGATGACGCGCCAGCGGGCGAAGAATGTTTTCGAGCAGCTGCCCAACCAGCACGACATGCTCTCCCTGGCGTACCGCAGCGACGATCGTTTCCACCGCGCCTTGCCGCAGCTGCGGCTTCAGCACGTAGTGGAAATACTCTTCGCCCAACAGGTCCAAGCGGTCGCGGCTCACGCCTCGGAGTAACGAGTGCAAAAACCGCGTGGCGAAAGTGCGGCTTGCCGCATAGGCAAACGGCCGGGCCAGTGCCATCCCCGCCATCCCGGCGCGTCGCGCCCAGCGCTCAGAGAAGCTTCGCGCATTCCAGGTGAAGAAGCCCACCGGCCGCAGGGCCCCTAGCTCCATCAAGGAGCCTTCGACGCGCCAATAGCTGGTCTTTCTATCAGCCGCGAAGAGGGCCGTATGTTCCGAGTTGGAAATGCCATTGGTCATCGCTTGTACGCGGCTAGCCCGCACCGATCGCGTTCCTCATAAGGTTGTTTGAAAAACGTGATCCTATGAGACGTTCTCATTTTGCAATCAAGCAGTTCTAGGACGGAATCGCAGCCTGCTGTCGTTCACGCGACCAGATTGCCAGGCTCTCTAGCCAGGCTGCTTAAGAAAGGTAAAGGTAGCATTCTCACAGGCTTCCCGCAAGGTAAGGTAAGGAGTGGCCGGTTCCTGCGGGTCCCGCGTCCAGTTCACCGTTCAAAGGTAAGCCCACTTCGTTCCATTGTTCGAAAAACCGGTAGGACGGTGTCTACACGCCCCAGCCATACCTTTCGGCGTGTTCAAACGTGCGCTGCATTTCTTCTCTCAGGATTTCCGTGAAGACCGACCCGCCCACCACACGCGCTTTTGGCTCAGCGAGGTCCTGCGTGCGATAACCTGCAGTGAGCACGCGCGTCAGCGATTGTTCCACCCAATCCGCTTCGAGCGACAGTCCGAAGGCGTCCCGCAGCATCATCGTTGCGCTGAGAATCGAACCGATGGGATTAGCGCTGTCGGTCCCCGCCAGGGAAGGCGCGGAACCATGAATCGGTTCAAACAGCGGCGCGCGATTTCCGAAACTCGCCGAGGGGATGAGACCGATCGAACCGACCAACGCCGCCGCCGCGTCGCTCAGAATGTCCCCGAACATGTTGCTCGACAGCATCACATCAAATTGCGACGGCTTCAGCGTCAACTGCATCGCTGCATTGTCCACATACATGTGTTCCAGCTTCACGGTAGGGTAGACCGCGTTCATGGCCGTCACCGTTCGCCGCCAAAGCTGCGAACTGGTCAGGACATTGGCCTTGTCCACGGAGCACAGCCGCCGGGTGCGGCTTTCTGCTCGGGTATAGGCAAACGCCGCAATCCGCTCGACCTCCGGCGTCGAATACGACTCCGTGTCCCAGGCCCGCTCCACGCCGTTTTCCGCCACGTTGCCGCGCTCTCCAAAGTACATTCCTCCGGAAAGCTCGCGAACGATTTCCAGGTCCAGGTCGCCCAGCCTCTCCTGCTTCAGGGGCGAAAGCCCGCGCAGCGGCTCAATGAGTTTCACCGGCCGCACGTTGACGAAAAGCTCCATACCCTTGCGCAGTCCAAGCAGCCCGCTCTCTGGCCGCTTGCCGACCGGCAGCGCATCCCATTTTGGCCCGCCAACCGCGCCCAAAAACACGGCGTCAGCCTTCCGGCAAGCGTCGAGCGTCTCGGTGGGCAGAGGCGTCCCCGCGGCGTCAATGGCTGCGCCGCCCAGCGGAAGCTCAACAAATTCAAATTCATGATTGAACTCATGAGCCGTTTCCCGCAAAACGGCTGCCGCAGCCCGCGTGACTTCTGGCCCGATGCCGTCCCCCGGGAGCAAAACGATCTTCTTTTTCATGATAATCCCCGAGCTAGTACAATCCTGCGTTGCCGCAGGACCTGTGGAAAACTCTACCGGAGAGTCGGACCTGCCGCCTCGCAATCTCTGTTGCCGCGAGTGAATCAGGCAACGGAAGACGATTCCGCTGCCATCGCCGCGGGACGTCGGCGGATCACTTCGTGCGCGATGCCCACGATGTCGCGGGCTCGTACCTGCTTCGATTGGTCGGCCAGTGTGGTCACCCGCCTGTAAATCTCCACGAGTTCCGTATCACTCGCGTCATAACCCAAATCTTTCAGCGTCAGGCGCAAGGCGTGTCGGCCGGAATGTTTGCCCACCACCAAGGAGCGATTCGGCACGCCTACCGTTTGCGGCGAAATGATTTCGTATGTCAGGGGGTTCTTGATGATGCCATCCTGGTGGATGCCTGCTTCATGTGCAAACGCGTTTGCGCCCACCACCGCCTTGTTCGGCGCCACCTGGGCTCCCGTAATTTCGGTGAGGAGACGGCTAGCCGGGAAGAGTTGATCCAGCCGAATGCCTGTCGTTACGCCGAAGTTTTCCTTGCGTACCGCCAGGGCCACCACGACTTCTTCGAGCGAGGCGTTTCCGGCTCTCTCGCCGATGCCATTGATCGTGCATTCGATCTGCCGTACGCCGGCGCGGATCGCCGCCAGCGAATTGGCCACCGCCAGGCCCAGGTCATCGTGACAGTGCGCGCTCAGCGTGATGCCGTCCGGGTCGCCCAGGAATTCGCGCACCTTGGTGAACATCGCGCCGTACTCGTCCGGCACCGCGTACCCCACGGTATCCGGCAGGTTCAAGACCGTCGCGCCGGCATCCACCGCCAGGCGGCAAACCTGACACAAGAAATCAATATCCGTCCGCCCGGCGTCTTCCGCCGAGAATTCTACGACGTCTACATGCTGGCGCCCGTAGCGGATCATCGCGGCGATGGCTTCCAATGCCTGTTCGCGCGTCATGTTCAACTTCACACGCAGGTGCAAATCAGAGGTGGCCAGAAAAACGTGCAATCTCGGCGCTGCCGCCGGCTCCAGGGCTTCCAGCGCCGCGCTCACGTCTTCTTTCTTGGCCCGCGCCAGCGCCGCGATCGGCACGTCGCGGATTTCTTTCGCTACCATCTGCACGGCTTCCAGGTCGCCTCGCGACGCGATTGGAAAACCGGCCTCGATCACGTCCACGTTGAGCGCGGCAAGCTGCCGGGCCATCCTTAGCTTTTCGTTGGTGTTCATCGAAAAGCCCGGCGATTGCTCGCCGTCACGGAGCGTGGTGTCAAAGATCCGTACCGTGTCCATAAAGTCCCCCAGCCTCTAGTAACGCACGCCGGGGGTAGCGTGGTCCAATTTATCTTTATTCTGCTTTTGATAATTTCGCTTTATACTGGGTCGCCGGTGTCGCACCGCGGGAAGCCGTTTTGAGCCTCGGTAGTCGCAGGGGCCTGAAACGGCGCGACTTGGCGCGTCCCGGTGCGCTGCCGCGAAAAGGCGAAGCCTGGAGGATGTGTGGATCTCGGTGAGCTTCAGGTGTTTCTGACCGTCGCAAAGGAAGGCAGCTTCTCTCGCGCCGCCGAGCGCCTTTACCGCACGCAGCCAGCCGTCAGTCTGGCCATCCGCAAGCTCGAGGACTCCCTCGGCCAACCGCTCTTCGTTCGGGGCGCTCGTCCCGTCCGCCTGACCGACGCCGGCACACTTCTCCGAGATTACGCCGAGCGTCTCATCAACCTCCGCGACGAAGTCAAAAAAGGCCTCACCGAACTCGAAGGCCTCAACCGCGGTGAACTCTCCCTCGGCGTCAACGAGAGCTCTATTCACGCCCTTCTTCCCGCCCTCGCCAAATTTCGCGAACTGCATCCCGGGGTTCAGGTGCGCGTTCACCGCATGTTTTCCCGCGATATTCCCCACGAAGTCCTGAACTACCGCCTCGATCTCGGCGCCATCTCCTTTGTACCGCGCGATCCTCAGCTCCAGGCCACTGAAATCTTGAAAGACGAATTGACGCTCGTGGTGCCGCCCAAGCACGCGCTTGCAAAAAAGCGGGAAGTCGACGTCTCCGAACTTGCCAGCGAAACGTTTATCGCCCACATCGTCGAATCGCCTTTTCGCCGCCGCGTTATCGAATTATTCGCACGTCATCGCGCCGCGCTGAACATGCCTATCGAAATGCCCACGATCGAAAGCATCAAGCGCTTCGTACAAATGGGCATGGGTGTGGCCATCGTCCCGCGGATGTGCGTGCAGTGGGAAATCGACCGCGGGTGGATGAAGGAACTGAAGATTCGCCAGCTCAATATCCCGCGCCACGTTTACCTTATTTCACGCCGTGGTGCCCGCCTTCCTTTCGCCTCCGCCGAACTCATGCGCATCCTTCGCGGCGAGTAAGCGGTGGGCGGTCCGCAGTTTCTCAAGAGCGATTTTATCGGGTATGCTGCTGATGAATTTGTCACCTTCGAATCAACGGATGTGCACAAGTGACTAGCGGGCTCGTCATTCTTTTGATTGGTTTTCTTCTCGGGATGCGCCATGCCACCGATCCTGATCACGTCATTGCCGTTTCCACGATCGTCAGCAGGGAGCGTTCCATCCTGAAAGCCGGTTTGATTGGCATCTTCTGGGGCTGCGGTCACACGCTGACGATTGCCATGGTCGGCAGCGCCATCATTCTCTTCGGCGTCGCCATCCCGCCCCGTGCCGGCTTAACCATGGAATTTTCCGTTGGCGTGATGCTGATCTTGCTCGGAGTTCTCAATCTCACGGGAACCACGAAATGGCTCAGCGAAAAATTCTCTCCCACGCACCCGCCTGTCAGCGGAACCCATGCCCACATCCACGATCATAACCACCACTTGCATTTTCACTGGCACTCGCACTCTGCCGTCCAGGAGCATCACGGCGATAGCCTCTCGACACCGGGTTGGCTCGGCAAACCCTTCGCGCAGCTCGGCCTGTTTCACGCCCTTCGTCCTCTTCTGGTCGGCATCGTGCACGGCCTTGCCGGATCCGCTGCAGTCGCACTGCTGGTGTTAGGCACCATTCGCGAGCCCAAGTGGGCGCTGCTCTATTTGCTGGTTTTCGGGGTTGGCACAATCGCCGGCATGATGCTGATTACCGCCGCCCTGGCCCTGCCTTTCTCCTTTGCCGGCCACCGCTTCGCGTGGCTCGGTCGCAGCCTGGTCCTTGGCTCAGGCCTTGTCAGTCTGTGTTTTGGGGTTTTTGTCTGTTACGACGTAGGTTTCGTGAACGGGCTCTTTACCCGGCATCCTCACTGGACTCCCAGCTAGGATCGCAGACGGTCTGGGACTCCGATCCCGCGATAGACAAGCGCACGGGCATTTCCGTATAGCGAATCCCGGTCGCGCCACTTTCCACGCCGGCGCTGACCCGCTAAGATGCTTTCCATGACACACCAACTCGATCGCCGCACTTTTCTTGTCGCTGGCGGACTGACCGCCCTGGCCTCAACCCGAGTGCTAGGCGCCAATGACACGCTGCGCGTCGGCGTTATGGGCGCCGGCGGCCGCATGAACGATCTGCTGGGCGCCGCCGATAGAGTGGGCAACTGTCAGCTTGTCGCCGCTTGCGACGTGTATGCGCCGCGCCGCGACGCCATGAAAGAGCGATCCAAGGGCACGGCCACCACGCACACGGATTATCGCGAACTGCTCGAACAAAAACTCGATGCAGTCATCATCGCCTCGCCCGACCACTGGCATGTGCGCATGGCCGTCGATGCCATCGCCGCCGGCAAAGACGTCTATCTGGAAAAGCCGGTTACCCACACGATCGAGGAAGGCGCGACGCTTGTTCGCGCGGTCCGCTCCAGCAAACAAATCCTGCAATGCGGTATGCAGCAGCGCAGTTGGAGCCACTTCCGCGATGCCGTGGACCTGATTCAGGGCGGCAGCCTCGGCCGCGTCCCGCAGGTCCGCACCTATTGGTGGCAGAACTATCTGGCGTGGCGGGAGCATAAAGCCGTTGATGTTCAGGCGCTCGATTGGAGACAGTGGCTCGGCAATGCTCCCGATCAGCCCTTTAGCGAAGAAAAGTTCTATCGTTGGCGCTGGTTCTGGAACTTTGGCGGCGGCGCCATGACCGATCTGTTTACCCACTGGATCGACGTCGTCCATTGGGCTATGAAATCCGATCAGCCCAGCAACGCGCAGATGCTTGCTGATAAATCCATCTTCCAGCAGTGGGATTGCCCGGACACCGTGCAAGCGGCCTTCCGCTATCCCGGATTTGATGTCGTGTACGAAGGGATGATGGCCTCTTCGATCGACGATGGCGGCCTCGAGTTTCGCGGCACAGATGCGACCTTGAAGATTAACCGGAGCGGCTTCGGCGTTTATCACGAAGGAGTGTCAGGAAGAGAAAATCCCGTTGTGAAGGCCGATGGCTTTCGCGACGGCACGATCGACCACATGCAAAACTTTTTTGATTGTGTCCGGTCCCGCAAAGAGCCCAATGCGCCGGTCGAAACCGGCGTTGCCGCCGCGCGCGCCGGCCAAATTGCCAACCTCGCCTACCACCGCGGCGGCCAAATCGCCTGGCCGCCGAAATCTTCTGTTTGAGCCTCCGCACGTTACTACCAAGCGCGCCGGCACGTATTCACATTAGACTTTGAGCCGAGGTGAACCAGCGTGACCAGCAGGACCGTGCCGGTAAATCAGTGCAGCAAACCCAGGGGATGGCTGGGCCGCATCAGCTTGTGGCGAATGAATGCGAGCCATTCCGGGCTCACCGACTGGGGCTTGCGGCACATCTCCGTCAGCGACAATTACACCATCCTCGATGTCGGTTGTGGCGGAGGTAGGACCGTCAGCAAACTGGCGTCGATGGCTGCGCAAGGAAAAGTCTACGGCGTCGATTATTCCGACGAGAGCGTCGCCGCGACCAAAAGAACGAATGCACGCGGGATCGATCTCGGCCGCGTCGAGATCCGCCACGGCTCGGTTTCCCAGTTGCCGTTTCCGGACGGCATGTTCGATCTCGTCACCGCCGTGGAAACCCACTTCTGGTGGCCTGATTTGCCCGGCGACACGCGCGAAGTGTTCCGCGTCACCAAGCCCGGCGGCCGCCTCGTCGTCATTGCGGAAGTCTATAAAGGAGCGACCACCACAGTTTCCAAGCTGGCCGAAAAATACGCCTCGCGAACAGGCATGGTGCTGCTGAGTGTGGATGAGCATAGCCAACTCCTCACCAGCGCCGGCTTCTCCGGGGTTCAGGTCGTCGAGGAACGCGCCAAAGGATGGATTTGTGTCTTCGGCCGAAAGCCGCCAGACCGCTCCTGACTTTCGTGCCCCAAGGAGAAGTTTACGGTGGCTTGAAAACCAAGCACGAGCAGCTTCGCTTGCAACTTCCAATTCACCTGGCTACGGACACCCGATACACCACGTTCGCTCCATCGTCCGACACCAGCAGCGCGCCGTCCGGCGCCACCGCCACTCCGACCGGCCGCCCGTACACATCCGACCCACGAGGATCTGCCACCAAGCCTGTCAGGAAGGGCGTGGGATCTGCTGAGGGCTTACCGTCTTTGAAGGCCACAAACGCCACCTGGTATCCCGAGCGCGTCGCACGGTTCCACGATCCGTGCTCGGCAATGAACGCTCCGCCCCAGTAGTTCTCCGGAAACTGCCTTCCCGTGTAAAACGCGAATTCGAGCGGCGCCACATGCGCCCCCAGCAGCACGTCCGGAATAATCGCGCGGTTCACCAACTCCGGATGCTCCTGCTTCACGCGTGGATCGACGTTGTCGCCGATGTAGCTGTACGGCCATCCGTAGAACCCACCGTCTTTCAGCGAAGTGAAATAATCTGGCGGCAAGTCGTCGCCAAGCTCGTCTCGTTCATTGACGCTGGTCCACAGTTCTCCCGTCACTGGATTAAAAGCCAGCCCCACCGGATTCCTGAGCCCGGTGGCATACTGGCGCGCATTCTTTCCCTCCGGATCGCAAATCGTTACCGCCGCACGGATGGGCGGCTCCCCGGTGTTGATGTTCGAACCCGAGCCGACGGCGATGAACAAATTCTTGCCATCCGGTGAAAAAGCCAGCGTGCGCGTATCGTGTCCGCCCGAAGGCAAGCTCATCAGATGCTCTTTCTCCCCGAGGCGCTTTGAAGTTTTGGGATCGTACTTGAAACGAACCAGCTCGTTCATGTTGCCGACGTACACGTAGTCGCCATGAAAAGCGATCCCAAACGGCCGGTTCATCCCGTCTACAAACACTCCGTGCTCCTGGGCGCCGCCGCTGTCTTTGGGGTCGCGAAGCACGACGATTTGGCCGGACCGGGTGGTGTCGGCGAGGAAAATGTCTCCGTTCGGAGCCACCGTCAGAAGGCGCGGCCTCTTAAAGCCGGTTGCAAACACACTCAGGCGAAAGCCCGCCGGCACGGTGGGCTGAAATCCTTCCGGCGGTTTGACGCGGTCCGGCCCATTGCCAGCAGACTTCGTGGCAAAGGGCGCCGGCAGTTTTGGTTTTTGCCCGTGGGTCACCTGCGCCGGCAGCCAGGCCGCGGTCCCTAAGCTGGCGGCTAAACAAAAGAGCATCTTCGAACGCATTCCGAAACCTCTCTCCGTTCCAACTTAATCTTGCCTTTGTAGGATGCCCTATTCTTGCGCTTAGTTCCAATGACGCTCTACCGCCTCGCTCGCGCACCCGCTCAGCCCGTTCGCGTGTAAACTAAGAAGAGTAGTCCTGCTCCGGCAGCTTGAGGGAGGACACATGAAGAGCCCCTTCGTTGGACGCGGTCTCGCTTATGCCGTGATCCTCGCCGTCATCGCTTGGACGGCCGTCCGCGCGTTGGGCGCGCGCCCGCCGGAAACTCCCAAATTTCCTTTCCCGGCGCCCACCGTCAATGCGCCATTGGCTTCCGGCAAGTCCCATGAAACGGCAGTCCTTGCGGGCGGCTGCTTCTGGGGCATGCAAGCCGTCTTTGAACACTTGCAGGGCGTCAAATCGGTTACGTCCGGCTACTCCGGCGGTTTCGTCAAGTCGCCCTCCTATGAAACGGTCAGTATGGGCGTCACGGGCCACGCCGAATCCGTTAGCGTCACTTTCGATCCATCCCGAATCAGCTACGGCCAGCTCCTGATGGTTTTCTTTTCTGTCGCGCACGATCCCACGCAATGGAATCGCCAGGGCCCGGACACCGGTTCGCAGTACCGCTCCGTGGTTTTCTATACGAGCGATGAACAAAAGCGCATCGCCGAGGCTTACATTGCCCAACTTGACGCCGGCAAAGTTTATTCGCGACCGATCGTCACCAAAGTCGAGGCTTTTAAGGCTTTCTATCCCGCCGAGGACTATCACCAGGATTTTCTGTTGCGCAATCCCACAAATCCTTACATCGTCTACAACGACCTGCCCAAACTCGAAAACCTGAAAAAGGACTTCCCCGATCTTTACAAAAGATAAACAACTGTTGAAACGCAGTCGCAAAAACAATGCTGAAGGTCGCTGCTCTGCAGCGATGGTCCAGGCGTCAGATGTCCCACGGCAAATTGCGCCTCTACCAAACGGTCACCGTTCAGGACGAAACTTGGCTCTTACTGGATGGCCCGTGGAAACGGAAACTGGTTGAGCATGTTGGTCCCGGAGCTTGGCTGGTGGATCTCCAGAGAGTGGAACCGACAAAGCCCTACAACCCCGAAGCTCCCCCGTTTGATCCTCACGGATCAAAGAGCAGCTCCGGCCGCTCCAATGAACGAAGTGGCCAACGCAATCCCGCTCCGCCGGCGGATCATAATGAAATTCCGATGTCTTGCTTTCGGCGACTTGAAACGTGTGACTCTTAGACCTGGCCATCCGGCCGCTCGGTTACCGCTTTTCCGGCGGCGCCGGGCAGCTTCCTTTTCGCCCCGCCAGCCAATTCGCCCGCGAGCAAGGCCTCCACGCCGCCGTAGGCATAGATCGTGGGCGCTTGATTTTGCATTAGCCCGCCGGTGTCCGCGGTCGGCCCGTAATTGCTGTGCAAGTCGCGTCGCAACATCCGCAGCATGGCCATCTGTTGCCCGCGGTGATGGGCGGTATGGGCGATTCTCCTCACCATCACCCAAGCTCGCGACCGTTCCACGTCAAAAAATCTCGTCTTTCCTTCCCACCAAGGATCTTCCTTGGCCTTCAGCGCCGCCAGCCGCGCCCGGCTGTCCTCCGCATATTTTTGGATGAATTCGAGCCGCGTCTCCTTTGCCGGCAGAGGTGAGCCACCCACGTCAATTCCCAGCATGTTCAGGAACCACAGATTCTCGCTGACGCACTGATGAAGCATCTGCTCGCGTACACTCCGCCCTCGCGAATCGTCCGTTCTTGGCCGAGCCGTCAAATCTTCGTCGCGAAACTCGCTCCACACGCTCAGCACCTTGATGCGTTCTGTCTCGTAGGTCTCCACCAGGAAGTCGTATCGCATAACTCTGCACTCCATCGTTCCCGCGGTCCCTCGCCGTCGCGTTCGCTGCCCCCTCGCCGCGCATTCTCTCTCGCGCCTGCGCACGCGTCAAATCCGAAGACATAGAAGCGTCATTCTCCAGCGAAGCGCAGGATCTGGGCCGATCCACATCTCCGTTTATAAGGAATAAGCCAAACTGCTATCATTCGCGTCTAAGTTGAAAAATCTGCCTCAGGAGAGCGCAATGAATGCCGCACGCCGTCGATTCCTGGCTTCCACGTCCGCGTTCACCTGCGCGGTCTTTTCGAGACAAGTGGCCCTGGGCAAGAGCCTTCTGGCGGCGCCATTCCCGGCGGCGAACCGAGAGCTTTACGGGAGAGCGCTTATCGCCAAGATGAAATGGTTCAACGAGCCGGCATCTGCGAGGCAATCCGGCGATCAACTTGTGGTCACCACGAAACCCAAAACGGATTACTGGCGCAAGACTTTCTATGATTACGTTACCGACAACGGACACTTCCTCTTTCTGTCGGTTGCCGGCGATTTCACCTTGCAAAGCCGCGTGGTGGGAAAATACGCCGCGCTGTACGATCAAGCGGGCCTCATGGTGCGGATCGACAACAGCAACTGGCTGAAGTGCGGCCTCGACGGGCATCATGTGCTGCTCTCCCGAAGGTGCGGGCTTCGATGCTACCTTCGACGAGCTCCGCCTAACGCAATGATTTACCGTCAGACAACCAGAAGGGAGAATCGCCATGCAAAAATTCCTTGGGCAATATGGGGATCGCGTTTATCCGGTCACCCGGTTTGTGATCGGCGGCTTGTTTGCATGTCATGGTGCGCAGAAACTGTTTGGAGTTCTTGGCGGCCAACGGGTACTGCATGATCCGCAAGGCTTGCTGGCAGGTGTGATCGAGTTTTTCGGAGGATCGCTCGTTGCGCTTGGCTTGTTTGCTGGGATCGCAGCGTTTGTCGCGAGCGGCGAAATGGCCGTTGCTTATTTCCAAGCACATGCGCCCCACGGACTTTGGCCGATTCGGAATGGCGGCGAGCGCGCGGTGTTTTACTGCTTTTTCTTTCTCTACGTAGCCACGCAAGGCGCGGGGCGATTCAGTCTTGAGCGCCTCTTTCGGCGAACCAGGACAAAGCTCTAGGGAATCGCAAGGTTGCAGAAATGAGAATCGTTCTCGCTTCGGAGTCACCGTTTCGCAAGCGGGCGCTGGATATGCTTGGTCTCGCGTATGAAGTGTGTCCGAGTAGAATCGATGAAAGGGCCATACGAGATAATGATCCTGCCGGCTTGACGCGCAAGCTCGCGGAAGCGAAGGCACAGAAAGTCGCGAACGAGCATCGGGATGCCGTGGTCGTTTCCGGCGACGCGGTTGCGGCAAAAAACGGCAAGATTTATGAAAAGCCGCGCAGCGTTGAGGAAGCGGCGCAATTCCTCAGAGAATTGTCGGGCAGCGAATTCCAGTTTGTCACTGCGCTTGTGGTGTTCCACGCACAGACGCAAAAGATGCTGTCCACCGTTGAAACGTCGAATATCTCCTTTCGGCCCCTCATCGAACGCGAAATCCAGGAATACATTCGCAAATATTCAGTATTGAAGTATGCGGGCGCCTTCGAAAGCGACGCCGCCCTGTTTTTCGCGGACCGGATTTCCGGCAGCTATAACTTTGTGACGGCGCTGCCGGTCAGCCGGCTGATCGTTTTTCTTCGCGCCCAAGGCGTAAATATCTAGACGCTAATACCGAGCCTCAAATGACCATGACCGGATACGTCCACGGATACTCCACTCGGGAGTTCGACCGCCTTACCGACCAAGCAAACGCGTTAAGCGAATTGCTCCACCATGACACCTCTTACCCTCGAGGGAGTCTGGTTCTTGAATGCGGATGCGGTACGGGCGCGCAGACCGTTTTCCTGGCCTCTCGGAACCCTGCGGCACACATTGTGTCCGTTGACGTTTCCACCGCCGCGCTCGAACAGGCGCGTCTCCGAGTTGAGGCTGCCGGGCAGGGAAATGTCGAGTTCCACCAGGCAGACCTGTTCGACCTTCCCTTTGCCGACGGGCACTTCGATCATGTTTTCCTGTGTTTCGTGCTCGAACATCTCGCCGAGCCGGCCGCAGCTCTGAGAGCCGCCCACCGAGTCTTGCGGCGCGAGGGAACCATTACGTCGATTGAAGGTGATCACGGCTCATGGTTCTGCTACCCGCAGACACCGGAATCCTCACGCGTCGTCCAGTGCCTCGTGGATGTGCAAGCCCGGTTGGGCGGCGATTCGCTGATTGGCCGGGGACTTTATCCGCTGCTCGTGGAGGCGGGCTTCCGCGACGTGCGAGTCAGCCCACGGATGGTCTATGTGGACGGCAGCCGTCCCGAGCTAGTCGGAAGTTTCTCCAAAAACACCTTCATTGCCATGGTCGAAGGCGTCCGCGAACAGGCGCTTTCGCTCGGGCTCATCGATCCACCGACCTGGGACCGAGGCATTGGCGGCCTGTACCGCGCCACCGAGCGCGACGGGAGCTTCTGCTACACGTTCTTCAAGGCTCTTGCCGCGAGGTAAACCAGAGGTAGGCAAGGTCCGCCCGACGAGCTCACCGTTTCCACAGGCCGCACGGCGGGTGGGCACCATGCTCATTGGAGAGTTTCTGGTTTTGTTGACCTCAGGCCAGTTGACAGGGCTCGCCCCCAGGAGTATCAACAGATTTGCGCACGGCTCTACCGAACTCCCTTCCGTTTCTGTGCGCGCACATCAAATCTCCTAGGAGGAAGTCATGTCCAATCCTGTCCGCGCAATTCCCGAGGGGTATCACAGTGTGATCCCTTATTTGACCTGCAAGAACTCGGCGAAGGCCATTGATTTTTACAAGTCGGTGTTTGGCGCCACGGAAGTCATGAGGATGACCGGCCCGGATGGCAAGATCGGTCACGCCGAATTGAAGATCGGCGATTCCCACGTCTTTCTCGCGGATGAGTTCCCTGGCATGAACGCTGCGCCCACGCCGGGTGTCACGAATGCTTGCGGCATTTTCCTCTATCTGGAAAATGTCGACGAGGCTTTTAATCGCGCGGTCGCCGCCGGCGCAAAAGTGGGTATGCCGCTCGAGAATCAGTTCTGGGGCGACCGCTACGGCAAAATCACCGATCCCTTCGGCCATAGCTGGGGCCTGGCGCAGCATGTAGAAGACGTCGCACCGGAGGAAATGAAGCGGCGCTCCGAGGAGTATGCCGCGAAGATGGCCAAGGCCGCTGCGGCCGGCAAGAGTTAGCCGCTCCAGCCAGGGCCAACCGCCCTCCTTTCAACGCGATAGGATAGGCTTCCTGGCTCCCGTCGGGAAGCCTTCTTGTTTTCAACTGACTTCAAGCCGTCAGTGACGTCTATACCTTTGGCAGGCCCTCCGCGAGCGGAGCGCAAGTAGTCCCGCACATTTAGGGGATCCGGGGTTCCGTCGAACGCGTAAGTGATGGGATGGAGGCTATGACATGTCTCTGTGGACGCGCGGGGAAAGTGCGTGGTTGCTACTGACGGATGTATGGCTGAAGGTCAAGGTGTGGTGGTTCAAGAATTGGATGTTGATCCGTCCCGGGCCCGAGTCGCGCCGCGGGGCGGTGTGGGGAACGCTCGCGGCTGCGGCCGCGACCGTGGTGATTGGCGGACTGTATCTGCGGACCGGATTCGGCTACGTCTTCGATTTTGCCTTTGCGACTCTCTTTGCCGCGCTGTGTATCCCCTTGACCGCGCTTGCGGTGATGTTGCTGCTGACAATTCTACGCAAGCTGCCGCGGCTCGCTTCCGGATTGGTGGTCGGCGCTTGCGTGGTGGTGATGATGCTGTGGGGACCTCCTGAGCTCGGAGTTCCGATGGCGATAGCCATCGGGCTGACCGGAGGAGTTCTGGGCGCTACCATGGCTACGCTCATTGCCGGGGGATTCGGGCAAGCAGCGCTGCGGAAAAAGATTCTTGTTTCCCTGCTGTTTGTTGGCGGGGTTGCGGGCAATGTGTATTTTGTGTGGCTTTTCGCACATTCCGGATCGATGGAGAAACTGATTACGTGGAAGCCGCCCGCGGAATCGATGCCGGCGAAGTTGGCAGCGGAGAATCCCGGCGTCGATGGACCGTATCGCGTGCAAAAACTCTTCTATGGCGTAGGGAACGATATTCGGCGGCCGGAGTACGGCGCGAACGTTGCGTTGCGAACGCGAACGGCGGACGCGTCAGATTTTTTCAAGGATTTCAAGGGCTGGAAGCGCTGGGCACGCAAGAAATATTGGGGATTCGACATCGACAAGCTGCCGCTGAATGCGCGGGTGTGGTATCCGGAAGGGCCGGGACCGTTTCCGCTGGTGCTGATCGTACATGGCAATCACAACATGTCGGATTTTTCCGATCCGGGTTACGCGTACCTGGGAGAATTGCTTGCGAGCCGAGGGTTCATTCTGTCTTCGATTGATGAAAATTTCCTGAACGGCGGGCTTTTTCACGACCCGCCCTTAAAGCCAGGGAGTGCCGTTCGAGGTTGGTTGTTGCTCGAGCATTTGAAACTGTGGAAAGAGTGGAATCGGACGGCGGGGAATCCTTTTCAAGGCAAAGTGGACCTGTCGCGCATCGCGTTGATGGGGCATTCGCGAGGCGGGGAGGCGGCGGCGACCGCGGCAGCCTTTGATCAAATGAAATATTACCCGGAAGACGCAAATATCAAGTTCGATTACGGGTTTGCGATTAAGGCCGTTGTGGCCATCGCGCCGGCAGACGGCCAGTACAAACCAGCCGATGAGCACCGCTGGATTCAGGACGTGAGCTACCTGACCCTGCAGGGCGCGCAGGATGCGGACGTCTCGGAGTTCATGGGCAGCCGGCAGTGGGAGCACGTGAAGTACACCGAGAGGGGACCGCGGTTCAAGGCGGAGATTTACGCTTACCGCGCAAACCACGGGCAATTCAACACCGTGTGGGGGCGGACGGACGCGGGCAAGCCGCTAAGCTGGCTTCTGAACTTGAAGCCGTTGATGCCGGGAGAAGAACAACGGCGCATTTCCAAGACCTACATTTCCGCATTCCTCGAAGCCACGCTTCATGAACGACGCGAATACATTCCCCTATTCCAGGATTGGCGAGTGGGCCGGGCTTGGCTGCCCGACACTTTGTATCTGAACAGATACCAGGACGCGTCATACGTGCCGCTGGCTTCTTTCCAAGAGGACGCGGATCTGACGACGACCACGGCGCCGGCGGAAGCATCGCGGGAGAGAACTTGTCGGTCTGGCATGAGGGCCACATACCCTGGAGAGAAGGCAATCGCGACTACAACGGCGTGTTTCTCGGATGGAATCGAGCGAAAGGCGCTCCTGCGGCGACCTACACGCTGACTCTGCCCGACGGGGCTCCCGCCAAATGGCAGCTCGGTGAGGGCTCCACGGTCGAGCTTTCGGTTGCAGCAATGGACGAAGACGCTTCTCTTCCGGGAAAGAAGACGGAGGAAGAAAAGAAGAAGGAAGAGGAGGAAAGGAAAAAGGAGGACAAGTCAAAGAACAAGGAACGAGAGTCGCCGGATTTCACCGTGGAGCTGGTAGCGAGCGACGGCGCAACTGCCGATGTCCCGGTGAGCAAGTTTATTGCGATTCCGCCCCCCTTCAAGGAGAAATTCACAAAACTCGCAATCATCGATGAAAAGGGATACGAAAAAGATTGGGAGCCGGTCTTCCAGACGGTGCGCATCCCGTTGGCGGATTTTCAGCCGCCGAGTGGGGCCAAGCGCTTCGAGCCGGGGAAGCTCACCGCTATCCGGCTCAAATTCGACCGGACGGCGATGAGTGTGATCTGTATTAGTGGAATAGGTTTTGGGAAGAGCTAGTAGTTGTCGGCACACCCTTGCAATTTTGGAAGAGAGTGGCTTTTTCATGATGCGGCCATACGATTTCCGGTACGAACCGCGCCGCTGACCTTTCAAATCCAGAATTTTCGGCCCTGATCGCTCCGAAACGCTTAGCGATGCTCGAATCAACGGTCCCTGGGATATGACCTCGGTGGGAGCGAAGAGGGTACTCATCTTTTCGTAACCAACGTTTCGAACGGAACGGTGGCCGCCAATGCCGCAAGTCGTGAATCAAGGAACGATTTTGCGGACTGATCTCGCGGTATCTCAAACGCAGAAGCCAGAGATGGAACCCATAACCGAGATCGGTTCCGCCTTTTCCGAGCGCACAGATCCGGTGGCGCCGGTCGTCGGGATTACGGGCGTCGGGCGTAGCCCGGCGTGCTGTTCGTCGATGACGGCAGCAAATACGCTGAACTTTCTCACTTAGAGTTTCGGAAAAGGCAGACGCCGGACCAGGGCCGGTTACCCGGCGGCCCTTTTCCCTCCGGCAGGCGCGCGAGCAGGCGCAGGAAAAAAGGAGGGCGCTTAAACTTTGCGGCCGTCGGTAGGATGGCCTTCACTTCCATCGGCTCCCAGCCGTGCGGCACAAAAAACGCCGGGCCTTCGGCGGGCGCGAATTTGAACGGCGCGCCAACTTTGCCCAAATGCTTGCCGGTGGTCTTCTGCATCATTTTCAGGAGTCCGGGCGAGCCGAGATCCACGATCCAGCGCTGGAAGCTTGCGCCGCTTGCGAGATCCCGCGCCAGCCCGGCGACTTCTTCTTCGCTCAAGTAAATGAGCAATCCTTCGGTCAGCACAAGAATTTTCCTGGCACGGCGGTTGAGCTCGGCAAAGAGTGTTCGACGCGCGTCGCCATCCGCCAAATTCAGACGAACGCGTTCCAGCGCGCAGGTCGGTTCTTCGTTTGCGAGAATTTGTTCTTTGTACGCGAGGATTTCCGGCAGATCGACTTCGATCCACTCCAGCGACGCCGGCAGCTGCATGCGATAGGGTCGCGCATCCAGACCCGCGGCAAGGTTCAACACCAGGTCCACGCCCTGCCGCAGCTCCTCGTCGATGAACTGGTCGAAGAGGTAGGTTCGTGTGACCCAGGCCCAGGCGTGCTTGTTTCCGTCGGGAAGCGTGTTGGCGATGTCGACCCCTTGCTGGCCGCACAAGCGGTCAGCAAACCGATCGCGAAAGAGCGCGTCCGGCCGCTTGGTTTCTTCGGCGCGAAAATACGCCGCCCATCGCGCGGTATCGGAAACGTTGCGCACGGTTCCTCGAGTTGCCGTTGGTTGCGTTTCGGCCATCGAAACCCCCCAGGTGCAGCCCTAAGCGAATCACGTCTCTCGAGAATACCTTCCGCCTGGCCTAAACATAGCCGCTTTTTTGACGGAGCAGGGTGACGGATCCCAGAGCAGCAAGAAGATTCTACTCGAGCGGCCAGAGCCAGGCCGCGCCGCGCACGCCGCTCGAGTCGCCGTGCTTCGCGGGCACTAGCGGCGTGTCCGCTTCTTTGCCGAAGACATATTCTTTCAGGCGCTCGGGAACATTTGCGTAAATGCGCGGGATTTGTGAAGCGCCGCCGCCCATTACAATTATGTCGGGATCAAGCAGATTGATGACGCCAGCCAGGCCGCGCGCGAGCCGGTCTTCGAACCGGTCCAGCGCGGCAAGCGCGGAGGGCTCTCCCGCCTCGCTCCGTGCGATGATTTCCGGACCGTGCAAGGAAATCTTTGTGGCGCGCTCGAAGTCTTTTTCCAATCCGGTTCCGGAAATCCACGTTTCGATGCAGCCGTTTTTTCCGCAATAGCACGGTGGGCCGGGAAATTCGTCGGCGCGCATCCACGGCAGCGTGTTGTGGCCCCACTCGCCGGCGACGCCGTTCGAACCACTGTGGACGCGTCCGTCCAAGGCGATTCCTCCGCCGCAGCCTGTTCCCAGAATCACGGCGAACACCACGTGTTTGCCTGCGCCTGCGCCGTCGGTTGCTTCGGAAACCGCCAGGCAGTTCGCATCATTCGCGCATCGCACTTCGCGAGCGAGCGCGTGGCTCAAATCCTTATCGAAAGGTTTGCCGTTCAACCAGGTGGAGTTGGCGTTCTTCACGAGGCCGGTTCGCGTGGAGACGGTTCCCGGAATTCCCACGCCTACGGTCGCGGTGCGGCCAAGTTTTTTCTCCATTTCTCTCACGCCGCCCGTGATCGCACGCACCGTGCCTTCGTAATCGAACCTCGGCGTGGGAATGCGATGGCGGTATAGCTCGGTTCCGTCGCGCTCGAGAGCGACAAATTCGATTTTTGTGCCACCGAGATCTACGCCAATGCGAAGGGAATGGTCCTTTCGAAGGGCCGTCACGTCCTCCCCTTTCAAATGGTCAGCATTTTACTCCGTCAGGTGACTTGCTTTCTTTTTCATTTTTGGAGTTGGCCAGACTACCGTATTCCCGAGCCCGAGTGGGACGTCCTCTGGTGATGAGCGCGGGTGGCCAGAAGATTCGGGTGACGAAAATATCAAATTTTACGCCATTGCCAGGCACTGTCCTCGGCTGGGCAGTGGACGCAGGCAAGCGACGGCAAGCTGGCCCGAGAATCGCGGCGTGGACCTGGAAGAGTGATCTTTCGCCGAAGACCGTGAAGTCGGAATTCGCACGGCTCCGAGCGGCGACCAAGTAGCGTGGTTCAAAGATCCGGACGCCAACATCATTAGCGGCGGACCGTCGTTGCGAACGGGTGTGGTGTGGTAGCATTTCTTGGCCTTGACCGAGCGAACCAAGAAGAACGGTGTCCTCTTTGCCGTCCTGGTTTTATTTGCCATCAACATTCTGAATTTTTACGACCGGCATGTTCCAGGAGCGCTGGTCGAGCCCATGCGCAAGGAATTCCACCTGAGCGACATGCAGATTGGCCTGCTCGGAAGCGTGTTTATCTGGCTCTACGCGCTTATGGGCGTGCCGCTGGGACGCATCGCGGATTCCGGCAGCCGAAAGATGCTGCTGGTCTGGGGTTTGGTTGTGTGGGCTTCGCTGACGGCGTGTGCGGCGATCGCGACCAATTATTCGGTGCTTCTGATTTCGCGCGTGGGAGTGGGACTCGGAGAAGCAACGTGCGCTCCGGCGGCGACGAGCTGGCTTGGGGACCTTTTCCCAGCTGAGAAGCGCTCGCGCGTGCTGGCGCTGTTTATGCTGGGCGTGCCCTTTGGCGGCGCGTTGGCGTATTTCTTCAGCGGTCCGCTGGCGCAGGCACACGGCTGGAGGGCAGCCATGGTCCTGGCGGCAGCCCCGGCACTCGTGCTTGTTCCAGCATTGCTGATGCTCGAAGAACCGCGGCGCGGCGCCAGTGAAACCCTTCGCGCCCAAGCGGCTGGCACATCGGTGTTGAGCTTGCTCCGCCTTCCGACGCTGTGGTGGATCATCGCTTCGGGTGTCTTTCTTAACTTTAATATGTACGCGATCGCCACTTTCCTGCCGGCGCTTCTCAGCCGCGTTCATGGCCTTTCGCTGGCCTCGTCGGGGATTGCGACCGGCGTGGTTTACTTTGTGGGAGGGCTCGGCGGCGGTTTGGGAGCGGGATACGTCGGTGACTTCATTGTTCAACGACGCAAGGACGGGCGCATGCTGTGTGCCGCCATCGCAGCGCTTGCCGCGGTGCCACTGTCGTGTCTGGGGGTTCTCGAGCCTGCAGGATCGCTGACCAGGGGGATTGCTTTCTTCCTGCTGGCGTACGCGTTTCTGACCAGCTATTACGGCCTGGTTTATTCCGCCATTCAAGATATCGTGGCGCCGAATCAGCGCGGAATCACCATGGCCATTTACTTCATGGCGATGTACCTTTGCGGCGCTTCGTTCGGGCCACTTCTGACCGGTCGCGTGAGCGACTTGCTGGCTCGCCGCGCGGCGGTCTTGGCGGGTTCGCCGGTCGTGACGGAATCTTTTCGCGCGGTCGGTTTGCAACAGGCGATGCTGATGATTCCCATGTTTTCCCTGGTGCTGGCGGGAGTGCTGTATATGGGCTCGCGGACGATCATTTCGGATATCGCGCGGAGGGAAACGCTCGCCCTAGAGCCAGCGCTTAGCTCCGATTAGCGCTGAGAACGAGGAAAATTGGCAAGATCGACGCGGACAAAGGCTGCCGAACCAGGTTTCGCGCGACAAGGGCTGGTTTGGGAGAGCTACGCGTCGCCTCGGACTTGCCACCAATCAAGGCGCTCGAACTCGGCCATCTTCTCGGCGCCGTGATCGGCGAACCAGCGATTCCAAGCGTCCGCGGCAGGAGGGACGTTTTCGTCCGTGATTTCGCGCAGAGCCATAAACGACCAGGTGCGCATTTGCGGGGAGAGGTTCGGCTGCGCCACCAATTCGATGAGTTTCGGCACCATGCGCATGCGCTGCTTGCGAGTGAAAATTCCGCAGTCGGAGATGTTGCAGCCGGCGCGGTCGCGGACGTTCATGGACGGATCTTCGGTGAACGACGCGAACAGTTCGCCGAGGACGTCATCCTTGCCCAAGAAACGCAGGCCTTCGACAGCCCACTGGCGCACGCTCGGGTCCTTGTCGTTCCTTGCGTAATCGAGCAGCACACGGTGGAGGCGATCGTAGTCTACGCCGCGACCGGCGAGCATACCGAGGAAATACAGGGCCCAAGCGCGGTGTTGCGGGTCCGTACTCGCGCGAGCGATGAGCAAATTGGCGGCCTGCTCGTTTTCATGAAAGCCTTCGAGTGCCAAACTCATGTCCACGTGGGCCAGGCGAATGCGCAAGTCTTTCGAGTATTGCGCACGCCCGAGGAGTTGCGCCATGCGAGCGGTCTGGTTGATGTGCCCGATCCAGCCGTCGACCTGCTGGCCGAAAACTTCTAGGGCGCGGGCGTCATGACCAATCGCACGTTCGAAGAGCTCCTCGGCCTGAGCCTGCGGCGGTGAGCCGAGCAGTCGCGCGACATCGGCCTCGGTGAGCGGCCCGGGAAACACGCGCGGCGCAACCGATCTTGACCTCGGCGCGGCCGCAGCCCGCGAGCTATTTGCGCGGACGCTGCGGCTCCGGCTGGACCATTTGTTGCTTTGCCAGGCAAAAAGAGCGAGTACCATCGCGCCAAAAACCGCGAAACTCACCCAGGAAGAGCCTTTGGTTTCGACGCGGATGCCTCTTTGCGGAGTCCGCAATTGTGCGGGCTGTACCTGGACGCCGAGAGGCAGATTTATTTCGACGCGGGTGTCCAGCTTCAGCCCGACCTGCGTTTCGAGCTGCGAAACAATCCAGCGGGCCTCCTGGCGGCTGCTGATCTCATCGGCGAGCGTAAACTTCTTTCCGCTTTTTGTCCGAAGTTGAATGGAGTAGACAGAATTATCCGAGCTGCCACCTTGTGATGGGCTGGCGACCGGGACGATCGAGTCGATTTCGGAGAACGCCGTTCGCCTGAGCGCGCCGAACCCAAGGAGTCCACTGCGCGACTGGATTTCTCCGTCGCCGGCAAAAATCCGCGCGCTTCCCAAAGCCACGTGGAGAAACCCAAAAAGCACAAAGAGGTCGGCGAAAGCGAAGACTGCCGTGAAAAGTAGGGGAACACGATTGTGAGCCAGCGCGTAAACGGCGCCGGTGAAGACCAGGCAAACGACAAGAAGCAGGAACGCGCGGGCCGGTGTGCGAAGCGGAGGGAAATAGAATTCCGTGCCGCCGTCGCGCATGGTGGCGACAACTTTGCTGCCTTCCGGTTGCGCAACAGGCGCCGAATCGCCGTCGGCGCTTTTCTCCGCGGCAAAACCGAAGGAGCCGGAAAAGGCTGTGCCGAGTTGCGAGGACAACTCGCTGGCGGGCTGCGGCGAGTCGGCAGTTCGAAACACCGGCAATTCGAAATCGTCCGAATAGTCCACCCCGGGAACGTCGGCTTGTGCATGGAGGAGCCAGAGAATCTGATCATCGGGATGGTTGTGGTCGGTGAGGAGACTCTCCGTAGGCAGGTCAAATTCCACCGGGATGGCGCGACCGAGCGGCCCGGGCTCTATGGCAGCCGAAGAAACGTTCTTATCTGCCTGCCACAGCGTCGCGCTGCTGACGGTGCGATTGTTGCTCGAACCGCTGACGAAGCGGCGGACGCAACTGAGGCGAAAATCGATGCCGTGCGGCGCTTGTGTTTCGAAGCGCAGTTGAATACGCCCCGTCACTCGCCGGCCGGGAGAAATAGGTAGCGGATCGAATTCGAAATAGGAGTTGCCAAAGCGCTCGTGACGGACAGTCGCACGAATCGCGTTGACGGTCAGGATGGCTCCAAAGGAGCAGAAGGCCAACAAAATAAAAGCTTGGGGATCGCCTTGGCGAAGCAAGCCGGGGATCTTGCCAAACATAAACGGAGCGGTTGTGAGATTGACGAACACCGCAGCGATCCAGGCGGTGATGTAGCTCTTTTTTTTCGTGCTTTCTGCGCGGCTCCGAGCCCAGTCGGCCCGCCAAAGCCACGGAGAAAGGGGATTTGCTTCTTGAAGCGCGGCTTGCTCTTTAAGAAAGCCGTACCCTTTGAAGGCGGCGAAGAGGAGTCCTGCGCCGACCAAGACAAAGAAGGAAGCCATAACCAGGCGGACTGCGAGATCGCCTGGCCTGAAATGCGGGCTTCGAACCATCAGGGTGTAAATGAAGAAAAGCCCGCCGCCCAGGAAAGGAAGGGCGAAAACGGTCAGAATGACCGGGCCGGCTTTGGACGGCTGGGCCACAACTCAATTGTAGTGTCGATGCGGATGAGATCTAGGTTTTTGCGGGTGAAGGGAAGCTGAAATCGCACCTGCCCGCGCGGACAGGTGCGCCGGCTTTTGTGAGCAGACAGGCTTTCTTGGACGTCAGCAGTGCAGCCATGGGACGGACGTGGGCATCCTCGGTTACGCGTGGATTGCAACGCGGTACATCAAGAGGGATGGCGACCGCGTCGAGCTTGCGATTAAGACAAAGTACTCGCGAGTGGCAGCCCTACGGCGCGAGCGAGAGGCGATTGGCGTTGACGAACGCGCTGAGGTCCGCGGCGATTTTCGCGGCCACTTTCTTGAGTTCGTCGGCGGAGGGATCGCGGGACAGTTCAAAGCGCTCGGCGGGGGCGTAGGAAGTCACGGTGATGACCGGACCGTGGCGAGGGTCAGGGGCGGGCGGACTTGCGAGTTCGTAGAGCGGCTGCTCCGGCTTCTTCAGGTTGTTGACGCCGACATACAGGATGATGTTCGGGCCTACCGGTTCGCCGCCGACAAGCAGGCGGCGCGCGCGGTTTTGCTCATCGGCTTCGGCAAAGACCCCGCGGAGGCGCACGCCTTGCTGAGGAAGGGGTGCCCCGGCGGAGAGCCGGCGTGCGTCGTAGCCAGCCTCTGTGAGAGCGCGGATGATGTTGTCAGAGACGGCGTTCACCAGGGCGTTGGCCTGTTCGGTGGGCGTTTCTTCTATCGAAGCGTCTGAGTCGGAACTTTGATCTTCGGACGATTCCGAAGTCGAAGCCGGGGGCCCTAGTCTGGGGACACCGGAAGGAGAACGCGAGGTGCTCCGAGCCCTCGAGGGCGGGGAAGTACGAGGCGCCGGTTTGGGAGATGGCTTGCGGCGAACGAAGTCCAAATCAAAATCGCTGACATAGACGGTCATAGCGCCAGCTGGCGCGGAAGCCGCGGGCTGAGGCAGAAGAGGACTCGGTTCTGGCGTCGCTTGCTGCGGTGTCGGGCCGGCGACCGACGAGAAGGCGATGAGGGCGAAGGCAATCGAAAGTCGAAAAAGCATCAGGCTAGTCCTCGAAACCCGAAGCGTAACAGTTATTTGATGCGCCAGGGCCGACATTTTGGTGCAGATGAGAGCATCCGGCGCTAGGTTGTCTCGCGAGAGGCGGGCTTCTGCCGCAAGAGGGTTGGCGGGATAAGAATCAGGCAAATCTTTGACAAGTTCCTTAGGATGAAGGAGATGGACTAAAGATCTGCCGAGTCGCGGGGTAGACGCGGCGAAAAGCGGCATAGCTGGCGTTGAGCGTTGCCGTCGCTGGAGGTTGCGGGTCAATGTGCGAGGCGACGCGCACCGCGGCGGCGCAAGCCGCGTCTACCGAGGGCCACAACCCGGCGCCAACCGCCGCGAGGAGTGCGGCACCATAAGCAGCGCCTTCTTCGGCTTCGACGATCTCTACTGAATGGCCGTAGACGTCGGCCTGAATTTGCCGCCAAAGAGGTGAGCGCGCGCCCCCGCCGCCAACGCGGATCGATTCTACGGGAACGTTCATTTCCTGAAATAAAGTGAAGGTATCGCGAAGGCTGAAGGCCACGCCTTCGAGTATGGCGCGAACGATGTGGCCGCGCGTGTGCGAAGCGGTCAGGCCGACCAGAGCGCCGCGAGCGCTGCCGTCGAGATGGGGGGTGCGTTCGCCCATGAGATAGGGAGTCCAGAGAAGGCCGTCGGAGCCGGGAGGAACTTTCGCCGCTTCGGCGGTGAGATGGTCATAAGGCTCCGGGGCGCCGGTCGAACTGGCAATGAACGTGTCGCGAAACCAGCGTAACGAGAGTCCAGCGGCCTGCGTGACGCCCATCACGTGCCAGCGGCCGGGAATCGCGTGGCAAAAGGTGTGAATGCGGCCACGGGAATCGAGCGCGGGGCGATCGGTGGCTGCGAAGACGACGCCGGAGGTGCCAATGGTCGCGCTAACCGTGCCTGGAGAGACGATTCCCATGCCGACAGCGCCAGCGGCTTGATCGCCGGCGCCAGCGACGACGGGAGTGCCGAGGGCGAGACCACTTGCGGCCGCGCCTTCCGCGGAAACTTTTGCGCAAACGTCGGGAGATTCCTGGAGCGCGGGCAAGAGGCTTTCTTCTAGCGCGACGGCGTCCAGCATTTCTGACGACCAGCGGCGACGGGAAACGTCGAGCAGCAGGGTCCCGGAAGCGTCGGCCATGTCGGTGGCGCGCTCGCCGGTGAGGCGGAAGCGGACGTAGTCTTTGGGTAGCAGAAGGTAGCGCACGCGCTTCCATTGATCTGGTTCGTTTTCGCGGACCCAGAGAACTTTCGTCAGCGTGAAGTTCGGAAGCGCGGGGTTCGAGGTGAGCTGGATCAGGCGCTTGAGGCCAAGGGCTTGCGTGAGTTCGCGGCATTGCTTTTCGGTTCGAACGTCGCACCAGATGAGCGCGGGGCGAACGACATTCCCGCCTTCATCGAGAAGGACTGCGCCGTGCATTTGGCCGGAGAAGCCGATCGAGGCAACGTCTTTGCCGGTGAGATTCGCGCTGGCAAGCGCTTTGCGCACGGCGGCGCACGTGGCGTGCCACCAATCCTCGGGCTGTTGCTCGGCCCAGCCTATTTGCGGGGAGGCAAAGGGCTGATGATCGTGCGTGGCCGCGGAGACGAGGCGACCCGTTTGATCGATGAGGACCGCGCGCGTGCCGCCGGTGCCAACGTCAATTCCGAGAACGTAAATGGGGCCTCCCGCGAGGACTTGTAGAAAGACCTGCGCGATCATCATATCTATCCAAGCAGCGTTGGCAAGAGAGGGTTCGCGAGGTCTGGTTCCAGCGCAACGTTACACGATGTGGTTTCATCGGAACAGAACGAGCTACGCCACTTGGTTGGTCATAAGGAAGAGGGGGCGCCTATCGAAGCTGCCGTACTGCGGACGCAGACGGTCGATGTTGTATTGTTCCTTGACGTTGACAAGTTTTTTGGACGCGGTGACGGTTTCGAGAGGAATGTTGTCATAGTGGCCGTTCTTCAGAACCACTAGGCGGCCGCTGACATTCTTGAGAAGAAGATCGAGCGCCAGATTGCCGTAGGCCATGGGAGCGATGGAGTCAATGGCGTCGGGATCGCCACAGCGGACCAGATAGCCGAGCTTCTGGTTGATGACGTCAATTCTCTTGCCCCGGTTGAATTTGGCGGAAAGGTCTCTGACCCTTTCGGCAACGATGTCGCCGATGCCGCCTAGCTTTTTGTGGCCGAAGGCGTCTGCCTCAACGCCTTCGAAGACCATTTCGCCGCCTTCAAACATCGCTCCTTCCGAAACGAGAACAATCGAGTAGCGGCTGGGATTCTTGCGTCGGTCTTCGACCAACAGCTCGGTCAGACGCTCAATATTGAATTTAAACTCTGGAATAACGCAGCGATTGGCCGCGCCTGCCATGGTAGGAAGCATGGCGGTGAATCCGGCGTAGCGGCCGAAAACTTCCAGGACCATGAAGCGCTCGTGGGAGCCCGCCGAGGTGCGCAGGCTATTGACCATCTGAATCGTGCGAGTGACGCAAGTGCTGAAGCCGATGCAGTAGTCGGTGCCCGGGACGTCGTTGTCCATGGTCTTGGGGATGCCAATGACGCGGAAGCCTTCTTGATGGAGGCGGACCCCATAGCTCAGCGTGTCGTCGCCGCCAATGGGAATGAGCGTGTCGATCCCGAGCCAGGAAAGATTCTTTAGAACTTCGGGCGTTAAGTCGTTCCTTTCCGCGGTGTATTTGTCCTTGAGATGCGCGGGGACGGTAGACTTGCTAACGCGGCCGGGATTCGTCCGCGAAGAATGGAGAAAGGTGCCTCCGGTGCGGCCGGCGCGATCGACCGTCTCTTCGTCGAGCAGAAAAAAATTGTCGGAATTGTCGTAATCCTTTTCATGAACCATATCGACCAAACCGGCCCAGCCGTGGCGAATGCCGATGACCTGATAGCCTTCGCGCAGTGCGCGCAGAGTGACCGCGCGGATGGCAGGGTTGAGGCCGGGGACGTCCCCGCCGCCGGTGAGGATGCCGATGACCCCCCTTTTGGCCTTGGCGTTTGCCATGAGTCGATAGGACGCCCTTTCCTCGGATAACGAACACAGAATTATCCACTTTGGCGATGGATTTAGAAAGGGCTTGAAGAGCGATTCGTTTTTTCGCTCGAATCCATGGAAAAAACGCGGGCTGGAGTCCGCCGTTTCTGCCTTGTCCGGAAGCGCGTTTGGTTTCTTGAGTGAAAACGCAAGCGGGTTGTGCTAGGGCGCCGGTGTTGCAGCAGGCATGGCCTCCGCTGATTCCTGAATCGTCAGCATGTCGGTGCGCACCTTCTCCCACTCGAGCAAGGTGAGCCCATGAGAGGCAAAGAACTTGCGAATCCTGGCCGAGTCCCAATTCATTACCTTTTCCATCAACGGCACGAGCACGCTCATGGCGTTGTCGCTGAGCACCGTGCGCTTGGCGATGCGCGTGATGAACTTGGCCTCGCTGACCGCGATCGTCAAGCCGTCGTACTGATTGACGTGCATCATCACCGGCAAGTCGGAGCTGCCGTCGCCCATGTAAATGATCTGATCGTGGCTGATGCCGAGGCTCGCGCGAAGTTCTTCGAGCACGGTGATTTTGCCCCAACCCGCGGACGCGCGAATGATGGAAGCCACTTCGCCCGCGTCGTTGTAGCGGAAACGCGTGCCGAAGATGTGATCCGAAGGAACGATGCCGTCGAGCGCCGACTGAATAATCTCCTGTGGCGCCGCGGAGATCACATTGAAATGGAACTGGTGACCTTCGCCAAGCGTATGGAGCGCACGGGCGAACAGCGCCACGTCGTGCTTCAGTCGGATGCGCTTGCCGGTCTCCATGAGATGCTCGCGGCGGACGCGGCGAAAATCCGGATCATGCAGAACGAGGTAGCTTAGCTCGGCGCCCTGTTGCACGAGATTGATTTCCGCCAGGCCTTTGACTTTGTCGTGAAACCCGTGAAAGCCGATGAGCTCGCTCAGAACGACTCCAGAGTCATTGAAGCTGAGTGTCCGGTCGAAGTCGCTGGCCAGCAAGTATTGTTTCACCATGTTCTAGTACTCCTTTGCTTTCCTCGCGGGGTTGCCTCTGGGTCGCCTTGCACCCGCTGGTGGACACCTTAACGGCATTGGCCCCAGAATCGGCACGAATTATTTTGATGGGTGCGATGCGAGAAAAATGTCAACGATTCATTACACCTTTGCTTAGATGCGCGATGGCGATAAGGGGTTAGAAAGAAAGGAGATGCGTGCAAAAAAAAGGAACAGAAGTGGGCAAATTCCGCGCTGAGAAGGAGATAGCAGTGGCGAAGAAATGGAGAAGAAGTTAACGTCCCGCAGGGCGTCGAGCGGCTGCCGGATGCGGAAAGAGCCAAACCTCGAGACGTCTGAGCAAGGTGTCCGAAGAGAGGGCCAGCCTCGCGACACGGGGCTGGTAGACGGGTTCATCGGTTACCGTGTAGACCTCGCCATTGCGGAGGTAAAGGGCCTGGGCCTCCGCGTGATTGAGCGGGCGCGCACCTCGGCGGCCAAAAACGGCGAGCTGATTGCCGGACTCATCGACGGCGCGGTCGCGGTCGATTCCTTTGGAGACGGCCAGCGCGGGTCCTCGCGTATGCGCCGTTGCGATCAGTTTCGGCGTTGGACGCGGGCTGAAGCCAGAGAAATGCGCGGGATCGTCCCAGGGAGAAATAAGTTCGAGGACCCGCAGGCCGTTTCTGCCGTCGGCGACGAAGGCAAAGGCGCTCGCCGCGACCATTCCAATTTTCACGTCGTTCACATCGTTGAGCTGGCCCCCGGCACTGAAAAGTTGGTCGAGCTTGGGAGCGCCCGGTTTTTCCAGGTCGACAATCGCTAATCCTTGCTTGCCCGAAGAAACATAGGCGTACGTGCGCGCAACGTATACATTGCGCGCGTCTTCGAGCGGAACCACGGCGTTTGCCGCCGGTTTCGGCCGCGCGAGATCGGTGACGTCCATCGTTTTCAGGCCGTCGCGGTCCACGATGAACGCGTAGCGGAATTGCAGGGCGATGCCGCGGGGCTCGTTCAACACAGGCGCGCCGATCGTCGCGGTTACCTGCGGGGAGAGCGGGTTGTCGAGGTCCACGACGACGAGAGCTTTGTCCGTCAAAATGTATGCGTACGTGCCGGCAATGGCAATGCGGCGGGCACCGGTCAGAATCCCACCGGGATTAAAGGTGAGCGCACGCTTCAGAAAATTGTTCAAGGGGTTGCCGTCGAGCAGCGTGCTTACGCCAGGGCTCTTCGATTTGAAGTTTGGATCGCCGACGACGATCAAGCCTTCTGCTTTATCGGCGATATAGAGAAAACCGTAAAGCGGATGAATCGGCTGCTCCTCGTTCTCCGGCAGTTGTCGGCGCAGCGGATCAACGCCGAGCGTGGTGGGCGACGCCACCGCCGCGGCGTTCTTCGTGGCAACGAAGAAACGCTGACCAAGCGGAGAAACCGGCGCGGTGATGATTCCTTGCGAGAAACCTTTGTTGTCGATATTTGCGATGTCGTAGATGCGAAGACCAGCTGATCCAGCGGCCGCGTACGCGTATTCCCCGCGCGCTTGAATGTCGAGGACATCGCCGGAGTGCTCTGCCGCGGCGCGCAGTTCACGGCCTCGCTCGACGAACTTCCTAAAATTGTCGGGATACGCGATGCGCTGAAGGTCGCTTCCGTAAATTGCCTCCGGTTCGTCGTGTTCCGCAACG
>DATAIH010000243.1:0-10341 GCA_036262755.1 Candidatus Acidiferrum sp.
CGGCACATCTGGGTAATCTTTTGCACAAAATTCACCAGCGAATAATCGCTCGCCAGCATAAAGGTATTGATCATGATTCCGGCGCGCTTGCATTTGTTCACTTCTTCGAGCGTTTGCCCCACCACAAAGGGATCGAGGCCAAAAGCATTCTTGTAGATGCGCCCGTCCTCCAGGGTCAGGGCGGAAGGCTTTCCGTCGGTGATCATCACGATTTGCCGCATGTCCTTCTTCTGGCGCAATAAAATGCGCTGGGCCATCCGTAAGCCTTCCCGCGTATTGGTGTAATATGGCCCGACCTGCACGCGCGCCAGTTCGCTAAGCGGCACTTCTTCGGCGGAATCATGAAACAGCACCAGGCTCAGCGTGTCGCCGGGATACTGCGTGCGAATCAGATGCGAAAGTGCCATGGCCACGCGCTTCGCAGGCGTGAAGCGGTCTTCGCCGTAGAGAATCATGCTGTGGCTGCAATCCAGCATCACCACCGTGGCGCACGAGCTTTGATACTCGCACTGGTGCACCATGAGGTCCGAATAATTCATTTCAATGGGAACCTTCGCGCCTTCGCGGCGCACCGCATTAAACAGTGTCTCGCTGATGTCGAGGTTCAGCGTGTCGCCAAATTCGTACGGGCGTGAAACGCCGCCCGATTCGATGCCGGTGGCCAGGTCCCGCGTGTCGTGGCGGCCAAAGCTGCTCCGCCCGAGGGAACCGAGCAGGTCCTGCAGCGTCTTGAATCCCAAGAAATCGATGGTCTTGTCGGTGATTTCAAATCTTGCCTCGGTGCGGTCTTGTGGCTGACCGAGTTGCCCACGCGCAGAAGTGTTTGGCGGCGGCGTCACTTGCGGCGGCTGCTGGGGATTGATGAAGCCCTCATTGGCCAGGCGCTCGGTGAGCTTGTCAAGCAAATCCCTGACCGCTTCATTATTCATGGCGTCGGGATCGTTCAGCATTTCGCGGAGCTCGTCACTCATCGCGCTGTCTGGCAACAGGTCGCCTTCTTGCAGCGCTCGCAAGATCGCTTCTCGGAGCGCTTCCATCGAACGCTCGGGATCCATCTGCGACACGCCGTAGAATTGCGACTCAAACCCGCTCTGCAGGAAGAAATTGCCCAGTCGCTTGATCAGTTCTTCCAGATCGATGGCGTCGGCCGGTTCTCCCGTGTATTTGCCGTACTTAATGAATTTCATTTCGTTTGTCGCTCAGTCACTTTTGACACTCAAGCAAGACCTCGTCGTGACGCTCCCCGGGATGACCGTCCTTCCTCGGATGGTCAGTTGTACTGCCGCCGCGGCGGCCGCCCCGGCAGGTCCCTTTCGCGATGCTCCGCTTGTTTTGGCTTTTCCGCGTGGAAGCCGCGCTCTTCGCTGCGTCCGATGCGACGATGCGCCCACAGCCCTTCCAGAATCATTTCCGCAGCAGCAGCGGCCCAGCCAGCGTCTTTGCGATCGTGAGCGCCCAGCCTGCCGGTGTGGTCCATCAGACCCTGAATCTTGGAAAGTTGCTGGCAGCGCTCGGAGGCCGTCGCGAGTTCGGGCAGCTTCAGCTCGCCACCCAGCTCGAACCATTGAATGACCGGCTGGAAATTCACGTCCGTGAAATGCTTGCTGAATACGCGCCCGAACGCCGTTCGAATCAGTTCGCGCGCAACGATGTCTGCGCCTTTCAACTCGCCTTCATATTCCAGTTCCATCTTTCCGGTGATCGCCGGAAGCGCGGCGTAGACATCGGCGGCGCGCGCGACGGCGTTTTTCTCGCCGATACGCGCGGCCCGCTGTTCGGCGCTGCTTACCACGCTCTCGAGCGTCGTAATTGGCAGCCGCTGACTCACACCCGAGCGCCGGTCCACGCGTTTGTCTTCACGCGCCTGAAAGGCAATCTCTTCCACCACTTCTAGCAGGTACGCCGGTACCTCCACTTTGCGATTCGGATCACGCCCGACCCACGCTTCCTGCGTGGTGATGCGCATGCCGTCTTCCAGCGTCGAAGGATAATGCGTGCGAATCTCCGCCCCAATGCGGTCCTTCAGCGGCGTAATGATTTTGCCGCGCGCCGTGTAGTCTTCGGGGTTGGCCGTAAAGACAAGAAGCACGTCCAGCGGCAGACGCAGCGGATAGCCTTTAATCTGTATGTCGCCCTCTTGCATGATGTTGAAAAGCCCGACCTGAATTTTCCCCGCAAGGTCCGGCAATTCATTGATGGCAAAGATGCCGCGGTTGGCGCGCGGCAAAAGACCGTAGTGAATCGTGAGCTCGTCCGAAAGATCGCGGCCGCCCCGCGCCGCCCGGATAGGGTCGACGTCGCCGAGAATGTCCGCCATGGTCACGTCGGGCGTAGCGAGTTTTTCGACGTAGCGGTGCTCGCGCGGCATCCACTCGAGCGGCGTGTTATCTCCTTCGGCCGAGATTTTTTCCCGGCACGCGCGGCAGATGGGCTTGAACGGATCGTCGTTAATCTCACAGCCGGCTACGACCGGCATTTCCGGATCGAGCAAATGGATCAAGCCGCGCAAAATCCGGCTTTTTGCCTGTCCGCGCAATCCGAGCAGTATGAAATTATGCCGCGACAACAGCGCGTTCACGATTTGCGGAATCACTGTGTCTTCGTATCCATGGACCCCGGAAAAAAGCGTCTCCCCTTTTTCCAGCGCGCGCAGCAGGTTGCGGCGAATCTCGTCCTTCACCGACCGCGATGCGCCGCGAGGGTCGAAGTCAGGGATGCGCTTGAGTTCGCCTAGAGTGCGGGGTCTCGGCGGCCCTGCAGGTTGCGACGATGTGTTTGCCGTCATTCAGGTCCCGTTCCGCGGTCCACGAGGGATAAGACCGCACTAAATTAATTTAATCCGTGTCCATCGCCTCCAGCGCGCTGCCGCATGGCCTTGCTATTCTGTAGATGCGGCGCCCACTCGCGAAGATATCCCACCAACCGTTCCTGCCGGTCTTCCTCCGAGCGCAATTCCAGGATTTGCTGCTTCCATAGAAGGTCCATCGGGAGCGTGCTCGCGACGCGGTACGACAATTCCTCGGTCGGCGTGCCCTCTAGGTCTTTCGGGTAGTCCTCGAAAAGGAGCGTGTGGCACGCCTCGTAGAGCTCGACGAGCTGCCGTTCGACGACCGGATTGCCTGGAGCTTCGCGGTCCTCCAGATAATCGACCTGTCCTTCAAGCAAAGGATTCTCCGTAAAGAGCTCCACCACGCGGAAGGGGGCGCGGCCCACGGTAACAATGTCCATGCGCCCGTCGGGATAGCGCTTCACAACTTCCAAAATCTCCGCCGTGCAGCCCACATGCGCAATTCCTTTTGGCAGGGAGAGAAGCATGCCGTATTCCGATTTTTCCTCAAGGCAATTTTTCACCATCTCTTTGTATCGCGGCTCGAAAATATGCAGGGGCAGGGGGGCGCCGGGTAGCAGAACGACGTTTAACGGAAAAAGCGGGATGCGTTCTGGCCGCATGGTTCCCATACCAAATGATACCAAACCGTTGCCGCTCGGTCAGTGTCGCCCCTAGGGCTCCTCGAGGATAGCCTCCGCGTCGACGGTGATCTCAACGAGGTCCCCGACGACAATCCCGCCGCGGTCGAGCGGCGCGTTCCAGCTTACGCCGAAGTCTTGCCGGTTTATCGTGGTCGTGGCCGTGAAGCCGGCGCGGGTCTTGGGGCCCTTGTCCACGCCGTTCTCCCACCAAGGCGTTGGCCACTGCCCCAGATAGGTGACGCGAAGTTTCGAGGGGCGGCTCACGCCGCGAATGGTCAAATCCCCCTCGACCGAGTAGTCATGGTTGCCTAGCAAGGCTACTTCGCGGCTGCGGAAGGTGATGGTGGGGTAGTGCTCGACGTCCAGGAAATCGGCGCTGCGCAGATGTGCGTCGCGGTCCGGCTCTCCCGTCCAGAGTCCCCGGGTGTCGATTTCGATCTCCACCGAGGAGTTCTCGGGACGTGCGGCATCGAAGTTGAGCCGGCCATGGACGTTCTTGAAGTGCCCACGGACATAGGTGACCATCATATGGCGGACACAGAATTCAGCCGCTGTGTGCCCAGGTTCGAAGGACCATCGTGCCAAGGGGGTCGGCCCTCCTTTCCGTGATTTTAACCTCCGAGAGCCGCTACAGTATAAGCATATCCGGAGGCTGGTAAAGCCTCGTTGATGACGCAAAAATGGCAATCGGCGGCGGTTTCTAAGCGTTCTGATTTATCTCCCATTTATGTGCGAATGCTGAGAATGGAGGAGCGGGAGGAGAAGTGAATTACGCCGCGCTATTGCGGTCTGCCGTTGTGGCGCTCATGCGCAATAAGATGCGCAGCGTCTTGACGGTGCTGGGCATCACCATCGGTATCGCCGCGGTGATTTGCGTCGTGGCCATCGGCAAAGCCGGCCAGGCGCGCGTCGAGCAGCAACTGAATAATCTCGGCGACAATTTTGTGTGGATTGAGGCCGGGGGACGCGCGGTCAACGGCGTCCGTACCGGAACTCATGGAACCAAAACACTTGTGCTTGCGGATGCCGTGGCCATCAAGAATCAAATCCCGCTGATCAAGACCGTCTCGCCGAATGTGGACGCTTCCGTGCAGATTATTTACGGCAACCAAAACTGGTACACCAGTTACCGCGGCGTCTCGCCCGAATACTTCGATATCCGGCGGTGGGATATCGACCAGGGCGCGGCGTTTTCGCAAGATGACGTGGACCGCGCGGCGGACGTTTGCGTCATTGGACGCACCGTTCGTGACCAGTTGTTCGGCGCGGAGGACCCTACGGGCAAAGTGATTCGCGTGAAGGATTTGCCTTGCAAAGTGGTCGGGACACTGATGGCCAAGGGCCTGTCGTTTTCCGGTCAGGACCAGGACGACACCATCATCCTGCCGTACACGACGGCCATGAAAAAAATCAAGGGCATCACCTGGCTCGATGACATTTTGTGCTCGGCGGTCTCCCAGGATTCGGTGAAGGCTGCGGGGCAGGAAGCAGCCGCGCTGCTGCGCGACCGCCACCATTTGCGCCCGGAGGAGGAAGACGACTTCAACATCCGCAACCCGGAGGACATCATCCAAGCGCAGCTCGAGGCCAGCAAGACGCTCACGGTTTTGCTGATTGCCATCGCGTCCATCTCGCTGATTGTCGGCGGGATTGGCATCATGAATGTCATGCTGGTTTCCGTGACCGAACGCACACGGGAAATTGGCGTTCGCGTTGCCGTGGGCGCGACCGAAGAAGCCATTCAACTTCAGTTTCTGGGCGAGTCCGTGATGTTGAGCCTGGTGGGCGGCGGCGCCGGAGTAGTGCTTGGAATTATCGGTTCCTATTTGGTGGGCAAGACGCTGCAATGGCCGATGATAATGTCGCTCGAAGCGGTTATCGTCGCGGCGCTGTTTTCCGTTGCCGTTGGCGTCTTTTTCGGATATTACCCGGCGCGCAAGGCGTCTTTGCTCGATCCTATCGAGGCTCTGCGATACGAATGAAACCAAGAACAAAATGGCTCCTGCTGGCCGGCGCGGTCGCCTCCGCCGCGTTTCTTGTCGTGCTGGGGTTAACCCGCACGCCGCAGATCCAGCATTTCACCGCAAAGGTTGAGCGCGGTGACATCCACGACGTCGTCGAGGCCACCGGCACGATCAACGCGGTAATCACCGTGCAGGTTGGCTCGCAAGTCTCGGGAACCATCTCAAAACTTTTCGTCGATTTTAATTCTCGCGTCCACAAAGGCGATCTCGTTGCCTTGATCGATCCCGCGCTGTTTAAGGGGGCCCTCGAGCAAGCAACTGCCGATCTGGAGAATGCCAGGGCCAACTTGATCGCCGCGCGCGCGAATCTGGAAAAAGCCCGGGCAGCACTGGTGCAAACGAAGGCCGATTACGACCGCACCATCGGACTGACGAAAGACGGCGTTTTGAGCCAGCAGCAACTGGACTTGGCAAAGGCCAACTACGATTCCGCGGATGCCGGGGTGGGGGGCGCGCGGGCCAACGTGACGCAGGCGGAAGCGCAAGTCAGCCAGAAGGAAGCGGCGCGGGCGGTGGCACAAACGAATCTCAACTACACGGTGATTCGCTCGCCGATTGATGGCACGGTAGTGGCCCGCAACGTGGACGTGGGCCAGACCGTTGCCGCGTCGCTGCAAGCACCCACGATTTTTACCATCGCGCAGGATCTGAAGAAAATGCAGGTTTATGCGAAGACGGATGAATCCGACGTCGGAAACATCAAGGTCGGGAAAGAAGTCACATTCAAGGTTGACGCGTTTCCGAAAGAGGCGTTTCGCGGCGTGGTCAGCCAGGTGCGCATGAACGCAACCACGGTGCAGAACGTGGTTACCTACGACACCATCATTGATTTTGCGAATCCCGAGTTAAAGCTGTTTCCGGGAATGACCGCGTACGTGACCATTCCCGTGTCGACGGTGCAAAACGTGGTGAAGCTGCCGAACACAGCGTTGCGTTACAAGCCGCCGATGGAACCTGAGCAGGTCCTCGCGCTTTATCGACGATTTGGAATCGAAGGCGGCGACAGAAAGAGCGCCAGTGATGCGGCGGCCGCAGCGGAAGCCCCGCAAACACCCGACGGTGGCCAGAACCGGCCGCGTGCGTCACGTTCAGACACTGCCATCGTCTGGAAACTTCACGCGGATAACAGCTTGGAGCCGGTGAAAGTGTCGCTCGGCATCACCGACCATTCCTATACCGAAGTGACGGCGGTGAACAAGGGTGAATTGAAAGAAGGGGACGAACTTATCATTCGCTCCGTGGTGGCGAAGTCGTCGGCGCCGGGAGCTCCGGGAGTGCGGCGCTAGTGATTTTTAGACAGAAACGCCATGCAGGCCACCAATCAAACTGAAACAGCGCCAGTCGGCGGGCCGTCGGTAGGACACGCGGTGATCCGCGTGGAGGACATCCACAAATACTATGAACTGGGCGAAGCGCGCGTGCATGCGCTGCGCGGCGTAAGCGTGGAGGTCGAGCGCGGCGAATTCATGGCGGTGATGGGTGCGAGCGGCAGCGGGAAATCCACTTTCATGAATATCCTCGGCTGCCTGGACCGGCCCAGTTCCGGCCGCTATTTGTTGGAAGGCGTGGACGTCTCGCAGCACGATAAGCGGGCGCTCGCGCTCATCCGCAATCAAAAAATCGGATTTGTTTTTCAGGGATTCAACTTGCTGGCGCGCACCACGGCTCTGGAAAACACGGAACTGCCGACGCTGTATTCCAAGGTCAGCAGGGAGGAACGCCGTCGAAGGGCTGCGGAAGCGCTCGAGCTGGTGGGATTGGCCGACCGCGCCGAACACTTTCCTTCGCAAATGTCCGGCGGACAGCAACAACGTGTGGCGGTGGCGCGGGCGCTGGTGAACCGGCCTTCGATTCTGCTGGCCGACGAGCCAACGGGCAACCTGGACAGCCGCACTTCGGTCGAGATCATGGAAGTGTTTCAGGACCTGAACGACAAGGGCTTGACCATCGTCATGGTGACCCACGAGCGCGATATCGCGGAATTTGCGAAGCGCGTGCTGGTCTTCCGCGACGGAAAAATCCGCAAGGACGAACCCGTGCGCAACCGCCCGCGTGCCGCGGAGGTTCTGAAATCCCTGCCAACGCTCGAAGACTAGTTCAAGAGTCAGGAAAGTTCATTGAGGAGCGCTTCCATCTCGGAGCGGGCATGCTGGTTGCCCGCTTTGGTTGCCGCTTCGATGCCGGTCGCGAGTACGCGTCGCGCTTCCTCGGTGCGCGCTTCGCGAGCCAAGAGCTGACCGTACATGAGGTAGCCTGGAACGTAAGCGGTGTGGTGTTCGAGGAGCGTGCGGAAGTGCTGATCCGCGGCGGCGGTGTCTCCGCTGCTCATGCATTCGACCGCCAGGCCGTAGCGAGAGAAGGCGTCGTTAGGCTTCTGCGCCACGAACTCCTCGAGCACCTGGCGGCGGGATTTCTTTTGGGTTGGCGTTTGCTCGGCCATCGGTTCAGACGTTTGTTCGGCTACGGTAACGTCTCGTATTATACGGGGACGCAGAAAATCAGCCAAGCGCCACACAAGAAGAAGGTGTGCATGAGGAGAAAGAGCGCGGAGAACGAACCGAGCGGGTCGGTCCTTGAAGGCAAGCCCGTGAGCGCTTCGCGATCGGAGATGACGGAAATCGTTTTGCCCGCGCAGACAAATCCGTTGGGCAAACTGCTTGGCGGTCATGTGATGCACCTGGTCGATATGGCGGCGGCGATGGCCGCGCACAGGCATTCGGGCAGCTATGTCGTGACCGCTTCGGTCGACTACATCGACTTTCGGAACCCGGTGAGTCTCGGGGAAATCGTCATTTTGAAATCACAAGTGAACCGTGTATTTCATACCTCGCTTGAAGTGGGCGTGGAAGTTTATTCAGAAAATGTGCTCACCGGCGAGAAGAAGCACACCACCACCGCATACGTGACTTTCGTGGCGATTGACGAACACACCCGCCTGCCCAAGCCTGTGCCGCCCTTGATTGTGAATACCGAGGAGGAAAAAAGGAGATTCCGCGAAGCCGGCAAGCGGCGCGAAGTGCGCTTGGCGCTGCGGTATGGGAAGAAGTAGCTGATTCGAGTGTTCTTCCGTAAGACCAGAATTTCGGCTTCGGCGATCTCTTTTGGCGGCGGAACTTATGGCTGTCAATGCGCTGCTGGTTACAGGGCCGAGCATCAACATTGTGGTTGCCTCCGGCCGTGGTCCGCTATCACCTGCCCGTAACCACATCAGTTTGAGTAGACAACCAGAAAATGCATCAACGCCAATCCTTCGATGCGTTCCCACAGTGATTTGAAACGCCAGAAAGCGCAGTCCGGACGGGTTAGCAAAAACAATAGCGGGAATCCAGAGGGGGTTTCTCCGGATTCCCGCGGGGTTGTCGCCCTCCGTGTGGGATCGCACTAAGGCCGGGGCGGGACGAGGCGAGCAACAATCGTGACCTGCTCGGGCGTCTCATTGCGCGCCAACAGGCCCTGCTCCTTCTCTTTGCGCGAGTTCGGCAGTTCACGTCCTCGAGCATTGCCCGCTGTCCAGACTTGTGACAGAAAACACTGCTTGCCGTGGCGATGGAAGATCAACTTGGTCTGCGTTTGCGGTGCGTTCACCTCGACCGCGGACGTTATCACCATCATGGATGCCCCTCTGTCGGTACGTTGGATCAACAAGGCAGGAGAGCTATCCCGCAGTTTCTCCACGCGGTATTCGCCCGCAGGGAGCGTCATGTTCCCGACTGTGAAGGCAAAGGGAATATTCGCAAGGATGGGCTCTTGCGCTCGCCCGGCCTGAGCCGCGAAAAGGGCTAGCGCCAACATCCCTGTTATTCTGGGTAGGGTCTTCATCATGGAATCCTCCTGTTCACCAAGTTCAGCGCCGTTTCAGATCACCCAGCCTGAGCCCCCTGCATCTGAATCTGCGCTGTAATGCTGCGCACTCTCGCGCATTCCTGGCGGGATGACAATGCACTCGAGGTAGACTCGAAGCCAACTTTAGGTGAACAGCGAAAGCCCGAAGGATGGCGGACTTACGCCGGAGTGTTCATCGTCGCAGAGAGCAAGCTCGAAATGCTTGTATTGCGCCGTATTGTTTGGCGTGCTCCGTCTGGAGGTGGGTCGCCGAGCGAGAGAATGCTAGAGCAATGGCAGGTGGCGAAGGGAACTGGAACAGCAGGCCAGTAGCGTGGCAAAGAATTGCATTGACGGGATCCCACATCCACAGGCTCGGAAAATGAGCGGTCCTCGACTAGCTTGGGGGAGACGCTGCTCATCCATCTGAGTCCTCCGGCGGAAACGGGGAAAAAACACCACAACAGAGTCGTGTAAGCGCGAAAACCGGCTCTCGGGTCTATCCCAGCAGTTCTCCTTCGTAAGTAGCTCTAGCTAAGTCTTTTGAACGTTCCGCCAGGATGCGCACCTCTTCCCACGGCAGTCCGTCCATCCACAGTTTCAGCTCAAAGGCCCACAATCTTAAGCGAAACAATGCCCATCTAAGCTGCTTCATGTTGACTCCTAACCGTTCAGAGGCGGCGAGGCTATAACGCAATCACGTAACGGAATCCGCGAACGCTCCAGAGTTGGTCACGCTCTCACTCTGGCGCGGAGGACTTGCCTGGCCGTGCCTCGGATTTTGCGACCCAAACCGCCACTCGCTCGCTTCCTCTCGTCAGGGAATAGTAATTACGTCTCGAAAACTGCCACCTGTCACTTTTGACAGGTCCAAAGAATGAGGCAGGAGAACTAGCCTTTGTCCCCAGTTGAAGGAGGCGCCCAGCTCTCTCAAAGGACACACCCTCTGAGGACGCACAACCCCAAGGGTTGGCCGCCTCCCTTCATTCACTCGTAAACTACGGAGGCGGTCGCCCCTAAGCCG
>DATAIH010000244.1:0-15521 GCA_036262755.1 Candidatus Acidiferrum sp.
TTGAAAACCCGCGCCCTTCCTGCTACAAATAGATGACACCTCGTGGCGTCACGTTTCTTTCCTTGGGCGACTAGCTCAGTTGGTTAGAGCGCTCCCCTCACACGGGAGAGGTCAAAGGTTCAAGTCCTTTGTCGCCCACCAACTTTGCTTGCGTCAGAAGCCATTCTAGCTAAAATCACCGCATGTCATCCTGGCTTCGTGCGATCGAGTTTCTAGGTTTGAGCCTGTGGCTCGGGAGCGATGTGTTCTTGAGCTTTGTGGTTGCGCCGGGGGCGTTCCGGATCTTGAGCCGGGACCAGGCGGGCGCAATGGTGGGATACGCGCTCGGTGCCATGCACATCGGCGGGATCATCTGCGGATCGCTGCTGATTCTCGCGCGGCTGGCGCGAACGAAGACCTTTGCGAGTCTGGCCACTCCAGCAGCGCTGTGCGTGCTGGCAATGATCGCGCTGACGGCGATCTCAGAGTTCACCGTTAGCCCGAAGATGGCGGCGCTGCGGGCGCAGATGGGCTCGATTCAGGCGACCGCGGCAGACAGTCCATTGCTCGTTCAGTTTGCGCGGCTCCATCGCGTCTCGGTTTCGCTCGAAAGTGGCGTCTTGCTGGCGGGAATTGCAGCTATGTATTTGATGGTGAGGGAGTTAGCGTTCTGATCGCTTTGAAGCGTAGCAATCCCGTCGAGACCGAGTACTGCTTCCCCCACTGTTTGTCTGCGGATTCGTCTGCCCCCAAAGTTGCCGCGCAACAGCGGTTTTCGGAAGGCCGCTGGCTCTTCGGCTAAATGCTTGGCCGCGCCTAACGAAGACGAACCCCTAGAAAACGGGCAGCAGGGCCGCCGCATATCCGACTATCGAACAATATCAGCCTGAGTAAAACTTGGCCCGAAAGTGGGTGGCTGAGGCCCGCCCTACCGCGGCGGGCGGGCGGGGCGTTTGGCAGCGAAAGGCTTGCGCCTATCAGAGCTACGCAGCGGATTTTGCTGGTTGCCGTGGGCCGGGGCTGGCCGGGGGCGGGGCTTGGTTTTTTGGGGGAGAATTTTGCGCAGGGCGGCCTGGCCGGCGCGTTGGCAGGCGCGCCACATGTACCAGGAGGCTAGGGTGCGGTAGGGCCGCCAGCGCTCGCCGAATTTCAGCAGTTCCTTGGGCGCGGGCATGTGCTTCTTGCCGTAGGTGAGGGCCCAGCCCTTGCGGACGCCGAGGTCATGGACGGGAAGCACGTCAGGGCGGCCGAGGCGGAAGATAAGAAACATTTCCACCGTCCAGGCACCGACGCCGCGGACGGAGACCAGGCGATCGACGAGTTCCTCGTCCGAGAGCTTGTGGGCTTCCTCGAGCGTAGGAACAACGCCGTCGACGGTCTTTTGGGCGAGATCTTTCATGGCCAGGATTTTCGCCGCGGAGAGCCCAGCCTTGCGGAGCGCCGGTCGAGCCAGCTTGAGCATTTGCTGTGGTGTGGGAATGCGCCCGTTGGAACCAAGGGCTTTGACGCGGCCGAAAATCGTGGCGGCGGCTTTGCCCGAGATGGATTGGTGGGTAATGGCTTCCACCAGGACTTCGTAAGGACTCTCCGCAGCGCCCTTTTCTAAGCGGAATTCCTGCGTTTCTTTGATTAAAGGAGCGAGACCTGGGTCCTTCGCCGCAAGCGTGTCCATAGCGAGGCGCAAGTCGAATGGAGGAAGCTCGTATTCCGTCACCACCGCGAAACTCCAATCAGGAAATGGGGTAAATAGATTAGCAAGTCCGGGGGTAGAGGCAAGTCAACGACAGGAGTCACAGGGCTTACCCTCCAGTTGAAAACTCGGGTAGCGGGTCACCCCGAGCGAAACAAAGGGTCTGCTTTTTCCGGTTGACGGCTTCCCGAGAGCAAGGCGGTCGCCTGGCGGAGATGGGCGGCTTTTCTGCGGGAATGGCGCCAGCGGAGGAGGCTGACGGAGGCGATCACCAGGAAGCAGGATTCGACAAACAGTTTGCCACCGTCGAGCCAGTCGACGGGATCATTCTTCAGGCCAGGGGTGGTAAACAGGCTGTGGAAGAACAGAGCGGCAGCGGCGAAATAGACGCTGAAATGGAAGGATTTCCAAAGGTGGCGGCCGAGGCGAAACCGGAGATACGAAGTAACCACAACGAAGAGGAGGAGGTAGAGGGCGACGGCGCCAATCGTGTTTTCCAGAGGCTGGCCGGGAGAGTGCGGAGGGTAGACGAGGTCCAGAAGCCGAAAACGTGGGTCTTTGTTGATCAGCAGGATGGCGGGATGCAGTAAAGACACCGAGAGAGCAATGTAGCCGGACCAATTGTGGAGGCGGAAGTAATTGAACCGGCGATGCGGCCAACAACGATGCGGGCTATACCGAAAGGCCATGAGCATGCCGAGGAGCAGGTTCAGCATGACCGCGCCGACCGCCACAAGGCCGACATAGGCAGAGAGATCGAGGACAGTTAGGCCCATGGGCGGTCGTGACCGAACATAGGTGTTGAGACGGCTCGGTCGGCACCAACGTTTCACGGAATGACGGTAGAATTGCGACTCGCAACAAAGGACTACGTGCTTTCCTTGCCCGGTCCGGTGGTCGACATCCCATGATTATTCGAGGGCTGGGAGCGATAGCCTGGCTGATTGGGACAGCGGGGCCGCTGCCGGGAGCGATGCTCGAGTGAGACTCCTTCTTTTCGGCAGCATCGCGGCGTGCTCTTTTGGTACCTCGCCATCGGGTCGCTCGCGTAGGAGCTGCACGCGGGGCGAAGCGCGCGCTCTCTGCTGCTACACATCCCCGGCGGATGGAACCAGTGCGTGTGCTAGGATGAGGGATTTGTGCGGGTGGAAAATTAGCGGAGAGAAAGGACGCCAGTGCAGGCGGGCATTATTGGATTGCCACAAGTAGGGAAGACCACGCTGTTCCGGATTTTGACGAGAGCGCATGTCGAAGGGAAGGGCGGGGCGTCGGCGACGCACGTCGGCGTGGCGAAAGTGCCGGAACCGCGGCTGCTCGAGCTGGCCAAGCTCTACAATCCCAAAAAGATCACTTACGCGACCGTGAATTACGTGGACCTGGGCGGCATGCAGAAAGAGCGCATGCGCGAGGCGCTGGCGCAACTGCGCGAGGTGGACGTGATCGCGCATGTGATTCGCGTGTTCGAGGATCCGAGCGTGCCGCATTCGGAAGGGAGCATCGATCCCCTGCGGGATGCGACCAATCTGGACTTGGAGCTGATGCTTTCCGACCACGAGCAGATTACCCGGCGGCTCGAGCGCGTGGAAAAGGATTTGAAGAAGAAGCGCGATCCGGCGTTGGAGACCGAGAAGACGACGCTGGAAAAATGCAAGGCCCATTTGGAAGCGGAAAAGCCGCTGCGCGAGTTGCCGTTGACGCTGGACGAGAAAAAGTCGACTAGCGGCTTTCTGTTTTTGTCGGCGCGGCCGGTGCTTTATGTGCTGAACCTGGGGGACGAGGAAGCGGATAAACTGGACACCGCCGTCGAGCGCCACCAATTGAGCGCGCTCGAGGGACGGCCGAATTCCGCGGTGCTGGCGATCTGCGGGCGGTTGGAGGCGGAACTCGTGGAGATGGAGGAGAAAGAAGCGGCGGAGCTGCTGGCTTCGTATGGATTGAAGGAACCGGGGCTGAACCGGCTGATTCGGGCGACCTACGATCTGCTCGGGCTGATCCAGTTTTTTACTGCGGGAGAGCCGGAAGTGCGGGCGTGGACGATTCGCAAGGGAGATTATGCGGTGAAGGCCGCGGGCGTGATTCATAGCGACATCGAGAAGGGATTTATTCGCGCGGAAGTGGTGCGATGGAACGATTTGGTGGCCGCGGGAAGCATTGCCGCGGCGAAGGAAAAGGCGCAGGTTCGGCTGGAAGGGAAAGAGTACGTGGTCGAGGAAGGGGATGTGATTCTGTTCAGGCATTCGGGATGAGGAAAGGCGGCGCGTGGAGAAGAAAAGGTCCGGAATGAACGGGAGTGTTCACGGAAAGCGCCCATAAGGCGGATACTGAGGCGAAGCGTTGGGCGGGCCGAGTGTCTAGGCGGAAAGAAATGTGGGGAAGAGCAATCGCGGTGTGGCTGGCGGTGACGGCCGTGGAGTTTGTTCATGGAACCTTGCGATGGATTTTCTTGAGGCCGCGTGCGGGTGATTTTCTATGGCGGCAAATCGCGGTTTTCACCGGCAGCGTGTTGTTCCTGGTGATTGTGTATGTCTGCGAGCCATGGATGGCGCTGCGAAGCTTCGCCGATTGCTTGCGCGTGGGGCTGCCGTGGGTCGTCCTGACGCTCGCCTTCGAGTGGAACTTCGGGCGTTACGTGGTGGGGCGTTCGTGGGAGAGCATTGCGGCGGAGTACAACTTATCGCACCGGGGACTGATGCCGGCGGGGCAGGCCATTTTTGCGATGACGCCGTGGATTCGGTGGCGATTACTCGAGGCATCTGCGAATCACGGAAGGAAGACTGGCTTGGGGGACGGGTTGCTCCTGACGTTTCGTCGGTTGGCAGGGAAGGGCCGTAAAAGCGGCGTCAAGCCGCTGGACTCCAGACAGTCAGGGGAAATGCTGTGGCATTTCGGACAGGGTTAGCGGCGCTGCTCGGGCTGGTGGCCGCACTGGGCAATTTGCTGGGCGGATACTTCGTTGTTCGAAAAAGCTGGCCGCGGCAGTACTTGCAGTATTTCTTGGCGCTAGGCGCGGGATACATGCTGGCGGTGGGGTTTGTTGAAGTCATTCCCGCGTCGGTGCGGCTTTCCGGCGAAGGCGCTCTGCTGTTCGTGCTGATTGGGTTTTTTCTGGTGCATTTGTTCGAGCATACGATTGCGCCCCATTTTCATTTTGGCGAAGAGACCCATCACGAAGAGTTCAGCGGGGGTCATGCCGGGAAAACAGTGTTGCTGGGTATGACCATTCACACCTTCTTTGACGGCGTGGCGATCGCGGCGGGATTTCTGGTTTCCACCTGGCTTGGTGTGGTTCTTTTCGTTGCGGTGTTCCTGCACAAGCTGCCGGAAGGGTTCACCATCGCCTCGGTGGCGCTGGCGAGCGGGCGCGGGAAGCGCAACGCGATTCTCGGGGCTGGGTTATTAGGAGCAGCAACGCTGTTCGGCGTGCTGCTGACGAGCGCCCTCGCGGGGCAGTTGAAGTACGCCTTGCCGCTGTCGGGAGGGGTGACGGTCTACGTGGCGGCGACCGACCTGCTGCCGGAAGTCAATCGCGAGCCCAACTGGCGGATGGCGCTGCTGGTGTTTGTGGGCGTCGCTAGTTTATTGATAATGCAGCACTTATTACATGTTTAAGGGTGCCGGAACGAGCCCCAGAGCCTCGCAAAAGGCGCGGACTAAAGTCTCTCCCACCAATACCTTAGGTTCGATCCTACCGGCCTTCGGATTCGCAACTTTCTGACAGAGCAAGGGTTTGATACAGTGTGGCGGCTATGGCCAGGTCGGACGTCCAACTGATGCTGGACGTGAAGGCGGGCGACGAGCAGTCGTTCACGTTACTCCTGCATCGCTATCGGACTCCCTTAGTCAATTTCCTGTACCGGATGGTGCGCAACCGGGAGCAGGCGGAGGATTTGGCGCAAGAAGTTTTCTTGCGAGTGTACCGGGCGCGCGAAGACTACGTGCCGAGCGCAAAGTTCACGACCTGGCTTTTCCGGATCGCAACGAATCTGGCGTTGAACGCGGTGCGGGACACGCGGTACCAGCGAATGGAGATTTCGCTCGACGCGCCGGTGACCGTGGATGCTGAAGAAGGCGAAGAGAAAACTCTGGACGTGGCCGAGAAGCATCCGAACATCGAGCAACACCTCGTTGAGGAAACACGAAAGAAGATGATTCGCCACGCGATTGAAAAGCTTCCAGAGAAACAGCGCGCTGCGGTGCTGTTGCACAAGTATCAGGAGTTGGATTACGGAGAGATCGCGAAGATTTTGCAATGCTCGGAGAGCGCGTTGAAGTCGCTGCTGTTCCGGGCGTATGAAACGCTGCGCGTGGAACTCGCCCCCCTCGTGGCGCTGCACGGGAAGTCGTAGCACTTGGGCCAGGGAAGGTGAAGTCATGAGTTGTAGCCGGATGGAAAACAAAATTCTGGGATACGTGGACGGACGCTTGAAGGAAAGCGAACGGCTGGAAGTGGAGAAGCACCTCGCCGCGTGCGCGGGGTGCCGTCTGCGTGTGAACGAATTTCGCGCGGTGAGCGGCTTGCTGGACGAGTTGCCGATGATCGAGCCTTCGGCGGCCTTCGATTTGCGTGTTCACGCGCGAGTGGCGGCGGAACCCGTGAAGCAGGATTGGTGGGCGTGGTTGATGCCTGCGCCTCGCGTCGCGGTAGCCGCGGCGATGCTGGTGGCCGCAATGGTGTGGGTAGGGACGCGCCACAACCAGCCGCAGATTGCGCAGGACGATATTCCGGTGCTGGAGAATTACGACGTGCTCTCGAACTTCGAGCCGTTGACGGAATTGCCTCCGCCGGTACAGGCGGATGACGGCGGGCAGCAACAGAACCCGCAGATGTAAGGTGAAATGAAACTTCGGCTCCAATTCGGCGGATGGCTGCTCGCGGCGGCAATGAGCGCGGCGCTGGCGCTGCCTTGTGCGGCGCAGAATCGCAATAATAACCGGCCACCCCAGCAGCGCGGACAACCGCAGGGTCCGAGACCGGCGAACCGGCCGCCACAGCGACAACACGGGGCGCCGAGCGGACGACCGAATGGCGACCGGCCGCACAACAACGCGGCGAACCGCCCAACTCCAAAGAGCCAAGCCGAATCGATGGGCATGCTCGGAGGGAATCGCCCTCAGAATATTTCTGGCGAGTCCAACCGGCAGACCAATTTCAATCCAAATCGTCCGCCAAAGCGCTTCCAGGATTTGAGTCCGGCAGACAAACAAAGAGTTTTGCAAAATCGGGAGAAATTCAACCAGCTGCCGCCACAGAAGCAGCAGGAGATCCGGGAGCGCGCCAGGGAATGGCAGAAGCTGACGCCAGAACAGCAGAATCATATCAAGGGCGATGTGCTTCCGGTTTGGAAGCAACTGCCACCCTCCCGGCAAAGAGCCATTAGCAATCGCCTAGCCGTGCTCCAGAACATGCCCGAATCGGCGCGAAACCAGCATTTGAATGACCCGAACTTCACGCGCGGCATGAGTGAGGAAGATAAGTCCATGCTACGCGACTTGAGTCACATGCATGTGGGCGCGCCCGACCCCCCAGGGGAGTGAAGCAGGTTTTCGTTTGTAAGGTCTAAGCGGTAAGTTCCCAAACAAAAACAATCCTGCCAATTCGGCACTTGTTGCTTGCGCCAGGCTGCGCGAGGTTGCGTTGACAAGCTGCGCTGGTTCACGGCATGGTGACTACGTCAAAGCTGCCGCATCGAACCAGTGGAGGAAGACTATCGCATCCCTGTCCACGCGCTTTCGCGCCAACGTTTCCACGCGCTTCCGCGCGATGCAGCACCGCAACTTCCAGCTCTTCATTGCCGGACAGCTCACCTCATTAGTCGGAACGTGGATGCAGAACATGGCGCAGCAATGGCTGATCTATAGGCTGACGCATTCCGCCGTGTTGCTGGGGGTGTTCGGTTTTGCCAGCCAGGTGCCGATGCTGTTTCTTGCTTGGCTCGGCGGGTATGTGGGCGACCACTACGACCGGCACCGCGGCGTGATCGCCACACAAAGCGTTTCCATGGTGCTGGCGTTTGTGCTCGCGGCGCTGACGCTAACGGGCCAGGTGCAAGGCCGGCGGGGCGCATGGGTGGTCATCGTGATTGCCTTTTTCGTAGGCGTGGTCAACGCCTTTGACGTGCCGATTCGACAGGCGTTTCTTGTGCACATGGTCGGGAAAGACGATTTGCCGAACGCGATTGCGCTGAATTCTTCGATCTTTAACGGCGCGCGGGTCGTAGGCCCGGCGATCGCCGCATTTACCGTTGCGTGGGTAGGAGAGGGCGGGTGTTTTCTCCTGAACGGGCTGAGTTTCGTGGCAGTGATCGTAGCGTTGCTGATGATGAAGATTGAACGGACGCAAACGAAGCCGAGCCAGGAGTCACCGGTGAAGAGTCTTATGCAGGGATTCCACTTCGCGATGAGTGATTTTCCGGTACGTTCGGTGCTCTCTCTGCTCAGCGTTTTGAGTCTATTCGGGTTGCAGTACGCCGTGTTCATGCCCATTTACGCGCTGGATGTTCTGAAGGGAAACGTCCTGACGCAGGGATACCTGATGAGCTCGGCGGGAGTGGGGGCGTTGCTCGGTGCTCTGCATTTCGCCGCCCGTACAAATTACAAGGGATTGGCCCGCTGGATTGGCGCCACTTCGATCACCTGCGCCATTGGCTTGCTGATTTTTTCCGGGGCGAAGGGTTTCTGGCTGTGCGTAGCGGTGCTGTTCGTGGTGGGGTTCGCGGCTACTTCGCAAATGGCTGCGACGAATACGCTGATTCAAAACCGCGTACCGGATGAACTGCGCAGCCGGGTGATGGCCGTGTACGCAACGATGTTCATGGGCGTGCAGCCGATTGGCGCGCTGCTCGCGGGCGGAGTCGCCAAGCGCATCGGCGCCCCCTACACGCTGACGGTGTTTGGAGCATTGGTGCTCGCGGCGAGCTTGGTTTTCCTCTTCCGTGTGGTGATGCGGCTCGGGCGAACATCGGCTGAGCCCAGGAAGGCCGCCGCAAGCGACTGAGGCGGAAGGATTTGCTTAGCGCCAAAAGGAGCGTAAAAAGAGGCTCGAAATCAGGCCGGCGGGCGGTAACGCCAAGCGGGCTTTGCGAGCAGGTTTGTGGGGGGTATAGCGGCGGACGCCGCGCGTTGCGGCTCGTTGGTTTTTGCAAGGATGGCGTCGATCTTGGGGCGCAGAGGGGCTAGCGAGCAAACCGGATCGGTCGCGGCGGGGTCGGCTGCGAGAAGCATCGCTTGGCAGCGGCAACCGCCGAAGTCTTGAGTGCGCCGCTCGCATGATTTGCAAGGCTCCTGCATCCAATCTTCCCCGCGGAATCTCGCGAACGCCTCGGAGTGTTCCCAGATTTCGCGCAAGCTGCGATTCTTCACATTTTCGAACTTCAGTCCGGGAATGACCGGCGCGGCGTGGCAGGGAAGCGCGTCTCCGCTCGGCGTGATGAGCATGAGCTTGCGGCCCCATCCGCCAACACAGGGTTTGGGGTATTTGGCGTAGTAGTCCGGTACCACAAAGACGACGCGAGTCTTGCCTCGTAGTTCTTCCTCGGCGCGATTCAGGCGCCGGACGCAATAATCCAATTGCTCACGTGTAGGCAGAAGATTTTCGCGGTTGGCAAATGCCCAGCCGTAATACTGCACGCTGGCGAACTCGACCGAGCCCGGCCCGGAGTTGCACACCACGGCGAGCATCTCCTCGAGTTCGTCGATGTTCCGGCGATGAATGACAAAATTCAGTGTGAGGCCGATGCGATAGCGCTTGATCCATTCAAGAACACGCAGTTTGTGCTGATGCGACTTCGTGCCGGAAATCTCGTTAGCGGTTTCTTCGCGCGCGCCCTGGAAGCTGAGTTGGAAGTGATCGAGCCCGGCATGGATAAGCAGGTCAAGCTTGCCCTCGTCAAGGGGCAGGCCGGAGGTGATGAGGCTGACGTATAACCCGACGGCGCGGGCATTGCGGACCAGTTCAACGATGTCGGGGCGCGCGAGCGGCTCCCCGCCGGTCAAGTCGGCCTGTAGAGCACCGGCTTCGGCGGCCTCTTGAAAAACGCGCGACCACGTTCCGGTGGAAAGTTCGTTCGCGCGGGATTCCAGTTCGAGAGGGTTCGAGCAGTAGACGCAGTGAAGCGGGCACCGATGGGTAAGTTCGGCGACGAGAGCAAGCGGGTTTGGTGTCGCGGTTGGCATAGGTAGCGAAGGGCAGTTCGCCTCACAAGGCTGCCGCTACGGCTCAAAATCGAGAGCGCGTTCCTTTTGCAAAAGCACGAGATAGCCCAGAATGTCCTGCTCGACTTTGCGCGGCTCGGCTTTGGAATAAAGCAATTGCAACTCGCCGACAATCTGCGCCACGGTGTGCTTGCCGTCGCAGCGCGAAACGATCTCGAGGCTCGGACCATTCAAGCGCAAGGCCCGTTCGGGCATGAGCAGGACGCGCTGATTGTTGTTTTCTCCCATGCGGCATCCGGCGGCGAAGCGCGGCCGGCTGTTCAAATCGACGCTCATCGATTGTCCTGGGCCGGCTGGAAGGCGCCGGGGGGCGGCCAGCCGGGGTTCACGTAGGCGAAATGAAGAGCGTCGAGCTGCGCCCAGAGAATGTCGCACTTGGCGCGCAAGGCGGCGTGGGCCTTGTCCTGCTCTTCGCGTGTGTGCGCATGGGCCCGCACCCACTCGAGCGCGAAGTCCGCATCCTCGGGAGCCTGCGTAAGCCGGCCAGTGAAATAGTCGAGGCCGCTCGAAAGCCACGGGTAGTGCTGGCGCATGCGGTCCAAGCGTAGCGCGATGAGTTTGCGCGAAAAAAGTTCTGTCAACGAAGAAGCGACCGCCTCGAGGTGCGAGCGCGTGGAGACGAATTCCACGTAGGCTTGTACTGCAAAGCGCGTGGCGGGAAGGATGCCGTCGCCGCGCAGAGCGTGCTCGCGGGAAAGCCCGGTAGCTTCGACCAACCTCAGCCACTTTTCGATGCCGCCCGGTTTTGTCCCGTCGCCATCATGATCGAGAATGCGCTTGCGCCAGGCGAGGCGGAACGCGGGATCCTCGCTGCGCGCAAGGATGGCGGCGTCCTTGATCGGAATTCGGCTTTGATAGAAGTAGCGGTTAAGCGCCCATGCTTGCAATTGACTGCGTGTCAGCTTGCCCTCGTGCATCAGCAGGTGAAACGGATGCTTGTGGTGATAGCGCTCTTCGCCGATAACATAAAAGCCGGCGATGAACTCCGCTTCAGAAAGCAGAGGCTTTTCGAGCGCGCTTGTCACTGGCGCGGTCATAGCTCGAGCTCCATGCCATCGTAGGCGATTTCGAAGCCGGCATCCAGCACCATGCCATGCTCGGCGCTGGCTTCGTCAAGGATGGGGTTGGTGTTGTTGATGTGAATCAAGATTCGGCGACCCTTGGCTTTGCCGGGGTATTGCTCGAGCAGGCCGCCGGGGCCGGAGAGCGGCAAGTGGCCAATTTCGCGCGCAGATTTTCTGCTGCGGCCGGTGCGCATCAGCTCGTCGTCGCCCCAGAACGTGCCGTCGATGAACGTAATCTCGGCGGATTCGACAGCCGCTTTCCACATTCCGGAATCTCCGGAAACCGAAGGCGCGAAGCAGAAACGCCTCTCGCCTTGTTCCATCACAAAGCCGACCGACGCGTCCTCCGGCGGGACCGCGCCGAGCATTTCCTCGCTGACATAATCGGGATAACCGCCTCCGAGCGGCACCGTCCCGCAGGTGAAGTCCGAAGGCGCGGAAGAATCCTCCGACAGGTGACAACCCAAGCGCCCTTTGCTGGACAGCGTTTGCCATTTCACCCGCGGATTGGATCGCTCCAAGACGCGGAAGATTCGGTTCTCCTTTTGGAGAACGCACTGCACGCCGCGAGTGGCAAACACAAAAAAGCTCTGAAATTCCCGAAGATGGAGCAAGCCCATTACCGAATCGACGTCAGCGTTGGGCAGGAATACGCCGCCGATCGGGGACGGAGAGGAATCATTCGAAGGCGGAGCGAGTTCGTGGGCCGAGAGCACCTGCTGACGAAGATCCGGAGAAGCACACAGCAAGAACCAGACTTTGGAATCAGGAGAGAATATTAGCTGCGTTTGCGTGCGTGGACGGGCTTTGAGCCGGCCCTGGCGTAGACCGCTACAGTTCGGACACCGACAATTCCATTGCGGAAAGCCGCCCCCGGCGGAGGACCCGAGGACTTTTATGCGCATTCCAGTACGCCAGTCAGCGTGCTCGGCGGACCGAACGGTTAGAGCTCGGCGTTGGCGTAGGAGCTGACTTCGCAGTTGAGGTCAATCTCTTCGTGCCGAGGTGTGGTCCATTCCATAAAATAAAGGCTCCTTTGGGAGTCAAAGACTCAAGAACGCCCAGAGGATATCACGAGACAGGCCGCAAAGGAATACCGGTTGAAGAAAAATGATGAAAGAAGGGGCAGCCAACGGGGTTAGAGACCGCGGCGAAATATTCCCTGAAACCCCCGCCCGCGCGCTCCATTTGGAAATACCTCTCCGAGCACACCTACCAGGAACGTGACTTGACCCCTTCTCGAAGGTCTCCCAACCTGGTTTTTGAAGCCAGAATCAGCCGTCTTGAGCGAATGATGAACAGGACTGGACCTTTCCTGACCCGACGTGGCTGCTTGCGAGCCCTCCTGTGGCCTGCCGCTCTCCTGTTGCTCCTTGCGCCTGGAGCGTACGCACAAGCGCCATCCGATGAGGATGTCAAGCCCGTGCCGCTGCTCACCGGAAGCGCGGGTTTCATTACCAATTTCACTGGCGGCCAACCCGATCTCCACCCCATTGGCACACCGCTCGTGCTCGTTCCTATCGGACACAGGTGGGTGTTCGAAACCCGGGCGACTTTCGAAAACGACTTGGTCGAAGTGCCGGGCAGAAGCGGGTTTCACGGAGGGCCGCTACAAAAGGAGGTCGAATACGCCCAACTCGATTTCCTGGCGACCTCCTACGCGACGATAACGGTGGGGCGCTTTCTGACCCCCTTCGGGATTTTCAACGAGCGGCTTTACCCGGTGTGGATACGCAACCTGCAATCCGACCCGCTGATCCTGCCGATTGGAATCGGACCAAGCAACGCAAGCACCGGCGGCATGATTCGCGGCGGATTCAAAGCCCGGCCGCAGCTCAACATTAACTACGCCGTTTATTTCTCTGCGCTCTCGACGGCCAGCCCGGTGGATTCCGATCGATTTGCCGGGGTCCGCACGGGGATTTTCATGCCCACGGCACGATTGGAAGTTGGAGGCTCGTTCCAGCATTTGCTCGAACAGGAGCGATCGAATCTATTTGGCTTTCACGCAATCTGGCAGCCCGCGCCGCTTCCGCTGGATATCCGCGCCGAGTACGCAAATTCAAAAAGAGGAAGTGGCTATTGGATTGAGCCCGCGTACAGATTGAGCCAGCTTCGGTTTCTGCAGAACGAAATGCGGCGGATGCAACTCGTGGCGAGATACCAGCAGTTTTTCACCGGGGACCTAATCAGCGACGCGTTGCCTCCGATAAATACAAAGGAATGCGAATTCGGGCTGAACTACTACTTCATCGACGGATTGAAAGCCAGCGGGAATTATGGCCGGCAATTCAGCGGTCGAGGGAACCTGAATATTTGGACCATGGCTTTTACGTATCGATTTGTAGTTCCCCTGGGCCCAGCAGGGAGCGCGCGATGAAGCGACGGTGGTTGCTGGTGTGTTGCCTGGGGGTGACGGCCTGTCTGGTCCGCTCGGCGATCGCACAGGAACAGGAGAGGTCCGGCAAGGGTTCTGCGGTTGTTACGGCTGCCGGAGCTGCGACTGTCAATTCCAACTCGAGCCATGACCGTCGATCACCAGAGGCTTTAAGAAGCTCCGCAAGCGAACAGAGAGCTGCGCGCATAGCAGGCGAGAAGCTTTTCCGCGCGAATTGCGGACGCTGCCATCAGCCACCGCATAAGTTTCCGCCGCGCGTAATGGCTATGGCCATTCGGCATATGAGGGTTCGCGCCATGCTCACGGATGAAGACATGAGGTCGATTCTGAGTTACATGACGCAATGAGGGCGAACCGCACACGGGGGAAACGCTCGCGCGATCGCGTGTGCGCGGCGATGCTGGCTGTGCCGTTCCTCATGTGCGCCTGGGGGCAAAGTCCACCGCCGGCCGGACGAGTCATTGAAATCCTGGCGGACCACGACAGCCGCTATAAGATGCCAGGGCAGAAACAGCCGATCATCACCGTAAACGCCGGAGAACCAGTCACGTTGCGAATCACGGCGAAGAAGGCCAAAAACGTCAATCGCGATGGCGCGATTCACGGCTTCACCTTGCTTCGCACGAAAGATAGGAGCCCGGTTGACGGGTGGGACTTCGTGCTGAAACCGGGCATTCAGGAATTTTCTGTGGCCGCGCCGGGCGAGCCGGGGGAATACCAGGTGGTCTGCACGGTCATCTGTAGCCAGGATCACGAAGGCATGAACATGAGATTTGTCGTGCTGGCCTCACCGGGCCTCGCGACAGAAAACAGTTCCGCGAAGGAACACTAACGATGAAAAAGAAATCGCGAGCATTTTTCTTGGTGGCCGCACTGGCGGGGATCGCTTTAACCGCCGCCGCCGGACCGGGGGCAAGCGAAAAAATCTTCAGCGGCGAAATTGCAGATTCGCAGTGCGCACTGAATGTTCATTCGCTGAGCCAATCCCACAAGGAAATGATGGGAATGAAGCCAGAGATCAAAACGGACGCCGAATGCGTGCGCTTTTGCGTGAATGAGCGCGGCGGACGATACATGCTGCAAACAAAAACAAAAGTTTACAAGCTCGATGCCCAGCTTCTGGCCAAAGAATGGGCGGGACAAAAAGTGAAACTCGTGGGCACCCTGGATCCCAAGAGCAACATCATCGCGGTAGCCAAGATAGAAGGGGAGGCTACAAGCCCGGGAACTCCGACAAAGCCCCATTAGTTCGACCATCGCCGAGGTCTGTCCGGGCACGGCATCGACGACCCTGCCACCACCGTTTGAAGACGGAAACCATGGAATCTCAGTGGGTTGGGGCCAAACCGGTCCCCCCTAGCCACGCCCATTCTCAGAACTTTTTTCAGAAAGATGCATGTTTTCTCTTGACAAGGGATAGGGATCGGGTACGATGTGGCGAAAACTGGTAAGAAGTGGGAGAAAAGGGCGTCAGGTAGTATGCTGTGGGGCACAGTAGAAGGTGCGCGTGAGCTGTGGTGAAAGTGGGCGTTTTGGCCATTCTAGACCACATTTTCGCGTTCGATTCGAGCAAGCCGGTCGAACGGAGCGGTGCGCATGAAGCTGCGGGGCAACTGTCCGGCCAAGGTGGACGAGAAGGGTCGTCTGAAGATACCCGCCGTGTTTCTGGAGGCCCTGAAAGAGTATGGGAGCCAGTTTTACATAACGAGCCCCACCGGTGAGACGGCGCGGATTTATCCGATGCAGGTATGGTCGGAGATTGAAGACAAGCTGGCAAAGCTGCCGACGACAAACAAGGCGAAGCGAAAATTTCTAATGAGGACCAGCTATTACGGCCAAGTGGTGGAGATGGACGGGCAGGGAAGAGTGCTATTGCCCGTTGTGCTTCGAGAGTCGGCGCAAACCAAGGGCGAAGTGGATGTGTTCGGCAGCTTGAATTACCTGGAAGTGATGAATCACACCAGGGCGCTGGATCAGCTGAAGAACGAGCCGTACACAGACGAAGATGACTCGGCGCTGAACGAGATGGGGATTTAAGAGCAGTGGTGAGTGTCGAGATTGCTTGCGGCGCATACGCCGGTGATGTTGCAAGAGGTGCTGGAATGGCTGCGCATAAAGCCGGAAGGAACGTACATCGACGCAACCGCCGGAGCCGGAGGGCACTCGGCAGCGATCGCGG
>DATAIH010000245.1:0-84346 GCA_036262755.1 Candidatus Acidiferrum sp.
TGAGACGCTTTGCGTCGTCAGAAACGCGCTCGGGGAACTCGCACAAACATTGGGTTTTCCCGAGACGGACTGCCGTGCCATCGTACTGGCGGTCGACGAAGCACTGACGAACATCATTCGCCACGCCTATCAAGGAAAGCCTGAACAACCGATCGAGATGTGGTTCCGCCGAATCCAAGCCGCGCGGGGCGGCGTGCTCAGACCGGCCCTTGAAATTGTCCTGGAAGACCGCGGCGCAGCCGTAGACTCCAAGAAGCTTTGCGGGCGCGCGCTGGACGATGTCCGGTGCGGCGGCCTGGGCTTGCATTTCATGCGGGAGAGCATGGATGCGGTAGAATTCCGGCGCCGGTGGCACCGAAACCAGCTGCGCATGGTGAAACTGCTAGACGTGGCGGAAGCCGCGAAAGGAGCTTGAGGCGAATCCATGTTGCAAATCTCCGCACGACATCTCGACAAGACCACAATTCTCGATGTCTCGGGAGACATCGATCTGGCGAGCTCGCCGGACTTGCGCAGGGCTCTGTTGCGCGAGCTTCGGGAATTGCGGATTCCGCGTGTGGTGTTGAACCTGAAGGCCGTTGAATACGTGGACAGCTCCGGCGTGGCTTCGCTCGTCGAAGGGCTCAAGGCCTCTCGCGACGTGGGCTCGCGGCTCATCTTGTTTGGCCTAAACACGGCGGTTCGGGAAGTACTCCAACTGTCGAAGTTGCTCAGGATTTTTGAGATCGCCGAAACCGAAGAACAGGCGGTGGCGCCCTAGGGTAGCGGTTCCGCAGCGGAGGGAATCCTGCAGTGAACGTCATGGAACTCACATCGCAAATCGGAGGATCAGTTACAGACGGGCTTGCGTACCTGGGAGAGCTAGCTTCGATCAGCGGTCGGGCGGCCTATTTCACGTTTGTGGCCCCTTTTCGAGGCAAGCCGCTTCGTTTCGGGCGCGCCATCTCACAAGCGATGCAGGTCGGTGTTCGTGCCCTGCCCATCCTGTCCCTGATTACATTTTTCATTGGCTTGATCATGGCGCTGCAAAGCGCGTACGAACTGCGAAGATTGGGCGCACTGAATTTCGTTGCCAACGCCGTAGCGATTTCGATGACCAGGGAACTCGGGCCGCTCATCACCGCAATCATTGTCATCGGCCGCTCGGGGTCGGCGTTTGCGGCAGAAATCGGCACCATGAAGGTCTCCGAAGAAATCGACGCACTCGAGACGATGGCTATCCATCCCGTCGATTTTCTGGTCACGCCTAAATTTCTGGCAATGATCGTGATGCTGCCGTGCCTGACGATGTGGGCGAACTCGATGGGCATTCTGGGAGGCGCGCTGTTCGGCGTGGGGCAAGCGGACTTTACCTTCGCGCGTTACATTCAGGCCTCGCTCGATGCGCTCTTCCTGCGCGACATCCTCACCGGATTAGTCAAAAGCGTGATGTTCGGCATCACCATCACCGCGGTCGGATGCTACGAAGGACTCTCGACCGGAGCAGGCGCCGAGCAGGTGGGTCGCTCAACCACGAGGGCCGTAGTGGTCTCGATTTTTCTCGTGATCCTGGTCGACCTGGTCTTTACGACTCTCTTTTTCTTTATGACCGAACGTTAGCGTTGCGTAGATCGGAGTGGAATGCAATGGCTCACCCTGCCGAACCGACGGAGACGATGATTTCGCTGCGAAATCTTCGTGTGAGCTACGGCGAGAGAGAAATTCTCCACGGCATCGACCTCGATGTGAGGCGCGGCGAGACGCTGGTTATTCTGGGCGGTTCCGGCTCCGGTAAGAGCACACTCCTGCGCACGCTTGTGGGCTTGGAAAGGCCGAGCTCCGGGGAAATCTGGCTAAGAGGCAAGAATTTAGCAGCCATTTCGGGCGAAGAAATGGATGAAATCCGCAAAAAGATCGGGATGTCGTTCCAAGGTGGCGCGCTTTTCGGATCGATGACCGTGGGAGAAAACGTCGCCCTGCCCCTGCGCGAGCACACCAAACTTGAAGATTCAACGATTGGGATCATCCTGCGGCTCAAACTAGACCAAGTAGGCCTGGCGGGATACGAGAACTATATGCCGTCGCAGCTTAGCGGAGGAATGAAGAAGCGCGCCGCCGTAGCCAGGGCCCTGGCCATGGATCCGGAGATTCTGTTTTTCGACGAGCCTTCCGCGGGCCTCGATCCGATTATTGCGGCCGGCGTCGATCAACTGATTATGGAATTGAAAAAAGCATTTCACATGACCATCATCGTGGTCACGCACGAGCTCGCCAGCGCGTTTCTCATCGCCGACCGTATGGTGCTGATCGATAAGGGGAACGTCGTGGCCATTGGCACTGCGGGGGAGATGCGTTCGAGCACTCATCCCCGCGTGCGCCAGTTTCTTGACCGCGTCGCGGAACCAGAAGTAGCGCAGGAGTTGGATTATCTGCAGATGCTGACGGAAGTCACGCGACCGGGCCGGTAAGCATCAAAGGAGCGAGGTGTGCGATGGAATCAAAACGCGAGCAGGCGATGGTTGGGTTGTTCGTGCTTGTTGCTGGCGCCCTGCTCGTCGGCACAGTTTTTGTTTTAAGCGGTGCGTTCGGCGGCCCAGCCAAAACTTACCGCGCCAACTTTCCATTTGCGGGGGGCCTGGAGCCCGGCGCGACCGTACGCTACGCCGGCGGACCAAAGGTGGGGCGCGTTGAGAAATTGCAGCTTGACCCAAAGGACCCCTCCCGCGTCGAGATCACCTTCAGCGTAAAGTCTGATCTGCCGGTAAAGACCGACAGCCGCGCGAAGATCATGAGCTTGAGCCCGCTAGGCGACAATCATTTGGAGATTCTTCCGGGAAGCGACAAAGCAGCGCTGGCCTCAACGGGAGCCTTTCTGCCTTCAGAACCCTACGTCGATTTCAACGCCCTGACGGAGAAGATCAATGACATCGCGCCGCAAGCGCAACAGCTTATGACTACGCTGAATGGCCGCGCGACGGAATTGCAGGAGACGTTGGCGCGCGTCAATGATGTGCTGAACAGCTCGAACCGGGCAAATCTTGCCGGGGCGCTCGCCGAAACGCGCGGGATGATTGTGGAGAACCGCGCTCCAGTAAAGTCCGCGGTGCGGAACCTGAATTCCGCAAGTGGCAAGCTCGAACCCTTGCTTGAGGACTTAAGAAAGACCTCGGCCCAGGCGAACGAAGCCTTGAACCAGATCGATTCCTTGGTCGGAGAGAATCGCAAAGACGTCCGCCAAGCCATCCTCGAGCTTCGCCGATCCTTGGTGACGGTGAACGACCTGACCGGGCGGCTGGACCAGACCGTGGACGTAAATTCTGAAAACATCGACGAGTTACTTGATAATCTTCGGCATGTTTCGGAAAACCTGAAAGAATTCACCAATACCATCAAGACTCGACCCTATACCCTGATTCGCTCGAGCAATCCGCCAGAGCACAAGACGGGGCAGCCGCGATGAATTCGCTGAGAAGAAGAGCAGCGTTTTCCGGACTCGCGGCGGTCGTGTTGTTTCTCGGCGGCTGCGGGGCCGCGCGCCCAAGCCAGTACTACCAGTTGACTGTTCCCGGCGACGCTCCTGCGGCGAAAGAAGCGGATTCAACGCCGGTGACGTTGCTCGTTGGCACGTTGTTCGCCCCTGATCTCTACCGGGAAGACCGAATTGTTTACAGCACGACGCAAGAACAGATGGGCACGTACGAGTATCAACGTTGGGCCGAGCCTCCTACGGAGATGATCCAAGAGGTCTTGCTGCGCGCGCTGCGCTCCTCGGGGCGCTACCGCGCGGTATTTGCCCATCGGAGTGACACGAACGGGGACTTTCTGCTGCGCGGGCGGCTCTATGATTTCAAGGAAGTTTCAGCAAATGGGATGGTGGCTCGACTGACCGTCGACTTCGAAATGCGCGATCTGAAGAGTGGCACGACGGTGTGGACGCATTATTATCACCACGACGAACCGGTGAATGGAAAAAACGTCCCTGCCGTCGTCGCGGCGTTGGACAGGAATGTGCAGCGCAGCGTCAAGGAAGTCTTGGAAGGCCTGGACCAGTATTTTGCATCCCACCCGCTAAAGTAGAGCGAAACCCCTCCACAATTTTCGAAAGACAATGCCAGGCGACGACTCAGGTTATGCGGCGGAGCGTCAGCAGGGTTATGTCGTCTTCCAGCTCGCCATCCCTGCCGCGATGCTGCTGCACGCCGCGGAGCAATGCTTCTGAGAACACCGTGAGTACGACTGGACGGGGAAGTTCTTTCGCGGTCTTCTCCGCAAGCGCGAGGAACCCCTTTGCCGTTAGTTGCGCTCCGACCGCCGAACGAACCTCCGTGGCCCCGTCGGAGAAAGCCAGAATCATATCTCCGTAGTTCAACCGGATACTTTGCTGGTTATAGGTTTCCCCGGTGATATATCCAAGAGGGAGCCCCTCCAGGCCTTCGCCCAGTTCTTGAAATTGGCCATTGCGCTCGCGCCATAGGAGCATGCGCGGATGCGCTGCGTAGGCAAAATTGAATTCACCGGTGGTGGCGTCGAAAGTGCCAGTAACCACGGTGGTGAGCCTAAGCGGACCCCGCGACTTTTCATTGGAGAGCGTGAACGCGTCATTGAGCGCGCCCAGCAACCCTGCCGTGTCGCGAATATCCTGGAATTTGTGCAAGAGATGATGGACATGCCGGGCGACGCCGTTGGCGGTATATCCGTGGCCCACGCAATCAGCCAGGACAACTCGAGCGATGTTGTCACTGCAAGAAAACACCGCAGAAAGATCACCGCCTTTGTCTCCGCCGGAAGGAACGGCAATCACGTCGCTTTCCAACCCCGCCAGCTCCAAGGAGCGGTGAGCCCGCTCGTTACCGGCCCATAGTTCCATGCAGCCAAACGGACGCTTCGCCGACGGCGTACATTCAAATTGGTCGCGTTCGACTTTCTTGGAGCTCATGGCTTTTCCGATGCGGAGAAACCGAACCTAGTTCCAGGCAGCCATCTTAGCTTAGCACCCTTCCCGCCCATCCTCGGCAAGCAGGCCCACGGCTACCAGGCTAGGATGGCTCGCTTCCGGGAATCCGCGCTTCCGCAGCCCTTGGCTTCGCGAGAATCCCGAGGCAATCACCCGCGCATCTCCAACGTTGCAATGGAGGAGCCATACAGACACCTCCTTGGCGAGAAAGCCATCCGCCGTTTACAGCTGCAGGAGAGTCACTCGGTATAGCGCATGAGAAACACTCCAAGAAGGAGGGGCCAAGACTTGGTGAAAAAGGGCTTCCAGCGAGTGTGCAGCTCCGACAAACCCTTAACCACGCCGATACCGCCACCGGCGATGGCAAAATTGAGATGTTCTGCCTGAATGTGCCTCATCACCACCATGTGGTCGAGACCGTGGGCCCCGCTCCGGTGCTCATGAAAGAGGAGCATCACCGAGCCAAGGACGGCGAGTAGCGGGAATGCCCAGGCAGCCCAAGCGGATTTCACAACGCGGCGAACACGCTGAATCTCCAGGGTGCCGAGGGTCAGGAGGACTGCGGCAAACGCTTTGTGCTGCAAGTCTTCCGGATTGTGCGTGAGGCCATACCACCAGCTTTGTGGACCGAAAGGCCAGAGTTCTGTGTCGCTGAAGATCAGCAGGAACAGGCCGCAAGCCAGAAAACAGGCAGGCCACGCAAAGCGGAATGCGGGCCACCGTTGTCGAAGCGCATCCTCAGGAAGAAGGAAAAAGCCGGCCAGGATGACGAAGAGCCCAGCCAGATGGTGGTTAAACTCACTCTCTTTCTTGTCCTGGAGAGTCGGCGATCCTAACCCGTAACTCGGAGTTCCGTCGGGCATGGGCATGGAGCTATCCATGCCCTGGTGTCCGGCATGGAAAGAATCTGCGAAACCCGTCCGGGGTGAAACTTGCGTGCCCAATACAACCAGTCCCGCAACGGAGAGGCCGGCCGGTAGGAGCCGTCCGATGGTGCTGCTCCGAATCATGCCACCTCGCGATGCAATGCAAACCGACAACCTCCCGGCCCGCTGAACCGTCGATTTTCTGCGCCGGACGGTCGAAAACTTTGCTTTTGCACTTCAACTACCCTCACCTTTGATTCTCGATCCTGACAAAGAGACACAAAGAAATTTGGGAAGAAACTGGGTCCGCACAGTAAGGCATGTTTCGGGTCCAGCTGCGGCAAGACCCAAAGTACAATGGACGTTTCCGGATGGAGTGCTGCATCCTGGTATCAGGGACCGAGTGAGGCAAACAGCAAAGGAGTCAACCGCCTAGCGCCCAAATTCTCTTATGGCAAAAACCTACACCGCTCCAAGTATTGATGAATATCTGCGCAAGCGGCTGATGCCGGTAGAAGGTGCGATTCCGCACGTGCAAGGAATCGAGATGTTCGGCGACTCCATTCCCGCCGGAACGGTCGGTGGCGACCTGTTTGAGTACATAAACTTTCAGCAGCGATACGACATCGACGCCCGCATTCAGCGAGCCCTGAAGCTATCCAAGGAGTACCTCGAGCCGCTCGCCGAGGGCGCGCCGCCCCGCAATTTGGTGGACGATCACGTGAACTGGCTGAAGTCGAGGCCGGATTACAACCCCGGAATAGAAACCGCATACCGACAGGCGCGCAGCTCGGAGCAGGTGCGGGTCGCCGAAGACTTGCGCGAGTTGCATACCACGGCGGGTGTCCTGCTGGTGGACGCTCAAGGTCACGGAATCATTTCAGCGAAAATCGCATCGACGGTCCACGACACATTTCATGCGCTGATGCTCTCCGAACTCGATCGTCGAGGCAAAACGACGCCGGAGTTATTCGAGAGGATCAACCTGAGGTTGGCCCAGTCGGTCACCGCACGAAATGCTCTAGGCAGAAGCGAGAAAGAGAGCGCCCAGGAGATAGCCACCATGCTGTACGGCGAAGTGCACCCCTATGGTTATTTCCGATTCGTGAACTTCGGACACCCACCCCCGTTAGTCTTCTCCGCCGAATATCGCAAGTTCATGGAGATTGATAAAAGCCGTATGGTGCAATTCCTGCCTCTCGGCTTGCAGCTCCCCGAAGATCACCCGGACCGTAACAGGTACTTGTCACTGGAATTCCGGGAGCGGAGGGTGAGCTCCTCCGATGTCGCCGAACTAACGCTGATGAGCCCCGGAGACATTTTCTTCCTGTACACCGACGGGGTCTATGACGGCAGCGACAAACAAGAACGTCAGCACCTCGAAGAGGTGATGCGTGAGCACTATCGCGAGCCAGCAAAGGAAATCTGCAATGCATTGCTCGAATACGCTGTGAAAAACGACGATCGTCTGCGCCAGATTGGCGAACAGGACCGAATTGACGATAAGACCGTGTTCATCATCAAGCGGGACTGAACGATCACAACCCCTTCAACAGATCGCATGAAGTACAAGCGATGATTCCAGGTGACGTCGGTACCAACGGACGGCAATCGGGGCCTTTGACGGTTGATATTCTCCCAATGTGCTTGCTCATCCACAGTAGCCGGCGTCTTCCCTCAGGCCAACGCTCGGAGTAAGTCTTCGATCAGGTCGTCGGGATGTTCGAGTCCGACGGAAAGTCGCAGTAGGTTTTGGGGAGCACGGGAGAGCTTGCCTTCGTTCGAGGCACGGTGTTCGATCAGGCTCTCGACTCCCCCGAGACTGGTCGCATTCACAAAGAGTTCCACGCGTGAAGCGACACGAAGAGCTTCCTCGCGCCCGCCGCGAACTAAGAATGAAAGCATGCCTCCGAAGCTTTTCATCTGAAGGCGGGCGGTCTCGTGTCCAGGATGAGAAGGCAGGCCCGGATAGTAGACGGTTTCGACCGATGGACAAGCGGCAAGCGCAGTCGCCACGGCGCTCCCGTTCGATGAGTGTCGCTCCATTCGGCAAGGCAACGAGCGAAGTCCTCGGAGGATCAGCCATGAACCAAACGGCGATGCGACTGCACCGAGAACCTCACGAACGTGAAGAAGCTTGTCCAGTAATTCCTGAGATTTGACAACCAGGCAGCCACCCTGAACGTCGCTGTGACCGCCGCAATACTTTGTGGTCGAATGAAGGACAACATCAGCACCCAAGCTAAGCGGACGCTGAAGGATCGGGGTAGCAAAAGTATTGTCGACGAGCAACAGAGCTCCCGCCTGTCGCGCGATCTGGCTAATGGATTGGATGTCCAGGATCTTCAGAAGGGGGTTCGAGGGCGTCTCGATCCAAATGAGCCTTGTGGATGGCCGCACCGCTTCCGTAAGCGCGTCCAAGTCCTGCAAGTTCTCGATGCTGCTATGGATGCCCCACCCGGGGAGGAAGTCTCCTGCTAGATTGCGGATGTCGATATAGATGTCGTCGGAGAAGATGACGTGCGAACCCGGCTGCAGCGTTTGCACCATGGCTGCCGCTGCGGCCATGCCCGAGGAGAAAACCACCGCAGCCAGTCCGCCTTCGAGATCACGGAGGGCCCCTTCGAGCCGCAACTGTGTCGGATTCTTTTCCCGCGCATAGCGGAATTGGTGGATGGCCTCGCTTGCGGGTCCATGTTCGAACGTGGTCGAGAGGTGCAGGGGAGGTGAAAGGGCACCGGTATCCGGGTCAATTTCCGCTCCCGCGCGCACCGCGATGGTCTCGGGCCTCAGCGCATGAGGCCCCCTGCCCATGACGCGGATCGCGTTGTGCTCCGCCACCAGGGGATTGCTGATTGTAATCTTCCGCTTGTCACTCATAGCCTAGCCTCAACGACAGTCAGTCCGCTGAAATCGACGGGCGAGCGCTTTGCCTACGCGGGCTAGTTGGCGATAAATATCGTCCTTAAACCGCTGCTCAAGATGCGAAGGGTACGGCACGTTCAAGCATTTAATGGACTGTTTCGGGTATGTCAAGCGGGCTGCAAACCGGTCCGAAGGCCCGACCTTTCTGCTAACTCGGTCTCGCCATGCTGCCCGAAGCCAAGTGCATTCGAGGATCGCATGAACCACGGAAACCCAGCTGGGTGACGAGCCCAAACCGCCAATATCAGGCGGCGGACAGATTCTTCCAGGAGACTGGGCCCTCCCCTCGCGGATTAGCCTTCCTGCTTTTCTTTATTCACATCCTCGTTAGCGGCGGTTACGGTTATTTCGTCGACGAACTGTACTACCTCGCGTGCAACCATCATCTGGATTGGGCTACGCCGACCAGGCACCGTTGATGGCCCTGGCTACCTGGCTCGAGCGCGTGACGCTGGGTGATTCATTGCGTGCTCTACGATTTCTGCCGGCGCTCGCCGCCGGATTGAAGGTGCTTCTTACTGGAGTTTATCGCTCGTGAACTGTGCGCGAAGCGCTTTCCTTTGTGTTGGTGCGGCTCCGGGTTGTGCATTCACTTTCGGGTGTGGCACCGTTGATCTAGAATCCGGGCATATATCGCGTTGCGCTTAAGTTAATATGGCTGGTTCGTTCCCGGGCAGGATATGTTTGTGAAGCTGTGAGCCTAAGCGAAGTTGAGTTAGGACCGAAGCCTAGGAGAATCATGATGATGAACACCACGGACCAGCTGCAAGACACACCATCCCAGCAAGCCGAGCAACCTCATGCACGAATGGGGCTCGCTTTGGTGCGGCTCACGATTGGGGCGATGTTCGTGTGGGTCTTCTTCGAGAATCTGGGTAAAGGCCTATACACGCCTCCAGGTTACGCGGGCCTTATCCAAGACTACATCGACAACGGTCACGCGCCCGCCGTGTGGAAGAGCGTCATGGCGTTCGCGGCAGCTCACGCATCGGTGGCCGCACGACTTCAAGGATTCACAGAAATTTCGCTCGGAGTGCTGTTGGTGCTCGGCCTTTTTACCCGCCCCGTGGCACTCGTCGCGTTTGCGTTCCTCGCCAGCCTGTGGGTCTCGGAGTGGGGTACCGCCTGGATATGGGAACTGCTAGTTCCCGTCCTGGCCTCGCTTGCGCTGGCGGTAGGCGGTGCGGGGCGCACGTGGGGTGTTGATTCCTTCCTGGCGCGCAGGCGGCCATCCGCTCTCTGGTGGTAACAAAACGGAGGTTTGCGTGCGGGTCTCAGTCATCATTCCTACGCGCAACGAGGAACAGGCGATTGGTCGTGTCCTCGCGGATATCCCGTCGGATCTGGTCAGCGAGGTCATCGTCGTCGACAATCACTCCTCGGATGAGACACCTTCCATTGCTGCCCGCATGGGTGCCCGAGTCATTTCCGAGGCTCGTCGTGGATACGGCCGCGCCTGCTTGACGGGGCTCGCTTCGACGAGCGCGCCCGATGTTGTCGTGTTTCTGGACGGCGACTACAGTGATCGACCTGCTGAGCTTCCTCTGCTCCTCGCTCCGATCGCCGAGGGGCGGGCCGACATCACCATCGGTTCGCGTCTCGCGGGTCCCCGCGCCCCCGGGGCGCTTCCCTGGCACGCCCTGTTCGGCAACTGGCTGGCGGCCCGGTTGATCGCCAACCTCTATGGATTGAAAATCAGCGATCTCGGGCCGTTCCGCGCCGCGCGCGCCGATACCCTTCGCGCGGTTGAGCTTGAGGAGACCACTTACGGATGGGCCGTGGAGTTAATCCTAAAGGGAGCCATTCGCGGTTTCCGCATCGTTGAGGTCCCCGTAAGCTATCATCCACGCCTTGGGAAGTCGAAGATCAGCGGGACGCTCAGGGGCACCATTGGTGCGGCGTGGTTTATTCTTAGTCTCATCGGGCGCTATTATTTCCGCCGACAGAAAAGCAGCATGCCAAGGTCGGCGTGAAATCCCCAGTTGGCTTTTTTTCGGCGAGACGGTGATTGCTCTCCATGACATCCATGAATCGCACCCTAGTCATCATGGCCAAAGCACCCAGACCGGGTTCGGTGAAGACCAGGCTGACGGAGAACCTTCCTCTCGAAGCGGTCACCGAGTTGTACCGATGCCTCTTGAACGACACGATAGCTCTGGCACAAACACTCAATCACGTGGAAATTGCCATCATGTGCCCGGAGTCCGACGTTGAAGATCTGTCGCGCGCGCTGGCTAAGACAGTGCCTATCGTGGCCCAGGCGGGTCAAGGCCTCGCCGCGGGCCTGGCCTCCGTATTCAAGTACTTTGCGACTCCTAGCCGCCAGAAGGTCATAGCCTTCAATAGCGACAGCCCGCACCTGCCGGCATCGGTACTGCAATCGGCATTCGACCTACTCGAAATTTGCGACCTGGTTGTAGGACCGACTCACGACGGTGGCTACTATCTTGTCGGCGCGAGAGCGTCCCATCCGGGTCTGTTCAGCAAGACTGGGATGGGAACGGCAACTGCGCTTGAGGCATTGTCGACGCGTGCCCGTGAGCTGGGGCTTTCGGTACAGCTGACCGATCCGTTCTACGACATCGATGTAGCGACAGACCTAAGTCAGCTCGCGGATGAACTGCAGCGCGCCCCCGCGAGAGCGCCAAGAACGGCTAAGTGGCTTGCCGACCGGGCAAGTGCTGCGTACGAATGAAAGTTTCTATGAACAAGATGGTTCCGATCTTCTGGGGCTATAGCGAACACCTTCAGAGTCGGCAGCGCGAAGGTATTGTTACGCTCGTGCTCGCGGCTTCAGCGGCAGGCTTGCTGGCCATCTTCAAGTGGGTCGAGCGGCAGCAGGACGTGAACGCGCAAATGCCGAAATTCATCGGACTCCTGCTGCTCGCGGGCATCTTCTACGTGATAGGCGTGTTTTGGACCGAGAGGTTTCGCCTCGGGCCAACCGCTCTGATCATCATCCTGGGGAGCGCAGTGCTATTTCGCGTCGTGCTGTTACCGGCCCCATCAACACTATCAGACGATGTGTATCGCTACCAATGGGACGGCCGGGCGCAACGAGGACACCTAAATCCATACGTCGTATACCCCAATTCAGAGGAACTGGATTGGCTGCAAAACCCTGTACATCCCGAGCCGCCAGGGGAGGATACTCCGACCATTTATCCACCCCTGAGTGAACTTGCCTATCGGCTGATCGAGACGGTGCCCGGATACAAGCGCGCCTCTGCAATCTTCGATCTGGCCAGTGCTGGCATGTTGACGCTCCTGCTAGCCGCCAGGAAGCAGCCTTTGCACCGAGTGCTTATCTACGTATGGAACCCCGCCGTGCTCATTTCGTTTGCGATGAGTGGTCATTTTGATTCGCTGGCCATCTTCACCTTTTTGGCCGCGCTCTTTTTTCTTTTGAGCAACCGTGAGGCGCTTTCGATGGGCGCACTTGCGCTGTCGTTTCTGTCCAAGTTCTTCCCGGTGTTGCTCTTGGTTACCTTCCTAAAACGCGTGCGCCTCGCGTACGCAGGTATCTTCGTGGTCCTGGTTATTGCATTCTATGTTCCCTTCCTGGGCGCCGGCGCGCGTCTATTGGATGGCGCGAGAAACTACGCACGAGATTGGACAAACAACGCAAGCCTTTTCCACTTGCTGCATTTCGTCGTGGGGTCGCGCACCGGCGCCGAGCTGACGGCGGGCCTGATCGTATTAGTGGCGATCGGGTACTTGGCGAAGAGGCAAGCCGAACCGCTGTGGTCGAGTCTGATTCTCACGGGCGGAGTGCTGCTGCTGTCGCCGACTGCCTATCCCTGGTATTTCACCTGGTCGATCCCCTTTCTGTGCTTCTACCCAAACGCCGCATGGTTGCTGATGAGCGTCACCAGCGTGCTGGCCTATACTCCTCCAATCACTTACGCTGCCGGCGAACCACTGAAGAATTCTCTTCTCATGTTGTCGCTCGAATACGGTCCCGTTTACCTTTGGCTGGCCTACTATTGCTCGTCCGCCCGCGGTACGAAGGTTTCTACGGTTTCCCCGGCGGTTGTAAAATGCACTCCGTCCCTATGAAAGCAAACATCGAGCTGGATGTCGGGTCGAAGACGTTTGCATCGGGCCTGTTGGCAGAGTTGATCGCTGCTCTGCGCCGCAGCCACCCGGGCGATTTGATCGCGGTTGTCGGCACCGAGAAAGGCATTGGTACCGAACTAGAAACGTGGTGCCGTTTCACAGGCAATGCGCTGGTTGAATCCACGGCCGAGAATGACCTTGCTCGGTGGGTCATCCGGTACGGAACCGTACCTGTCGAAAGCAATCGGCCAGTGGGGTCGCGGCTCTGGCTGTACACGAACTTCGACTGCAATTTGCGTTGCGACTATTGCTGCGTGCGTTCCTCACCGACTGCGCCGCGGCGGGAACTAGGGCTCGCGCGCATACAGCGGATCGCTCGTGAAGCGGCGGAACTGCGCGTCAAAGAGATTTTCGTGACTGGAGGCGAACCGTTTTTGCTTCCAGATGTCGGCGAAATTCTCCTGGCTTGCGCTGCGGCCGCACCGACCACAGTACTGACCAACGGAATGCTCTTCACGGGCCCGCGAATTGAGAGTTTGCGTACGCTGCCCCGGGATCGCATTGTCCTTCAGATCAGCTTGGACAGCGCTACGCCGGAACGGCACGACCTCCATCGTGGGTCCGGAACATGGCTGCGTACACGGCAAGGTATCGAGCGCGCTCGCGCGCAAGGCTTTCGAGTTCGGCTGGCGTCGACCGTTTCAAGCGATCGAGAGGCTGAGGAGTTCCGGCAATTCCTCGATGAGGAGCACATTGCTCCCGAAGACCGGGTGATTCGGCGGATCGCGTTGCGCGGCGCAGCTGCCGAAGGAGTGGCCCTCACGCGTGCCGACTTGATGCCCGAAGTTACGATTACCGCCGAAGGCGTTTATTGGCATCCCGTAGGGGCGGAAGACGCCGACTTGCTGGTCACACACGACATTTTTCCGCTGGCCGAAGCTTTCGCTGCGGTTCGCCGCGCCTTCATGCGCGAAGGCGAGCACGCGCACAGGTTGGCAACAATCTTCAATTGTGCGTGAGAGAACTGCTCCGCTTGCTTACCGCCGAAATCTCGGTAGACGACGATACCGAAGTCGCCTCATCCTTCCGCCGACTTGGCGAATGGCTGCCGGAAAAATCCTTGTTGGGCCGCGGCTTGACGCAGCGCATCGTAGCCATCGAGGTGAGGGGCCAGCCAACGCTGCAGCCCTTCAGCATCGAGTACCGCGCGATGAACCGGGTTATCGTAACTCATGGCGCTGAGCGCGTCGGCAAAACGACGCTCGAGCGCCCGGTCGAGATCGGGTCGCGCAGTGAACATGCAATGGTAGTACGCCGGCGAGGTCCATATCTCCGAAAGCGCACCCTCGGGCACCAGGCGTTCGCTGCGCACGGTATTCCAGAAGGGGCTCCCGATTGCGCCGGCATCCGCTCGCCCGTCGAGTACGGCGCGGACGACTTCCACTTCGCTAGTCCCGGTATCACCGTGCTTACCCACGTCGCTATCGAAGCGCAGCGTGCGGTAATCCCTGCCCTCTCGCATTCCTTGCTGCTCCAAGAAGTGAATAGGCAAAATAGCCGCGTGTCCGCTGTCTCGGCTGCCGAGGGCGAGCGTTCGATTTTTTAAGTCCGCCAGCGTGACGACGGGACCTCCGGTAACAGCGACGATCTTCGTCATCCAGCCGAGATCGGTGTCGCGCATGGCGACCGCGCGGCAACGATGTCCGCTCCATTCATCGGCTTGAAGATAAGCGAGGTTTGTATTCCAGGCGATATCGATGTACGGCAGCGGATCGCCTGGTTGGGTGAGGAGCGCCATGACCTGCGCCTCATAGCTCTGAAACAGTAGGACCTCGACCGGCAAATGGGCTTCGTCGTGAAAATAGCGCCGCATGCCCTCCCAAATGGTGACTACCTTCGGGTTGTACGCAACGGCTCCCACCCAAATTGTTCTGGTCATAGTTCCCCGCGATTCATTGCTTGAGATGTTTCAAAAAAAAGCGCGCCTTGCTGCAGCTTTGTCTTAGAAGAGCGGCATTCCCAAAAGGGCCTTGGCGATGAACTCACGCAGCACGTCCCCAGTCGGCGCCATTACAGCGCCCGCGTGCGCATCGCGGAACAGGCGCTCGATACTCATGTGCCTCGAGAACGCCGCACCCCCGCAAATGCGCATGGCTGTCGAGGTGACGCTGATGGCGACGTCACCCGCGGCGGCTTTGCTTTCGAGCACGCGCAACATTGTCGTCTCGTGGGGGCTCTCCAGATGCTCAATCAAATCGTCGATACGCGCGGAGAGCCCGTCCGTGTCAATCTGCATGGCCGCGAGCTGCGCCCTCAGCGTGGGCAGGCTCTCGCCGAGGCTCTGACCCAGATGCTCGAATCGCGCGCTCTTGAGATGCCCCATAGTGCCCGTGACCGCCGCTCGGCATAGCCCGAGCGCCACGGATGCCGTTCCCAAGTTGAACAGTGGCAAGACCACGTTCAGCATCACTTGAAATCCCGCACCGTCGTCTGTCAGTTGAAAGTTGGACGGGACTTCGCAATCGTCCAGGGCAAGCGGCGCAGAAGCGTTGGCCCGAAGTCCCAAACCATCCCAGGGCCCTGCGACTGACATGCCGGGTGTGTCCGCTCGAAGAAGGTAGAGAGTCGAGTCAGTGGGGCCCGCTCCTTCCGGGGCCAGGGAAGAGACGATATAGCTCTGCGCGTGGCCGGCGCTCGTCACCCATGATTTCTTCGCACTGATGCGCACGCCGCTGCCGTTCCGACGCGCTCGCGACATGGGACTCCAGAAATGGCTTCGTGAGCCAGCTTCGCTGAAGGCGAGCGTCGATAAATGGTGGCCCGCGGCGACCTCCCGGAGTATGGGTGTAACCGCTTTCGCCGTGCCCGGTCGTGCCGACAAGATCGTCGCGGCACCGAGGACGTGCATAAGATAGACCATGGCAACCGACGCGTCTGCCTCTGCAAGGGTCGTCGTAACCGCCGCAAACGTGCGCGGCCCCAATCCAGAACCGCCCAAGTCCGCCGGCAGCATTAGCCCTAGCAGCCCAGATTCGCCCAGCGCCTCGACAGCCTCGGTCGAGAATCGCCCGGCCTTGTCGTTGGATCCAGCGGCTGGGGCCAACACGCGACTCGCGATCTCCCGAGCCCTCAGAATAGCGTCTTCGTGACTCATAACCCCATCCGTTGGCAGGAACACTGGAATCTGCTTGGCCGACCCAGGATTGTCCCCGAGGATGGTCGAAGAGGTCAAACCGTTTTTGCGGAACAAAAGCTCCCCGCCCGCTGGATTGAGCCATCCCAATGAAGCCGATGAAAGGGCCACTGACGCGGTGCCCCGCAAGAAAGCCGAAACCACCGGTCTCCAATGTGCTTCTCATCGCAGCAGTCGAACCTTCACAGCCAGCGATCAAGCCCCGGCGGTAAGCGCGCTGGGAATTTGCATGGGGACGAGGAAATTGCTTGCGAGAAGATATGCGTAGAGGTGGCCGAGAGGAGGCGCGAGACGCAGTTGTTTTGCGGAGACCCAACCGTTTGTTTCGCTCCATTCCAAACCGGTCGGCGAAAGGCTCTTGATCGCTTCCTGCAAATCCACCGCAGTCATAGGGTAGGCGTAAATGCGCACGTTCTGCGCGAACAGACGAGAGAGAGCTTCCAGACGTCTGCCTTCTAGATTGAAGTAGGTGTCACTAAAGGCTCGGATCACAAGGGAAAGGCCGGCGACGAAGCGCACGGGTGCTTTTGTGTAGCGATTCACGAGGGCCGTCATGGAGTAGAGCTCCCGTTCGCGAAATAGGAGCACGTTGCCGCCACCTGCGAGAAGTGCGTCAATACGACGCAGCAGGTCGGGGATTTCTGGGGCTGATTCTTCGGGGCTAAGTGGAGCCGCCGTCAGGCAGAAGATGCCAATCGGTGCGGAGCTGGTTTCGCCCAATTCCTTGCGAAGCTCCTGAAGGGCGGCCGCCAGCATCTGAGCATGAATCTGCCCATGAACGGGATCCACATGACCGAAGTATCCTGGCGCAAGCACAACGGCTTTCTTGTACAGGAGCTCCGTGGGGGGAGCGGTGGCGCCGGTAGAGGAGAAAAACACGGCCTCGGCAAGTCCGGCGTGCGCGAGGTAGGCCAAAAGCGTGGGGCGATCCCAGCTGGCGAACGCCAGGCCGCGAAAATCAACGAAGTCGATTTCGATTCGTTCTTTCTGGACGTTTTGTGCCAGGCCGGCGAAAAACGATTCCTTCGTCTCGAATTGATAGAACGCGGCGTAGATGAGATTGACGCCCAGGATACCAACAGCTTCCTGCTGAAGGACATTAGAGGGATCGCGCAGGTTAATGTGCAGCAGAATCTCGTTCGGCGGGCCGCCAGGCTGCAACTGAAACCTCAGACCAATCCAGCCATGGGGGTCGTTGGTTCCGGCGTAGTTACGCGCCGAAACCGTATCGACAAAGGAAAAGAAGCGCGTCTGCGAACCCCGAGTCTTTTCTAATTGGGTAAGCAGCTGGGCCCACTCGCTGTCCAGCATGGCTTCAAGCCGTTCTCTGGAAACATAGCGGGAACCTGAGCCGTAGAGATCGTCGCTGACTTCCTTGTCGTATGCAGAGATAGTTTTGGCGACGGTGCCAGAGGCGCCGCCGACTACCAGGAACCAGCGCGCGACTTCCTGTCCGGCTCCGATCTCCGCGAAAGAACCGAAGGTGGAGGGATCAAGATTCAGGGTGAGCGCTTTGTGGTGGGTATCGAGTTTTTCAGCAGAAGGCATGGCCACGCTCCACCCGAGCGAACCTCACGAAGGGCGCGAAGCCCCGTCGACGTGTTAGCGGAACTCGGCGCGCGCGAGGATTCTATTATAGAACCGCGCTGTACCGGATGAGGAGCGAGACGGCAAGGATCCGGGCACCTACTTGGTTCATTGCTTTCCGCCCGTCTTTGAAGAGTCTTCGTTGCAAATGAGTTGAGCGTTTGATTTCATGCATCTCAAGCTTGACTCAGCGAGAGAATGACGATAACGTATTTGCGATTTGGTTGCTCAAGTTCACCCAGCCAACGGGGCCACGAGAAGCCCGTGCCAGCAGCAAGGCCTAACGACCTTCTCTGCAGTTAGTTGAGTCCCCCAAAAAAGTTGTAGGCTCTGAGAATCCGCGCAGGGGAACGAGAGCGTGCGGCAAGGAGAAATACTCATGCGCATGCTTCGGTGGTTCCGCGCCCCGATGTTCTTCTGTACGCTGCTTGCACCGCTAGCGGCAATAGCCCAGACCTCCGGACCCAGCGTAAACATGGTTTCCGGCACAGGCTGGACCAACGGCGACCCGTTCCTCGAGAGACAGAATGAGCCTTCACTAGCGGTGTCCACGCGAAACACCCTTCATTTATTTGGCGGGGCCAACGATTACCGCTCGGTGGACCTTGCCGGACTGGCGGGGCAAAGCGAGAGGGCGGACGCGTGGCTAGGGGTGTTTAAATCGTTCGACGGCGGGCAAACGTGGCAGAGCACGCTGCTCCCGGGCTATCCGCTCGACAGTTCACCCGTGGGGATGGCCTCCCCGCTGCATGGATTTCAGGCGGCCGCGGACCCGACAGTGCGCGCGGGCACGAACGGCCTTTTCTATTACAGCGGAATAGCCTTCAATCGCGGAACCAACGCGCCCGGCGTGGTCTTCGTGGCGCGTTTCATTGATAACGACAACAAGGAAAACGGCGACGCAACGCGCACTAACGGAAGCCTGACAAACCTCGCGCCGACTGATTCGATCCAGTACCTCGGCACCGTGATTGTCGACAGCGGCAATTCTGGTCAATTCCTCGACAAACCGTGGATCGCCACGGACGTTCCTCGCGGAACAGCGACATGCAGCGTGCCTTTCACGAAGCCGGATGGAACGCAGGGGACGCAGACGATTCCTGCAGGTCAGGTTTATCTTGCTTACACCTCCTTCAACGGAAATTTGCTGGATACAAGGATCATGTTCTCGAGCTCGCAGGATTGTGGAACGACCTGGGACAAGCCTGTGAAGTTGAGCGAGAGCAACTCGGTCAATCAGGGGACGATTATCGTCGTGGATCCGAGCAGCGCAAATAATCCTGCGGCCACAATCTATGTGGCATGGAGAAGATTTGCGACCAGTTCGCAGCCAGACGCACTGATGATCACTAAATCAACCGACGGGGGCAACACTTGGAGCAAAGCCATGCAAGCCGTCACTTTTCCGACGTCGTGCAGCACGGCGTCCCCTCCCCCCGCCGGGTGCCCATTTGATCAGGGAACAAGCACAACGACGTTTCGCACCTCGGCGTACCCGGCTCTCACGGTGGACAACACGGGCCGGGTGTACCTGGCGTGGTCGCAGAGGCAAGCTTCCGGTGACGCGCGCATCGTGATGCGAGAATCGCCGGATGGCCTGAATTGGTCCGCACAAGCGCTGGTGGACAACGGGCCGGTGCTGGACGACAGCGGCAATCCCTTCAGCAACCTTTCCGGCCGCGGGCACCAATTGATGCCTTCGCTCGGCTTCAGTGCCGGGAAAATCTCGCTGGTTTATTTCGATTTCCGCGAAGATCACTCGCTGGGGTTCTTCACACCGCTGCCAGACCTGAGCGGCTATACCGAGACACGTCAATTCGAAGCGGAGCTCCCCGGCAATCTGAGCGCTGTTTTTAATTCTTACATCAGTGACGCCGCACCACCATTAACCACGCGACGCCATACCATTGACGTGCAAGGCGCTGAAGCTTCTCCCCTGGCCTCTGGCGCGGCGGGGGTGCCCAGTTTTTCGTCCTTTCGCATTTCCCGCTACCTATTTGGGATAAATCCCTTTGATATCTCTCAACCGCTCAATCAAGCGGAGCAGCTCCAAGTGGATGCTCCCGACCTACCCATGTTTGAACAAGGCACCGTGCCGTTTTTCGGGGACTACATTGACATGGCCGCTGCGCCATTTTTCCTGTTCCAAAACGGGAAGTGGTTGTTCAACACAGACTCGGCGAACTTGCCGGTGTTTCACGCCGTTTGGACCGACAATCGCGACGTGGTGCCGCCTTCGAACGGGGATTGGACACATTATGAGCCGCCATTCTCGGATTCGAATCTTGCCGGGAGCCCTCACGCAAGCGTCTTTGATCCCACCCAGATGGTGACTCAGTGCCAAATCGGTGTGAACGACGGTTTCGTAGCCTCCCGGAATCAAAACATCTACACCTCCATCGTGGGTCCTGGGCTGGTCGTTGGCTCGCTTGGAAATTCGAAGCCGCTGGGCTTCTCGCCGAGCAATCCAGCCGAGCTTCTACAACGCGCTTTCACCGTGACTTTGCGAAACACGACGACCATGCCACGAAGCTTTCGCATTTCCATTGGGAACCAACCGGCCCTGGCAAACGGGCAGCCAGACCCGCAAGGCCAGGCGTCGCTGCTGCAATTCAGCTTGCTAACGTCGCTTGACGTTACCATCGGCCCGCAATCGAGCGTCGCGCGAGCCGTATTCATCGAGTCAGCCAACTCTGTCGCGAGCGTTACGGTGAATGCACAGGAAATTACGGCACCGAATGGCTCGCCCGTCCCAGGTGGCCTGACCGGTTTCGTGACATTCGATCCGGATCCAAACGCGCCGCAGCTCCTGGATCCGGACAATTTTGGTTTTGCCAACCCAACCATCCTTTCCGCGGAAACGCACAACCCGGCCATTGGGAATCCCGCCATTGGGAACCCGGCGATCGGCAATCCCGCGATCATCAATCCTGCCATCGGGAATCCGGCCATTGGCAATCCCGCGATTGGGAATCCGGCGATCGGCAATCCGTCTTTTGTGGCCTCCTTGAACCCGGCCATCGGCAACCCGGCCATCGGTAACCCGGCCATCGGCAACCCCGCGATTGGGAATCCCGCCATCGGCAACCCCGCGATTGGCAACCAATCCGTCACCGACGCCACCTATCAGGTCACAAACACAGGGAATACGACGACTTCTTACGCCGCGAAGCTATTCCAGAAGGCGCCGCTGCCTGCGGGCGTGAGCCTGCAGTTGATCCTGACCAGGCAATATCTCCTGCCCTCCGCGCAGGGGTGCAACCTGGTCGAGCAGATGCAGAATGTGATTGTCGCTAGCGTCCCGAATCCGGTTTTCACGCCAGCGGCGAATCTCGGCGACCCCGACTTGCAAGACCCCGCGACGACGAATGCGACGCTGGCGTTGGAGCCTGGAGAAACAGGACAAATTGTCATCCGCGCCAACGTCTCGGACCCCAACGTGATGCAGAATCTCGTGACAACCGCGTTCACCCCGGTGGTGGTGGCGCACACTGCGAACACCGGTTCGGCCACGCCGCCAGCCACCCTGGCCATTCTTTCCGCCACGCTTCCGGACGGAGTTATTGGCAATACCTACAGTGGGCCAGTGAACGTCTTTGGGGGCTTCGGAGCGCTGACAGTTTCCATTTCGAGCGGCTCACTGCCGCCGGGGTTGAGCATCAATCCGACGACGGGAGTCATTTCGGGAACTCCGACGACCCCCGGCAATTACGCCTTTGCCGTGCAAGTGACGGATTCCTCCACACCGCCGGTGGGGGCGACACAGGCCTATACCCTGCACGTCGCCGCGCCGCTGGTGATCACCGCTCCCGGAGGAACGGACGGTGTGGTGAACGTTCCGTATTCACTCGGTCTGGCGGCCACGGGTGGAACCGGAAATGACACGTGGACAGTGGCCTCCGGTTCGCTGCCGGCAGGGTTGAGCCTGAGCGCGACGGGGCTAATCGGCGGAACTCCAACGCAAGTCAGCGTAACCGGAAATACTGTGACTCTGCATGCACAGGACTCTGGCAACCCGGCGCAAACCGCAACGGTAACCATTACCATCCGCATCGCCGCAGCGCTGACCATCGCGACCTCTCCCGGCGCGCTCCCCAATGCGATTATCGGAGTTCCCTATGCTTTCACCTTCCAATCGAGTGGCGGAATCTCGCCGGTTGTCTGGACGCTCGCGAGCGGACACTTGCCTCCCGGCTTGAGCTTGAATTCGACTGGCGCACTGAGCGGGACGCCGACGGCGACTGGCAGCTTCACGTTCACGGTGCAGGCAGGCGACGCGAGTTCGCCGTCGCAGACGATTACGATCAACGTGGCGATCACGAGCGCCCCTGCTTTGGTCATTACCTCCGCGGGAGGAGCACTGCCTGATGCGGCCGTCGGCAAACCCTACAGCGTTACACTGCTCGCTGCCGGCGGCACGCTGCCATTTACTTGGACGCTCGCAAGCGGGCAGCTTCCCGCGGGTTTGACGCTTAGCACCGCGGGAGTCCTTAGCGGCACACCCACGGTCGCCAATCCCGTGCCCACTGTGTTTACCGTTCAAGTGCAGGACGGCGGCGCGCCGCCGCAAAGTAAAGCGCTGGCCCTGACGATTCGCGTGCCCGCGCCACTGGCTATCGTCCCGGGCGGCGGAGCGCTTCCAGAGGCTCTGGCCAGCGTCGCCTATAGCGCTACCCTGAGCACCACAGGAGGAATTGGTCCAGTCATGTGCTCGGTGACGAGCGGATCCCTGCCCCCCGGAGTGACTCTCAGCCCGCTGGGGACAATCAGCGGCACTCCGAGCGCTGTCGGCAACTATTCGTTCACCATCCAGGCGGCTGACTCTGGCTCGCCGCCGCAGCAAACCACGGCCTCGTACACGCTTACCGTCGCTTCCAGCTTCAGCGTTGCTTTTGCGGTGCAACCGGGTAACACACAATCCCAAACGCAGATTACGCCGTCGGTCAAGGTGCTGGTCGTCGACAACTTCGGCGGCCCGGTTCGCGGTGCGGTCGTGCAACTGACCATCGGCGTGAATCCCGGCGGCGGGACGCTTACAGGACAAGCTATTCAAACGACCGGCCAAGGGGGCATTGCGGTGTTCGGCAGTTTAGGAATCACCGGCAAGGGGACCGGGTACCAACTGAAAGCCACGGTCACCAGCCCAGCAAACGGCGCCGGAGCATTTGCGAATTCAGCGCCATTTAACGTCTTTTAGCTGCCAAGGGGAAAACCCGAAGCTATTTGCGCGGAGCTTGCAAAATGAGGATTCCGAAGCACTCGACGGAATCTTATTGTGCGCCTCTGATGAACAAAGCGGCCTCAAGTGTGGAACTTAGTGTGCCGCAATTCTTCTTTGAGCATCCTTGACTAAACCGGTCTCGTCGCCCTTTTCCTTCATCGCCAAAAAAGCCTTGTACGAGTCTGCGGCCACCGGGCTCTTTAGACCCTCTTGCGAGCGGCCCAGGTAATACGTCACCAGCGGAAGAGCGCGGAACGTGGGTACATCGTCCAAATAGATTGCGCTGGCTTCGCCACGCCGTTTGAGACATTTTTCCAGCTCAGAATCAGCTTCCGGGAACTTGCCCGCCACGATGTAAGCACGCCCGAGATCCAGGCGGCCAATCCATGTGTCGGACAATCTCTGAGCCTCCGAGAAAAGACCGATCGCCCTTTTGGCGTCGCCGCGCTTTAGAGACATCTCGCCTTCCAGCAGCTTGCCATAAGCCTGGCTGTCGGAGTCCAGGCGGGAAGAGAGCTGCGAGATCAGCGCCGGTAGCGGAGCGAACTGGCCAGCCTCAACGTAAATGCGGCCAGCGGAAAACTGAACGATAGGGCCATTGTCGAGAGCCGGGGCGGGCTTCGCAGCGGAAGTCGCCTCGGTGGGGTTGCCGGCGGCCAGTTTGGCTTCCGCCAGCAGGAGAGAATGGGAGGCCCGGGTGGAGTCGTCCATCTTCGCGGATTGGTTGTTTGCCCTTTCAAGAAGCGCAATCGCGTCCTTCGTCCGACCCTGATAAAGCAGGAGATCCGCTTGTCCCATGGTGGCCATTTCCGCTCCGCGCGCGCTGATGGTTGCCATTTTCTGATAGGTCTCGTCTGCCTCGGTGAGTTTGCCCTGGCCGGTCTGGGCCATGGCCAGCGCGCCATAGGCATTCACATAACCAGGGCTCTGCTCAATCACTTTGCGCGCCTCGGTTTCCGAGGTCGCATAATCGCCGGCATATACCGCGTAAAGTGCGAGGTTGTTGCGTTGCAGCACGCCCCTTGGCTCGAGGTCCAGCGCATGCCTGCCTTGTTCGAGTGCCCTGGGCATGTCACGAAGATAGAAGTAAGCCATCGCGAGGTTCGAGTATCCTCCTATCTCAGATGGGAACTGCTGGACGAGCGATGAATATTCATCCATGGCCCGGCGCGGCTCCCGGTTGGCCAGGTAGTATCCCCCGCGGGTGCGATACTTTTCCCGATCGCTCATGCGATCGATGTGCGCGAACGCTAGCTGATAGTATTTCTCGGCGTCTTTTCGGCGACCCATGTCGGCGCTTGTCGCAGCAAGCCCCGCATAGGCTCGGCCAAGATTTGCGTCGGATTGAATTGCTTGCTCGTAGAGCGGAATGGCTTCTTCCCACTTGCCAGCCCACTGCAGATTTTGGGCTTCGGCGTACGCGTGTGCAGCTTCGAGGGAGCTAGTCGTGTAGGCCTCGGAGGCAGCGAGTTGCGCTGACACCGGCGTCGTGTCTCCCAGGGCCCGGCGTATTCTGGCGGCAATCTTGTCCACCGCGCCCAAAACGCTTTTCTTGTCATCGGCGGTTTCGTTGACCGCCATGAGGATTTTTCCGGTTGTTGCCTCGAGAGTTCTCGCTCGAACTTCGTAGCCATTGCTTTCCTTCCGGATCAAGCCGGCAACGACAAAATTGATTCCTTCGCGAACTCCCACGAGCCGCGCCGTCGTTTCCTCCAGCGCGGTGCCGGGTTGAAGCTGGGCGGCGATTTTCTTGGCCTGGTTGCGGTTAAACGCGGTGATGAAGGACGCGTCTTCCAGCGCAACGCTGAGCGGTGGTTCGAGCGTTTCGTCGAAGATGCTGTCACCTGTGGTGTTCGCAAAATCAGAGACCAGCACGGCGACCGGCGCGTGAGCCGGAGGCGGTTTGGCCGGTCCCTTCATCCGGAAGGCCAGCGTCGCAACAATGAGTAAGAAGCCAAGCGCGGCAGAGGCCCATTTCCAGTAAGAAGCAGTGCGCGGTGCGGGTAGAAAAATGGCCGAACTCTCCGCGGATGGGCCCAGCCAAATTTCCAGTTGGTGCGCCATTTCCCGCGTGCTCCCAAACCGATTTTCAGGCTCGATGTCGAGCGCCTTCACCACGATGGCATCTAATGCCGGAGGCAAATCACGCTCAAGTTGCGAAGGGGGAGTTACGGGCTCCTGCATGCGCTTCCAGAGCGTAGCCAGCGGGGTGTCCGATGGATAGGGGGACTTCCCTGTCAGGATCTCGTAGAAAACGACGCCGAGAGAAAAAATGTCGGACCGTTCGTCGAGCTTTTCGCCGCGCGCCTGCTCGGGGGACATGTATTCGGGCGTACCGATCAGCGCCCCGGTTTGCGTCATCCCCGGCACGTGGGCGGAACGAGCAATGCCAAAATCCATCACGTAAACCCGCCCGTTCTCATCCAACATAATATTTTGCGGCTTCAGATCGCGATGGATTACATGCTCGGCGTGCGCCGCTTCGAGTGCGCGGCAAATCTGCAGCATGATCTTTGCTGCCTCGGCGGGGAGCAGTTTGCCGCGCTTCCTAAGGAGCCCACGGAGATCCTGACCGTCGACGAAATCCATGGTGATGAACTTGGTTTCGCCGGATTGCCCTAAGTCGAAAATGCGAATGACGTTCTTATGCGTGACTTGGCGAGCAAGAATTAATTCTTGCTTGAAACGCCGCAACATTTCCGGTTTGCGAGCAAGTTCCGGGCGAATCAACTTCACAGCGACAAGTCGGTCAAGTTCCTTGTCGCGGGCCTTGTACACCGCACCCATGCCCCCGCGGCCGAGGAGCTGAAGAATCTCGTAGCGTCCGTCAAGCAGACTCCCAGGCGCTAATTCTTCGGATGCAGCCGGCGGGGACGGTTTGGAGGCAGTCGCGACTGACCAATCGTCCGGCGCTGTCGCGTCACCTAAAGTTTCCTGAGAGTTGAGGTCGTGAAGGGGGGCACGGCACTTGACGCAATGCAAAGCTTCGTCAGGATTCTGTGCTCCACAGACGGGGCATTCGATCAATTTGCGGACTGGCCTCCGAGCATATCTAATTATGACCTCTGTACCGCCGAAAGCAAACTGGCGGGCTTCTATTCTGACCGCTTCACGTGAGTACTATTGGGATGCCTATCGCTTCCGTTGCGGACCTGATTCAGCGTCGTGCTGCAGGTGCTAGGCCGGAAGGTTTTCCAACCTGTAGGATTTGCCGGGAGGATCGGGGCGTCCGAAGGAGGATTGTTGGTTTAGATTGTGGGTCGTACTCAAAGCCTGCGCAACGCGGAGGTCAACTTCTTTTCGGCGCGGATTGGGATTTTGGCGAAGGAGTGCGACCAGGGAATTTTCATCCGGCGTTAACAGCAAAATGACCACCTTGCAAAAACTCTAAATTAGAGTGAGAATCTGCCAACTAACTACGTCAGAGCTGTCCCCCCTGACGCGTGGCGATCCTCCGAAGATCGGTCCCAGGTAATCTGTTTATTCCATCGGGCTGGTACCGCTGTCCCCTCGCTGCCCGACGAGGGGAGGTAAGACCATGAATCAAGAGGCTTTTGAAGGGCCTAAGGAGGCTTTGCAGGCACCTCCCCTCGATGCTGGAGTCGAAAGCACCGCTCTACGCAGGGCGGCACTGGTTCAAGACTTCCCGCTGTTCGCCGGCGTTTCGCACTCCGATTGCCGAGAAATCGTTTGTCTCTCGGGCGAATGCAAGTTCTCGCGCGGTCAGACGGTATTCCAGGAAGGCGATCCGGTCCGAAACGTCTTCCTGCTGACTTCTGGCAACGCGAAAATCACGCGTTTCGGTGATAACGGCACGAAGGTCATCCTCCGCCTTGTCGGGCATGGCGAGTTGGTCGATATGATCGGGTTCAGCGAGCAATCGAACCACTGCTCGACGGCCGAGGCACTCAGTAATTCCACCGCTTTTGTCTGGGACACGAAAGTCTTCGAGACCATTACGATCCGTTTCCGCATGGTCCGGCGAAATTTGTTGAACATCGTCTCAGAGTGCCTGCGAGAGCTGGAGGAGCGGTACCGCGAAGTCTCTTTAGAGAAGGTTTCAACCAGACTGAGCCGTCAGCTCGTCCGCTTGTTCACTCAAGGGGGGCGTCGAACCAACGGCACCAACGAGATCAATCTTTCCCGCGAGGAGTTGGCACAGTTAACTGGCACAACTTTGTTTACCGTCAGCCGGCTGCTCTCCGAATGGACGGAACGAGGTGTGGTGAGGGCACGACGGCAAACCGTATCCGTCCAGGACATGGAGGCTCTCCGAGAGTTAGCCAACTGTGAATGAGAAACAGCGAACTGGCGAGTTAGGACCTGGAAACTTCGCACCGCACCCGACGGCGCATCCGAAAATTTTGCTTCCCGGCCAAGATAGTCATCTGACGCGCAACGGGCGGCGACTTCTCGAGCGAGAACAACGCCAAGGGCACAGCGGCCCTAGAGGGGTTTCCGCCTTAGCGGCCAGAGGCGAGACGCCAGGCCATCTCAACCCCTCCCCAAACGGCGAAGCCAAACACGGCCAAAGCGACAATCGCAATGGCAACTTTCTTGCCTTTACTGAGGGAAGATTCTTCTGCCTGAAAGAGAGTGTTCATTCCTGCTCCTCGTGGGGCCTGCGGTAAGCGGGGCCCGGCCTTGCGGCCTCTTCCCTTAGATTGCGGGCAATCTCCATGGATTTCGATGCTGTAGAGCAAGCATCTTGTAAGTTTCCTGTAAAACATGGCGCCTCAGAAGGTGGCACGCCCTGTACCGTAAGGATGTTCGACATGAAGGTGCAAAATCGGCGGGAACAGTGCTGGCAAGCTCTCGGGCTTGTCCGCCAGCAATCAAAACGTGCGGCTGGAGGCAGTATCAGCCGTACTTGGACCCCGTCAATGACGGAGCTCTGAAGATGCCGCCGGGTCCGGGCCGCCAGTCGCGGATTTTGTTGAAGACTGGCGCTTGCCTGGGGTTTCGCGGCTCACTTCGTTTGGAGCATCTTGCAGGAGCTAAGCTGCCAACGCGTTCACTCGGCCCAAGATGGTTTACTTCCGGTAAACCTAGAATAGTATCGTCTCCCAGCGCTATCCTCCGCGAACGCTCGGATCCGATACCAATCGGATTTGTACTTCTCCAGTTTGTCGTAACTCACCATGTACTTCGCTGGCGGATCGCCCTCGCCGAGGCGCGTTCCTGGGATCGAACCCTTGAGAAGAAGCGCCTTGTAGTCAGAGTGCTTTGGCAGTTGCAGCGCTACAGCGCCGATGTAAGCCGCTCGCCGACCAACGTTTGTGACGCTCACAACCCCTATCCGAAACCCGGGCCTTTCGATGGATTCCACGTCCCAGTTCAAAAAGACCGTTATCCTTGGGCGGTCCCGCAAGAATGCGAGTATTGAAATGATGAGCCCTGCCGCCCCAAGCACGGCTGCTAAAATGGCAGTGACGAGCGAAACGATTTGGATGCCGTTCATTGTCGACCGGGATTATATAACGCGCCATGTCATCCCGTACGCGCCAAACCTGCCGAAACGGGAAGCGCCCTCCGTTTCCCCTCGCATTTCAGGAAACATCGCTTTTTCCGAAAGGCTGCCGCTAAGATCGGGGAAGCTGCGGCCGGTCGAAAATCGGTCGGCAGCTACGGGTAGCGCCTGGCTGCCAAAGCTGCGGGCACACCTGGACTCGTAACTCCGAACAGGAGCACCATTCATCGAGCGAATGGAGCCCCGTGCGAGGAGGATTTGGACCTGCATGAACCGAAGAACGTTTTTGAAGAGATCTGGTCTGACTGCATCTCTGCCGCTCTGGCCACACGGCCTTTTTGCGAGCGAGACCGTTCGTAGGCGGCACCCATCGGATGCAGACTGGCCGACCAAAGCAGCCTGGAAACGCCTCAACGACGAGGTTGACGGAAATTTGATTCCGGTGGAGTTTCCGATTGACGCGTGCATCAAAGACCTGGATGGTGCCGGGTGCAAGGACCTGATCGCGAATATCAAGAACCCGTACTACATCGGCGACCATCCAGGCCTTACGCAAACCCTGGGATGGGTAGATGCCTGGTTCACGAAACCGAGCGTTTTTGCGGTGGCAGCGAAGGATGCGAATCACGTTGCCGCGGCGATCAAATTCGCCCGTGAGAACGACCTGCGCCTGGTGGTGAAGGGTGGCGGGCACAGTTATCAAGGCACTTCCAACGCGGCGGATTCGCTGCTTGTTTGGACGCGGCATATGCACGACGTCTCGATGCAGGAAGCATTTGTTCCACAAGGCTGTGGCGGAAAACAACCAGCCCAGCGCGCGGTGACATGCGGTTCCGGCGCGATCTGGATGCAGGCATACGACGCCGTGACCACGAAAGCCGGTGCGTACGTTCAAGGCGGCGGATGCACGACGGTGGGCGTCGCGGGCCTCGTGCAAAGCGGCGGCTTCGGAAGTTTTTCAAAGCACTATGGCACATGCGCCGCAGGGCTACTCGAAGCGGAAGTTGTGACCGCCGATGGAAAAATTCGAACCGCGAACGCGTGCACGAACCCGGACCTGTTCTGGGCGCTCAAAGGAGGCGGAGGGGGGACTTTCGGCGTCGTGACCAGGGTGACGTTGCGCGCGCGCGAACTTCCCGAGTACGGGGGCGGCGCGATTTTCCAGGTGAAAGCTTCGTCGGACGACGCATTCCGCCAGCTGTTGCGCTACTTCGTCGGTTTTTACCGCGAAAACCTGTTGAACGACCACTGGGGTGAGCAGGCGCACATCGGCTCGGACAATGTGCTCAGCCTCCGCATGGTTTCACTAGGATTAAGCTCGGAAGTGGCGAGGAAGGTCTGGCAACCCTTCCTGGACTGGATTGCGCGTTCGCCGGGGGCTTACACCGTCGAGCCAGGAATGATTCTCGGCAGCATGCCCGCACGGCATTGGTGGGATGTGGGGTGGAGGAAAGGGCAGCACCAACACGTTTTCAATTCGGACCCGCGACCCGGTGTGAGCGAGAACAATGTCTGGTGGACGGGCGACGCGGGCCAGGTGGCTTGGACTATTTACGGTTTCGAATCGCTCTGGCTGCCGGCATCGCTGCTCGGAGACGATTCGCAGGAGCAGCTGGCGAACGCGCTGTTTGCCGGTTCCCGCTACGAACTGATCGAGCTGCATTTCAACAAGGGGCTCGCGGGAGCCCCTCGCGAAGCCATCGAAGCAGCGAGAGGTACGGCGACGAATCCGGCCGTGCTGAATGCGTTTGCGCTCGCGATTGTCGCGGACGGCGAAGGCGGGTATCCCGGCGTACGTGGCCACGAGCCGGACGTCGAGGCAGCGCGAAAATCCCGAGAGCGGGTACATGGTTGCATGAACGAGCTGCGCGTGCTGGCGCCAAACGGAGGATCGTATGTTTCGGAAAGCAATTTCTTCGAGAAGGATTGGCAGCATTCCTACTGGGGCAGCAATTATGCGCGGCTTGCTTTGGTGAAGAAAAAATATGACCCGACAGGACTGTTCTTTGTACACAATGGTGTCGGCTCAGAGGAATGGAGTGCCGACGGCTTCACTAAACTCTGAGCCGTGAGCGACGTCCGGGCAAAATTATCTCTCTCCGACTGCAATACGAACCACGCGAAACCGAGCGTTCCAGGAGGTCGTCGTTAGGCGGTGGGGTGCCCTATCCGTACCGAGGTCATTGAGACTTCGCAGGTCTAACCCCATGCACATTCGCTGTCGATGAGGGAGCGGTCGTTGCCCCCTCTCTCGGGTCGCGGAAACTGGTTGCTCCAACTCTTTCAACGATATAGAACGTACCCAGGGTTCCGCGAGGATTGCGCCGATGATGAGTCTTTGGCAGGACCTTCATTTTGGCCTGCGCATGCTGGCGAAGAACGCCAGTTTTACTCTCATTGCCATTCTGACGCTAGCTTTCGGCATTGGGGCAGCCACCGTAATCTGCAGCGTGGTCGATAGTGTTTTGCTCAACCCGCTGCCGTACAAGAACGCTGATCGGTTAGCGACTGCGTCGATTTCCTTGCCTAATCCAGACTCAATCACTCGTTTTCCTGTCTCCGTTTTCCTCGATTTTAAGGAACAAAACCGCACGTTCGAGGACATGATCGCGCTTGCCTACCTCGACGTTCGCTGGAAAAGTGCCGAAAGACCGACGGAGCAGTTCCTTGGCGGATGGGTGACGCCAAATACCTTTGAATTTCTTGGTATCCCACCCCTTCTGGGACGGCCGGTCGCCGAAGAGGATGGAAAACTAGGATCTCGGCCAGTGGTCGCGATGAGCTACAGACTGTGGACCAAACTCTTCAATCGGGACCCGAAAGTGCTCGGGGCTACGCTGAATCTCAACGGAACACCGAGAACGCTGATCGCCATCATGCCACCGCGATTCCGATTCGGTGATTGTGAAGTGTGGATGCCCCTTGAACTCAGCAGATCCACCTTCATTACCGGATTCGGCGTTCAGCCAAATGAATTGTGGACTGTGGGGCGCCTCAAACCCGGTGTGAATCTGCAAACTGCCTCGGCAGACCTTGGCGTTATTGGGAAGCGCTCCGAAAAAATGTATCCCGCGTGGTTTCGCGCCAATTACAGGATAGTAGTTCATTCACTCATAGAAGAGTATGTGTTGCGGTTCAAAGGCACCCTGCTAGCCATGATTGCGGCAGTTTCGATATTGCTTCTGATTGCTTGCAGCAATGTTGCGAATCTCCTGCTCACCCGCGCGACTGTCCGTGAAAGAGAGATGGTGATCCGCGCCTCGATGGGCGCGACGCGGCCGCGCTTGGTCAGACAATTGTTGGTAGAGAGTGGGCTGCTGGCCGGAGCGAGTTGCATTGCCGGATGGCTGTTCGCCTTTCTCGGGTTGAAAGGCCTGGTAGCCGCGATTCCTCCAGATGCAATCCCCCCGGAAGTGGCGATTACACTCAGGCCGGCGACATTGCTCTTCGCCCTGGGAGTCTCTACGACGACCAGCCTACTCTGCGGACTCTCACCGGCGCTCCATATTGCGAGGCGCGACCTACACACGGGTCTTGCGGGGAGCGCCAAGGGCGCCAGTGAGGACCTTCGGCACGGGCGGTTGCGCTCGAGCCTGGTGGTCGCAGAGGTCGGGCTATCCGTCGTATTGTTGATCGCGACCGGGCTGATGGTGCGAACTCTACGTGCTCTCGAACGAGTGGATATCGGTTTTGATCCCGCAAAAGTCTTTTACGCCGAGCTATCCCTCCCTGAGGGCCGATACGACTCCGCTGATGAAAAGAAAGCCTTCTTTGGGAAAGTACTCGACCGCGTGCTGGCCATTCCTGGAGTAATCGCATCGACTGAGGCTACATCGCTCCCGCCCTATTCCTTCGGATGGACCGAGCTTGTGATACCTGGAAAGACGCATAGCGAACCATGGGGTACTACGTTCGATATGTGCAGCGAGGGCTATTTTCAAACCCTGGCCCGACGCTTGCTGCGGGGTAGGCTGCTCTCGCGCAGCGACGTGGAGTTGGCTCGACATGTAACGGTCATCAACCAAACACTTGCTCGCAGGTACTTCGCGAATGAGGATCCTGTCGGTCAGAGGATAAAGTTCAGCACTTTCGAAGAGTGGGCGGCGGATTGGCCGCGGGATGCCTACTTCGAGATTATCGGTGTCGTCGCGGATGCGAAGAACACCGGCTTGCAGGACGCGCCAAGACCCGAGGTCTATTTTCCTCACACGGTGACTGGCACCGGTCCTCGGGGGATCATGGTGAGGACCGAAGGAAATGCAAACTGGATCTCGGCGCGCCTACGTCAAGAGATAGCGGCAGTGGATCCCGACGTGGCTGTCTCCGACACCGGACCAATGGAGAACTTTCTTAGGCGCTGGTATTACGCAGGACCGCGATTCACGCTAATGATTCTTGGAACGTTCGGCGTTACAGGACTGTTGCTGGTTTGGATTGGCATCTTTAGCGTCATGGCCTATATGGTTTCATTGCGAACGCATGAGATCGGCATCCGCATAGCGCTAGGAGCCCAACCTAAGGATGTCCTGCGGATGGTGCTCAAGAAGGGTCTAACTCTGATTCTCGTAGGAACTGTATTCGGAGTGGCCGCAAGCGGTGCGATGACCCGTTTTATGGCTACGCAAATCTGGGGTGTTTCGGCCACTGACCCCTGGACGTTTTTCGCCGTGGCAGTTGTGATTCTCGCCGCTGGCCTCACCGGATGCGTGTTTCCAGCCAGAAGAGCCACACAAGTGGACCCGCTGCTCTCCCTGCATTACGAGTGATTCGACCGGCGCTGGAGCAAACCGTGCACAGCTTTTTGAAGCATTTTCGGGCCTGTGCCTGGCGTGGCGATGGGCTCTGAAAAACTTGTTCGTGGCTCGTATTGGACCCTGATGGGTCGTCAATGCGTAATGCCGCGAGGAGACCAAGGTAGTGCTTCTGCTACCGCCCCGTCAGAGGGTTTACCTTGTTTGCTAGATGCAAAGGGCAAGGACGCGCAGCCTCGCTCTGTTGATGGCCGTCTGCCTCAACGAGTAAGTGCCCAGCAGGGACCTCAACCCGTGACAGTGGCCCTCAGCTCCGCAGGCGCGAGTTCACCTTGCCCTTACGGCCCCGAGGCAAACAAGCTTAAAGTTGCCCGAGATCCAAATTACGCCGCAACCTTTACGCTGATTGCGATGTTCTTGCCACTGTCTTCGCGATAGGTAACCTCGGCGGTCGCGTTGACTTTGAGTTTGCCCTCTACCGCGGTGTTTTTATCGATCACGAAGGTCATCGATTTGGTTTCCGCGGTTTGTGCGAGTTGTTGCCCGGAAGTCTGACTGCCTCCCACGGCAAGAGTGAACGAGTCTTTCTTGACGGAGGTTATCTTCCCGGAGACGGACAGCGGTGATGCCGTCTGAGTTGCTAATGCGGGTTGGGCGTTGCCAGTCGCTGGGGATATCGCCCAAACCGCGACGACGAGCGTTAAGGTGGTAATCGCAGCAAGGATAACACGACGCGAGTTGCTCATACGGGACACTCCTCAGTGTGTATTTTGGCGGGCATCCTGGTAGGGCAGACGGATAGCCATACTCACGATCAAAATGGATAGCGTTATTAACCGCTTGGGAATCTTGAGATTACAGAAATGGTAACGCACTGCCGGGATCTAGGGCAAAGCAGTACTAGAACGAGTAATCCCTACCAGTAGGATGGTTGAACCTACTCACAAATGGGAAAAGCCGGTAACGGTGCAGGAGTAAGGTTTGTCCCATGAAGTGTTTCGATCTCCGAGATGATATCCCCGCTCATTGTGGCACTGAGGCTGCGAACGATAGAACTGTCGAATGAGGCAGGCTAGCAGCCGTGCTTCAGGCCCAGCAGATGGTCCTCAAAGTCGTGAGGTCCCCTTTGCCGTTCGGGCAGCGGGCAGGTTGCCGGTGCTTGCGTCGTGCTGGCTGTCGATCGCGCTAGACTCCACGGGCGACATACGCGTGCTCTCCGGATGTGGGATTAAACACACCGAATGTCGACGTACCGTTGACGCCGCGACCGCGGAATTCTATAGTCATATCTGGCTAGCGAAGTTGAATCATCCGAGTCCCTTGCAGTCTCGAGATACGAGAGGGGTCCCAGCCCATGAAACGTATCGCGCTTCTGGTTCTGTGTCTGGTCGGTCCGTTTACAACTACAACTCACGGTCAAGCCTTCAGAATTGAGCCAGTGCGCGTCTCCGCAGGAACTGTGCTGACCTTTTACCTCCACGCTCGGCTTGACGCCACTGGCGGAGATAGCGTAGACGCCTTGCCAAAAGGAACGCTGCTTCGCGTCAAGATGCTTGATTCCATCGATTCGGCCATCAATGCCGATGGGACCGAATTTCGGGGTACGGTCGTGTCTGGCCTGGTTTCGTCGGGCGAAGTCGTGATTCACCCAGAGTCAGAGGTGCGAGGCATACTGGCCTTGCTAAGAAGCCGAAGCCATCCGGAAGGTTTCCGCTACGAACTCCTGATCACGAGCCTCACGGACCACGGGAAATCGTACACTCTGACCGCTTCTCTCAATCGCTCCCTTGCCGATTCTCACGCCCCTTCCAACTCGAAGCCAGCCACGAGCGCCGGCCCGAAGTCACCGGAATCGGGCGTAACTCACTAATCCGGGCAGCTCGATTGTTTTCACGAACTGGCGGGCCAGGCTAGGACAATTCTTTGTTTCGCTTCGAAGAGTTGATTCCAAGAGTCAGCCATTTCTGGCGAGTCTGCTATTCATGCCGCTAGTTCCGTGCCTTCATAAATTCGCTCGACTCTTTCCAGTTCCTCAAGCAATCGACGGCCAGCCTTGCACAAGTCCCTACGCTGTGCCCATTCCATTCCAGCCGCCCTACATTTCCTGCACTTGTGCAAGTGCCGGGAGGCCCGCTCAAAACTCGCATCAGGATCGAGTATGATGACTTTCTTCTGTGTCATGCCGTGACGGTGCCAGAGTGTCTAGATCGGCGCAACCTGTCCCGTCGGCCAGGGTAGTGGTAGACAGAGCATTTTCATTTTGTGGCTGTGGAAAAGTGGCGGAGTGGGCGACTTGCCGCTCCAAAGCGAGCCTCTTCAGAATCAGCATGTCCAGAGTGCCCTGAACGAGATCACTTGCTTGTTGGGCATAAGAACTCCTCCAGGAGGGCGAGCATGGCTCCTCCTACTGGTTGTCAAGGGGAGAGGCGCCCGAACATGCGCGCCGCGAAGCTGTTCTGCGCACCCCTTGACTATCTACAATACGAAGGATAGATAATCACGGTATGGGAAAAACGAAGGATCTCGCGCAAAGAACTCTCGGCTTAATGATTCTGAAACCATCGCGCAAACCTCGTGGGGCAAACCTCGTAGGAGGCTCTAATGACGTGGGTTCATAGGGTGTGGGTTCGGTTGCAACGCTTGCTCCTCCGCAAGGGCTTGGCTAAAGAACTCGACGGGGAGATGCAATTCCACCTCGATGAGCTGATTGCCGAGAATATCGGCGCCGGTATGAGTCCGAAGGAGGCCCGGTCCGCCGCTTTGCGAACCTTCGGCAATTCCACCACCCTCAAGGAAGAAACCCGCGAAGCTTGGGGCTGGACTTGGCTCGAGCAACTCTTCCAGGACGTGCGCTACGCCCTCCGTCAACTCACAAAAACGCCGGGATTCACCGCGACCGTGATTCTGACTCTGGCGCTGGGCATTGGCGCCAACGCCGCCATCTTCACTCTGATGGACGGCCTCATGATGCGGAACCTGCCAGTCGCCGATCCTAAGACTTTGGTGCGTCTCGGCGACACCAGCGACTGCTGTGTGAACGGCGGGTCGGTTGAAAACGGCAGCTACGCCCTGTTTTCTACGGAAATCTACGAACGCCTGAAAAAGTATGCGCCCGAGTTTGAAGACCTCGCGGCCATGCAAGCAGGTTTCCCGTACCGACCAGTGGTTGCACGGCGCGACGGAACTCAAGAGAACGCGCGATCGGTGATGGGAGAGTTCGTCTCCGGAAACTACTTTCAGACCTTCGGCCTTCGGCCTGCTGGGGGCAGGCTGTTTTCTGACTCCGACGACGTAAAGGGCGCGCCGATGGTCGCAGTAATGAGCTACGCGGCTTGGAAACGGGACTATGCGGACGACACGTCAGTCATTGGGAGCACGTTCTGGATCAACACCAAGGCCGTAACCCTTGTGGGTATCGCGCCTGAGGGATTTTTCGGCGACCGCTTGTCCACTTCGCCCCCGGATTTTTATCTTCCGATCGAGACCCATATCGTGATTTCCAACGCTCCCTACGTGCACGATCCGGACGTGAGATGGCTCTATATCATCGGGCGGGTGAAGCCCGCGACCCAGCTCGGACCTCTTCAGGAAAAAATAAGCGTGTCCGTAAAACAATGGCTGAAGGAAACGCGAATATTCTCCTCGACGGCAGACAAGAGCCTGCCGGAAAAAACACACGTGGTCTTGACGCCGGGCGGCGCCGGCATTCAGGACCTGCGAGAACAGTATCAATCGAACCTGGGCTTGTTGATGGGCGCGTCCGCCCTGGTGCTGCTGATCGCCTGTGCCAACATTGCCAACCTGCTGCTGGTTCGGGGCATGCGGCGAAAGACGGAGGTATCCCTCCGCGCCGCGCTAGGGGCGGCGCGAAACAGAATCGTCCGGCAGCTCCTCACCGAAAGCGTGGTCTTGGCAGGACTCGGCGGCATCGCCGGGCTGGCTGTGGCCTATCTGGGGGCGGGCATGCTTTTGAGACTGGCGTTCTCCGGGACGGAAACCGTGCCTCTTGACCCTCGTCCCTCGGTTGCGGTGCTGGGCTTTGCATTTGCACTTTCGCTGCTGACGGGGATTCTGTTCGGCGTGGCGCCCGCCTGGATGGCTTCACAGACTAATCCGGCGGACGCACTAAAGAGCGGCGTTCGTGGAACAACCGTCGGCGCCTCGCTGCTGCAGCGCAGCTTGGTGGTGTTGCAGGCTGCGCTCTCGCTCGTCTTGCTCGTGGGGGCAGGATTGTTTGCGCAGAGCTTGACGAAATTGCGAGCCACGGATTTGAAGCTGGATTCGAGGAACCGCTACATCGCGCACATCAATCCGCAAGGGGCGGGATATTCACCCCGAGAGTTGGAAACCCTTTATCGCACGATCGAGCAGCGCTTTCACGAGCTGCCCGGCGTGAGCAAGGTTGGCATTTCGAACTATACGCCGATGGAGGAAAACAACTGGAGCAACGGGGTGCAGGTGCAGGGACAGCCCTATGGCGGCCGCGACGCTTCCTTTATCAAGGCCAATTCCGAGTATTTCGATTCGATTGGAACGCACGTAGTCATGGGCCGTGGAATCCGCTCGCAGGACCTGCTCACGGCGCCTACGGTCGCGGTCGTGAACCAAACGTTTGTCAAAGATTTCTTTCCCAAAGGAGAGAATCCCATCGGCCGACACTTCGGTTCACCGGTTCCCTCGGATGCCAACGGCGACTATGAAATTGTTGGCGTCGTGGAAGATACGGTGTACACCAGCCTACGCTGGAAAGACCACCGCATGTACTTCGTTCCGATCACGCAGAGACCATACAGCAACAAAGACCCTATCGACCAAGATCTCTCGCTGTATGCCGGGGCACTGGTGCTCGAAACCCAGTGGCCCGTCAACAATATGGAAGAAATCGCCCGGAGAACTCTGGCGGAGATCAATCCGAACCTGGCCGTGGTCAAATTCCAGACCTTCGATCAGCAGATCGCCGATCGTTTCAATCACGACCGCCTGGTGGCTCAATTGACGGCGCTGTTCGGCGGCCTAGCGCTGCTGCTGGCAACCATCGGACTGTACGGCGTCACCGCCTACACTGTCGCGCGGCGCACTTCGGAAATTGGCATACGGATGGCGCTCGGAGCACCGCGTGGCGGGGTGATCGGGATGGTCATGCGCGGGGCCATGAGCCAGACGGCGGTAGGGCTGGCCATAGGAATTCTCGCAACGCTCCCATGTGCGCGACTTGTTGAGTCGCAATTGTACGAATTGAGGGGCATCAATGCGACGGCGCTGGTCGCGTCTGTACTGACACTGGCGGTCACGTCATCGCTGGCGGGCCTGATTCCGGCGCGGAGAGCGGCCGCGACGGATCCTGCGCAGACGCTAAGGGCTGAGTAGTTCGCTTCTTTCGTGGCCGCTAAGTGACAACTCCGCCACATAAATGCGGGCGGCTTCGCGTACATTGTAGCTTTACGTCGGCAGATTCGAGTCTTGGGCTGGTAGCCTCGTCGAACCAGTTTCACGCGAACCCAGTCCAGGTTCACCGACGGGAGTTACCGTGAGGAGCGTAGCACATTCCGCTGCCGCTTGAAAACGGCAGTCCCCTGTGCTCTTTCATGATGGATCGCCTCCCTTCTGATGTCCCGGAGAGCTGCGTTATCCATCGCCGCGGGCTCAAACAGGAATGTGCGTACAGATTCGATATTGCTGGCATCGATTGAGCAGCCATCACGTTTGGACCTTTAGGCCTGTCTCGGACGCTCACGTACGGTTCTTGGCACGGGTCGCCTTCCTTCGCACTGCGCAGATTCCCGGCATGACTACTTGTTTTTCTGGAAGATGGAAGCGCCCATGAAACGGGTCCGCATTCGATCGGCCCTGCCTGCCGGGCCGTCGCATCGGATCGCTGGTGGCATTCCACAATTCAGGAAGAGGCTTTTGGAATGCACTGTCGCGGAATAGAATGCTTGCCGGGGGGCTGACTCACCGTGACCGATCCGAGCGAACAGCACAGGGCCGCCATTCGGAAGGCCTGCGTCAACCTGCGAAGGCTTTTGGCCTCCGTAAGGCCGCCTGACATGCCGGCAATCCTTGAGCAAGTCCGAGGCATTGAGTCGGCCGCTTTGATGGCGAGCCTCGATGAATTTCCGGCTATCAGAAAAAGATTTGAATGGTTAGTCAACCAACTTCAAAAAATTGATGCCGGCGACGGCGAGAAAATTATCACGCCTTCGCGTTGGAAGCAGTTTTTCGGCGGAACCTAGCCCCCAGGCACACAAACACAGCCGGCTGACTGGGTGGCAAGCCTTACAAGCATGGCTGTAAGGCATTGATCCTCTGCAGCCGACCGGAGACCGCTGAGAGTTAAGAAAACCGTTTGATTCTCGAGCCTGCCATGGCTAGAGCGAAACGCTTCGAGTGACGCGATTCACGTGTCATATGATTCCGCAAGCAGAGCCAGGGGCAGATCACAGACGGCAAAAGGTCAGCACCCCGAAACCTTTGACAAACCAAACACCGCCCGGTCCGGCACAATGGCCATTGTTGTGGTACAGGCCGGGGACGCGCTGAAGCACCCGCTGATTGCAGCAACCCATCTTGCCGTACGGCGCCTAGCATGCTGCGCGCCCGCTACGCGGCCAAGAAAGGAGCCCGCCCGTGCTCCTCCGCGATAAGTCCAACCGATGAATCGACCACAAGTCCGGCCTTGACGACCATCTCGCAAAGGTGTACACAGGTAGAGTGTCTACGGTAGACGATCTATGTAAGTCACTGGAATTCCTCCAGGGCACCCTCGAGGTCCTGATTCTTCGGAGCTTGCACGCTGCGCCCAATCATGCTTACGGCATCTCGCAATTCCTGGAGCGCCAGTCCGACTACGCATTCGCGGTCGATAACGGCTCGCTCTATCCCGCGCTGCAACGGCTGCTGCAGCGGCGCTGGATTACTTCCCAGTGGAAAACTTCGCCGAACGGTCGGCGGGCAAAATACTACCGCCTGACGCCTCTGGGCCGGCGACAGTTGCTTGCCGAGAAATCGAAATGGATGCGCTTCGTGGAAGCGATGAGCCGCGTGCTTGCTCCGGAGAGGTGAACCATGCGCGAATGGTGGTCCAAGGTGTCGCAGGCCCTGCATCGTCGCCGTGGTTTCGATGACGACCTTTCCGAGGAAATGCGCGCTCATCTCGATCTGATCACCGATGAGAATATGGAACGCGGTATGGCTCCAGACGAAGCCCGCGCTTCGGCCCGGCGCCACTTCGGCAATTTGATGACAACGCAAGAAAACACTCGAGAAGCGTGGCAATTTCCAAGATTCGAGACGGTTCTGCAAGACATTCGGTATGGGCTGCGCGGGATTCGCAATGCTCCGGCCTTTTCCCTGGCGGTGATTTTGACGCTGGCGCTCGGGATCGGCGCAAATACTGCCATTTTCAGCGTAGTTTACTCCGTTCTTCTCAGGCCGCTGCCGTATCCGCACGGCGAGCGTCTGGTTCGACTGGGCGAGTCCGCGGCGCAAGCCTCGGGAATCGCGGTGACGTGGGTCAATTTTCAGCACTGGCGGGCAGAGAGCACAGCGTTTGAAGACATGGGAGCGGCAACCGGCGCAGACTTCACCCTCACCGGTCGGGGCGATGCAGTGATAGTACACGCGATGCTGGTTACCCCGAGTATCTTTCAACTCACCGCCATGACACCCGTGTTGGGGCGGCTTTTCACCGATGCGGAAGACAAGCCTGGCGCCGCGCCGACGGTTGTTATCACACCCGAATTTTGGCAGAGCCGGCTCGGCGGCGACCGCAATGTCATTGGGGAATCGCTCGAACTGAACGGCACCTTGTATGAAATCATCGGTGTGCTGAGGCCCGCAGCGAAGTATCTCTGGCGTTCCACGGATGCCTTTCTTCCGCTTGGGCGGGCGCAAAACCCTGCCGCGAGGCGCAGCGACCACCGCTCGATCCGAGGCCTGGGCCTGCTCAAGCGCGGAGCGACTGCCGCTGAAGCAACGGCGAATCTCGACGCCATCATGCGCCGCCTTGCGCAGAGCGACCCTGGGCCGGAAGACGATCATCGCTCTTACGTCGCGTACCTTGCAGAGGAAACAACCGGCCGTGACCTTCGCACAACCTTGCTCATCCTGATGGGGGCCGTTGGCCTGGTGCTCGTCATTGCCTGCGCGAACGTGGTAAGCCTGTTGCTCGTGCGCAGCACAGCGCGGGCACGGGAAATCGCTGTGCGGGTGGCTATCGGCGCCGGCAGGGCGCGCCTCGCCCGCCAGCTTCTTACCGAAAATCTTGTCCTTGCCTTGATCGGTGGCGCGCTCGGGCTGCTTGTGGCGGCTTGGTGCCTGCGCACGCTCATCTTTATCGGGCCGCGCGATATTCCACGGCTCACTGGTGCCACGCTTGATCTCCCTGTGCTGCTCTTCGCCACGACAATTTCCGCTGCAGTCGGACTACTGGCGGGGCTCGCTCCAATCTTGAACGCTGGAAGAGTTGACCTCACGACGACGCTCAAGGAAGGTTCGCCGACGTCGGGCGCGGGCAGAGGAGGCCAAGCGTTTCGCAGTACGCTGGTGGTCGCGGAGATCGCTATGACTCTAGTCTTGGCGTTCGGCTCGGGATTGCTGATTCGCAGCCTCGTCGCGGCGCAGAGTGCTGATCCGGGCTTTGACGCTCACCACTTGCTTGCCGTCGAATTGCAGTTGCCACGGTCACGCTACTTTAGCGACGATAGCGTCCGCGATTACTATGAGCGGCTTTCGCAAAATTTGCGCGCTGAACCGGGGGTCCAAGACGTAGGCCTGGTGATGTGTCCTCCTGGAGCGGGAGATTGCGGGGATATTTGGTATTCTTTCCTCGAAAAACCTACGCCTACCCGCGACGATGTTCCTCTGTCGCTCTTCAATATCGTTGACCACAACTATTTTCGCGCCGCCGGAATGCACATCATTGCCGGACGCGCCTTCACCGAAGCTGATCGCGCAGGCAGTGTGCCAGTCACTATTATTGACGAGGAGCTCACACGCCATGTGTTCGGTAATCCGCAGCTTGCGATAGGCAAGCATCTCAAAGTTGGCGGCCCTTACGTGGACGGCCCTACGCTCGAGATTGTCGGCGTGGTCGCCGACGTCAGCCAGATGAGCCTCGATGATCCGCACGAACCGGCCTTTTACTATCCGTTTTCGCAAAAGCCTGATTCCGCGATGGTAGTGATGATGCGAACGAGCGCCGATCCGGCGCATTCGACAAGCGCCGCGCGGCGCGCGGTCTCAGCGGTGGATCGCAACGTCCCGATTCAATCCTTGCGGACCGCCGAAGACTGGCTGGGCGCAACGCTCGAACGTCGACGGTTTGCTACCCTGCTGCTTGGGCTTTTCGGCTCACTTGCGATCGTCCTGGCGTCGGTCGGAATTTACGGCGTGCTGAATTACTGGGTCATCGCGCGCCAGAAAGAAATTGCCATCCGGCTGGCCGTGGGAGCGCCGCGGTCGGCGATTCTTCGTTGGACCGGATTCCATGCTACACGTCTTGCCGCAATGGGCATTGCACTTGGCGCCATCGGTGCGTGGGGCGCTTCGCGATGGCTGAAGAGCTTAGTTTTCGGCGTAAGTGCTGACAGTCCTGCCATGATGCTGCTCGCTGGCGCGGCGGTAATCGCCTTTGCGGCCGTAGCGGCAAGCCTACCGGTGTGGCGCGCTGTGCAGACCGATCCGGTCCGTAATCTGCACGAGGCGTGATTCTCGCAGATCGGCGGGCCAGATGCATAAGGTTGCAGGTCAGACGCTCTAGCTGCCACGCCGCGTCCTCCCTGAGGCGTTTGCTGCCGTTTGCCGGATCGCAAGGTTTAGCGTTTCACTCGTTTTGCGTCCAAAATACATCGATTGCTGAGTGGGTTCTAGTACGCAGAAAAGCCGCTATTCGTTCGCTGGCTTGTATTTTCTACATAGTTGGCAGTTGAAGTGTAATGGCTCATTGCCAATCAAAGACCCCGCTATGGCATTGAATTCCCAGCCACTTACAACATACGTACCCGACTTGGAAGCTGAGTTGCCCTGTGATATAGGCTTCATCCAACCCAGCGGGATTAGCTTCCTCAAAAAAACAAGCTGACGATTGCGTTCAAGCACGCGAGATGCGCCTAAAGGAGGCACAAGGAATGAGGCCTACAAAGTGTTGGATGGTTGCTGTGGGGAGCCTGCTCGCTTTGGCACCCTTCTCTTCCGCAAAAAATTCGCCCGACTCTTCCGCAACAAGTTCGACCCCAATAAAGGCTCAAGCTGAAAAGGACCGTCTTCAGAATTCGGGAAAGGTGATACAGGAAATTCTCAACATTCCTGAAGACATTCCTAAGGACGTGATGGACAAGGCTCGTTGCGTCGTGGTGATGCCGTCGGTGTTGAAAGCTGCGTTTCTCGTTGGGGCCAGCTACGGTCGCGGCACTATGGTTTGCCGCACAGGCAAGAATTTCACGGGCCCCTGGGGAGCGCCGGCTATGTACGCGCTCGAAGGTGGGAGCTTTGGTTTTCAGGCTGGCGGCCAGGCGACAGACTACGTCTTTCTGGTCATAAACGATCGTGGCGCAGGCAGCCTGCTGCATAGCAAGGTAAAGCTGGGAGCGGACGCATCACTCGCCGCCGGACCAAAAGGACGTGACGCGGCAGCCAATACTGACGCCTTTATGCGAGCTGAGATACTGAGCTACTCCCGCGCGCGCGGCGTGTTCGCCGGCATATCCCTGGATGGCTCGACGCTGCGGCCCGATGAACGCGCGAATCACAAGCTTTACGGCAAGTCGGCAAACGCAGCAAGTATCATCACCAAATCGCATACTAAGGCTCCAAGCTCCGCGCGTGTTCTGATCGCGGCGCTGCAAAAGTCATCTCCACAACTCAAGCGTTAGTTCGTGACACCAGGGGAGCCGAAAACGAGATCCGCAACGTGGCGCGATTGCGACGAGCTCGTGGTTGTGAACGAGGTCACAATCTAATAATGCGTGGTGTTGCAACCACTTAGCGTTCTTGGACCGCCCCTAGCTTGGGCGACTTGGCCAACCAAATTTCGAGGGCAGGTGTATCTTCGCGGAGAGGAGGCACTGCCTACGGAGCGGGTTCGTTTCGAGGTCCGTGTTCGAGTGGATCGGGAGCGCCCGCGTGAACCCCGTGCTCCCGATCGTCCTGGTTTTTGAGTCATGGTCCATGCTCGAACGCTGGAAGGGCAAGAGCATGAACGCCAGGGCGGCCGTCACGTGCTGTTCAATGCCCCGACACGCTAAACGTCCTTACGGTGCAGCAGCCGCCAGAATGTCCGGCCTATCGCCTTTGGGATTGCAAGGTGGGCAGGCTCCTTAGCGCGCCTGATTTCATGTAGGGCCAATGCGGGAGACATTAGTTGCGGCGGGGGCGAGGGTTGAGCGGCATGCCATGACTGCAAATTGCTACGACTGGCAGCTGCACAGTAATGCTCCCAAAGACCGTGCTCCTCGCTCGAAACCTGCCCCAAATCCTCTCCTTGTGATGCTATGAATGCTTCGACGGCCTTAAGCGTGCAATCCCTGCTGCAAAAGTAGTAGTCGCTCGCACGGTAGTCGCTGTGATAGAAGCCCTCTCGGATTTCTATTTCCATCCCCTTCGCCGAAACCGTCCACCAAAAGTCAGACTCGGCGTATTCCTTCTCGCATTCGCGGTGACCGCAATGGGACACGTTTAGGGAATGCGTGTTGCTGCTTCCGAGCTCGTTGTATTCGGTATATTCGCGCTTCTGCTGTTTGTTCTCTTGCCATTGCCGCTGGACGCTCGCCAGGTAGGCGCGCACCACGGCCTTTATACAATCCTCTCCGCACAGCCATTTATCCTCTGGGCGCTCCTTCTGCTGTGAATATGCGCAGAGTGTGAGCGGAGACCATCCGAACTGATAGACGGTCCACCAGCGGTTTGACTCTGGAAATTCCTTTCGGCAGCGGTCGCAGAAGTGCACAGTTGGGGGCACATAAACTCGCGGCCTCTGGACGATGGCGCTTGCGATGCCCTCCAGCTTATAGTTTTGCTGTTCGAGCAGCTTGGCTTGTTCTGGGTGCACATCAAGTTTGCCGAGTTTATTGTCCACGCGGTTCAGCGCCATGACAACCTTGTACAGCAGCCCAGCGATTGCTAAAAGCGGGACCGCAATGATACCCATTGCAATCCCCCAACCCCAGGACATAGCGTCGGGCCTCCTTCGGCAATCGGATTTGGCGTGATTCTATGCTCGACGCGCGGCGCGTGCTATAGAAAACGTGGTGGGGTGTGGCGTGCACGGCACGGCTTAAGTTTCAGAGAAGTGGGGTTTGACGGCCCAGGCGCGCCAAGACTTTTCTTGAGCAGTTGCATACTGTTCTCACTTCCTGAGCTTCACCTCGGCTGATCAAGACAGGTACTCGCGCGCCGATCACGAATCATTTCTTGGCGCTGTGGAACGAACGGTGCTAGACCAACGGCCCTTCCGCTAGCTAATTCCATTCATGGGGGCTTCAACGTTCAAGCGAAACTGCGTCGTCAAATATCTGGACAACGTTGGAAGTGATTTCCGAAGGTGGTGTAGCGCCGGGTTACGATTCATTGGTCCTCAAATGTGGGCTAAGTGGAAGACTTCCTCCAGCGGGCGCATGGCACGATCAGGCAGGGCTCCGTCAGGCTGAACGAAGAAATCGCCCATCTCGCGTTGCCATCGTTCATTCACTTCACGTTGGGCCATGGCAGAACGCGCGCGTTCAAAGTCTTCCGTCTCTAGATATCCGACTAAGAGGCCGTCGTCGCGCAGAAAGAGGGAGTAGTTACGCCATCCGGTTTCACGGAGCGCCGCCTGCATCTCGGGCCACACCTGACGGTGGCGTTCCTTATACTCCTCCAGCCTTTCTGGCTTGACCAACAACACAAAGCAGACGCGTTGCATAGATCGCTCCTTAACGCAAAAAGGCTTCGGATAAGCCGCCGTCGACTGGGATTACGTGCCCGGTGGTTTTGGCGCTCTGACCGCTGGCCAGCCAGACGATCGCGTTTGCGCAATCCTGTGGAACGATGGGACGTTTGATTAGCGTGCGTTGCGCGTAGAAATCCGCTAGCTTGCTACGCAGCACTTCGATGGGCTCCGATTCTGAAAACGGAATTCCATATTTCTGCAATGATTGAACTACACGGTCGCGAGGGAACATTATCGATCCGGCAACAACCGTGGCAGGAGCGACTCCATTTACGCGTACGTGAGGACCGAGCTTGATAGCGAGCTCGCGAATGAGCTGGTTCAGGGCCGTTTTGCTCGTGTCGTAAGCCTCGCTTCCTTTTTTCGGGACGACCGCGTTCGCAGAACTCGTCAGCACGATGGTTGCGGCCAGGTTTTGATCCTTAAGTACCCATTCCGTCTCGCGGGCGAGGAGATAGTTGCCAGTCACATTGACCAGAAACGTTTTGGCCCATTGTGCTTCAGAAAGCTCTCCGTCGGGGCCCGGCACCGCGTATATAGCGGCAGTGTTCACGATAATATCGATTCCCCCGAATTTTAGAATCGTGAATTTCACTGCTTCGGCCAGCGACCCGGCCGAACTCAGGTCAACTTCGGTTGCAGCGGCAAACTCGGCGGACGAAACGGCTCCAACCTCATCGGCCACTTTGCTGGCGCCTTGCCGGTCACAGTCGGCGACCACGATGTGCGCCCCTTTTCGTCCGAGCAACAAAGCAGTTTCACGGCCAATTCCACTGGCTCCGCCAACCACCAGCGCGATCTTGCGGCTGAATTCTGCTTCTGACGGCATTCGTTTTAGTTTGGCTTCTTCGAGCACCCAGTATTCGATGCGGAAGGCCTCTGATCTTGGTAGCGCAACATAATTATGAAAATGCGAGAACTGTCGCGATTGGTCAGCATGCCGAGCCTGTGGCAGAAGATGAGAAATCTCGCCTTCTTCCAACGCGTTGGCGCCTGCCATGACATGGATGGCGTTGATGAAGAACTCTGTTGTGATCCGTGCTTCTTTTTTATCCTTCCCGAAGCCGAAAAGGCCGAGTCCAGGAACAACAACAACCGAGGGGTTCGCATCTCGGAGTTTGGGGGAGTCGCTAGTGGCCCATTCCTCGTAGTACTTCTTGTAAGCTGCGCGATACCCGGCGATGTCGCTGTGAATGCGCGCTTTGAGAACCTGAATGTTTTCTTTTACCGGATCCCAGTCGAGGAACCAAGGACAAACCCGCGTGCGCAAGAAATGGTCAGGACAACTCGTCCCGAGAGAACTCAATTCCTTCGCCCACTTCGATCCGGCAAAGGTTAGCGCGTCATCATCGTCGGTGTAATGGGCGATCACCCGCCGGTTCGAGGAGACTACGCCGCGCAACGCAGGGAGGATCTGACTGGCAATCGCCTTGCGATCCGAAACAGGCGAGTGCTCGATCCCGCCAAAGAGAATGCCCTTCTTCGCCTCGTGCCTTAGGATGAATTGACCCATTTGATCAATCGTTTGCAAGCTGTTCAAGTAGCACGCGCGTTGCGTCATGCCCCAGGTGAACAGGCCATGGCCTCCCAAGATCAGTCCATCGACGCCGGGATGCTCTTGAACGGCCCGCTGGATAAGCACTGCAAGCTCGAAGCCAGGGCGTTGCCAGGGCACCCACACGATCTTGCGATCGAATACCCTGTTGAATTCCTCCAATCTACGGTCGCCATTGGCGCTCGCCGCCAGCGCAATCGCCCAGTCGGGGTGCAGATGGTCAACGTGCAAAAATGGCAGGAATGCGTGTAGCGGCGTATCGATGGAGGCTGCAACCCGGTTCTCGCCGAACACCGAAAGTGGGTAGTACGCCACCATCTCGTCTTCGTTCTCTTCTCCGCGATACAGTTCTTTGAGGCGCTCGAGGCGATCAAGATACAGCAGTGCGAATCCGGATTCGCTGATCGAGCCGAGATCCCCTCCGCTGCCCTTGACTGCAAGCACGCGGACAGGCTGGCCTGTGAAGGGGTCCGGCAGTTCGATCTTCGAGCTTGTATTCCCGCCGCCGAAGTTGGTGATGCGGAGATCTGCACCCAGCAAATTCGAGCGATAACGCAAAAGCGCTACTGGGTTCCCAGCTAGTTCGCGGGCGCTCCCTTCGTCCCAAAGATCTTTCAAGTGCACCGTTTCTTTAATCTCAGGCATGAATCATCTCGCAATACTGCTCGAAGCGTTCGGTTTGCCGCTCCCACTTGTCGGTCTCAACAGGCTCAAAGACGTCCGTCGGGAAAGACCGGTCCACGATGGCGCGGACTTCTTGAAGCGACGAGGCTTCTCCCGTTGCCAGGATTTGCATGGCGATGTTCCCAAGGGCGGTTGCCTCGGCAGGACCCGCGAGCACTCGCCTGCCCGTCGCGTCCGCCGTAAATTGACCCAGCATTCGATTCTTCGATCCCCCGCCGATGACGCGAAGCTGTTCGATGCGCTTTCCGCAAAGCTGCTCAAGACCGAGAAGAACGCAGCGATACTTCAGTGCCAGGCTTTCCAGTACGCATCGCACGTAGGCACCCGGACTCGACGGCGTTGGCTGATGTGTCTTCCGGCAGAAATCGTCGATAGCCGCGGGCATATTCGCCGCCCGTAGAAAACACTCGTCGTCAGGATCCACCATACTTTTGAAGGCCGGTTCGCTTCCTGCGAGTTCGACAAGTCCCTGGTAATCGGCGTTCTGGCCTCGCACTCTCCAGTAATTCCTGCACCCCTGCAACATCCAGAGGCCCATGACGTTCTTCAGAAGGCGCGTCGTGCCATTCACGCCGCCTTCGTTTGTAAAGTTCAGCTTGAGAGCCTGAGGAGTGACGATCGGCGCGTCGAGCTCAATGCCAATCAGGGACCAAGTGCCAGAACTAAGGAATGCAGTGCCATCGCGAGCTGTGATTGCAGCAACAGCCGAACCGGTGTCATGACAGGCAGGGGCAATAACAAGTGTTCGCGCCAAAGACGAGTTCTGTGCCATCGAAGACCGCAAGGTTCCGAGGATGGTCCCCGGCTCGACGATTGCTGCCGGGAGTTCGGGACGCAGCCCAATCTTTTCCATGAGATCCGTTGCCCAAGAGCGGCGGAAGGGGTCGACCATTTGAGTGGTCGTCGCGTTCGTGAATTCGCAAACGGCATTTCCCGTCAGCCAGTAATTGAAGAGGTCCGGGATGGTAACCAGTTGCTTGGCTGCCGCAACGATCGTGGGCGTCTCTCGCTGCGCAGCGTACAGCTGGTAAAGGGTGTTGATGGGCATGAACTGAATGCCCGTCTTCTTGTAGATCTCCTCCCTTGGTACCTTTTGAAAAACCTCCGCCATGATGCCTTGCGTGCGGCCGTCGCGATAGTGATATGGGTTCTGAAGTAGCTCTCCGCGTTCTCCGAGTAAGGCGTAGTCCACTCCCCAAGCGTCCACACCAATGCCTGCCAATTCCACCTGCTCCACACACGTCAGTGCCCTGCGCACTTCAGACCAGAGCCGCGGGACGTCCCAGTGAAGCGAACCTCCGTATTCGACGCCCTCATTTTGAAAGCGGTGGACTTCTTCCGTCGTAAGAATTCCCGAATGCAGATGCCCAAGAACTGCACGTCCGCTTTCCGCGCCGAAATCGAAAGCCAGATAAGGTTTGCTGCGCGGCAGGTCAGGCATAAGAAGAAACGTTGTGAACGTTTTTGGCGGCCCGCTCTTTTGTGATGCGCTCGAGGTACCCGCTCTGCCGGAATGCCTCCATCGGATCTTTGGGCAGGCCCCTGGAATCTCTCCATTCTTGGATCGCGGGGCGGACATCGGTCGCGAAAGCGTCCTGCAGCAGCGACTCTGCGTGGACGAGATCGCAGTTCGTTTGGGCTGTCGCGAGCTTCTTCGCATCAACGAGTGCAGCCTTAGCGAAAAGTTGCTGAGCCACCGTCACTGTTTGAATCATGGCCTCGATCTTGCCTTTGAGATTATGGCTTTGATCCACCATGTAGGCGATATCAGGGCGCTGCCCAGTCTCCCATTCGAAGAAATGGATTTCGTGGAAAATACGGAAGACTTGATACGGATCAATGGAACCCATTGTCAAGTCGTCATCCGCGTAACGGCGATCATTGAAGTGAAAGCCGCCGAGCATGTTTTCGGAAAGCAGCCAGGCCACGATTTGCTCAATATTCTGCGCGGCGTAGTGATGTCCCGTATCAACCAAGACCTTAGCTTGTGGACCGGCCGCGCGCGAGAGGAAAAGCGCCATTCCCCAGTCGGCGATATCGGTGTGATAAAAGGCCGGCTCGAAGGGCTTGTACTCGATGAGCATTCGCTGGTCGGCCGACAGCTCTCCATGCGATTCCTTTAGTGCCTCTGCAAACCATTTCTTGCGCTGCCGAATGTTGGCAGTCCCGGGATAATTCGAACCGTCAGCAAACCAAAGCGAAATATCCCGGCTGTGGAGGCGCTTTGCGATTTCGATGCTGTCTTTCGTGTGCAACAAGGCGCGCCGCCGGACCGAGTCATCAGGATTTCCGAACGATCCGTACTTGTACTCCTGATCCTGGAAAAGATTGGGATTGACGCATCCCGGGGCGACTCTATAGCGGCTGGCGAAGCGCATGATTTCATCCGTGCTTCGAACGCCTTCAGGACAGTCCCACAAAACGTGAAGAGCGAGGGTTGGACAGACGCCGGTGAAGAGGTGCACTTGACCAGCGTCGCTGAATTTCTCCTCGGTCGTAGTGGCCGCCGCCGGTTGAATGAATTTTCCAAAACGAGTTCCAGTGTTGGCGAAACCCCAAGACGGAAGCTCAATGCGAAATGTCTCGAGTGCAGCAAAGATCTTGTCACTTGGGGACGGGTTCATGCGAGCCTCTCTCGAACGGAAGTGACTCATTATATGCCAACCGTTAAAGCCCCGCCGCCCCGGAAGCGCGACCCGCGTGTGCTCGTCTCGTAAGCCGGGCGGTGCGGCGAACCCGGGTGGTTGGGATTGCCGGTTGCCAGCAAGCGCGGCCCCGCGGTGACTTTGTCAGCGAGTGGCTCTATACCGGCCTATGCAACGGCTTCGTCGATGTTATCGAACACAAACGGCAGTTCCATCCCGTGCGACGCTTTGCGCTTGCGGCGCAGCGCTGGCGCCCGCCACTCGAAGATGAACATGTATACCGGCGCGGCCGAACTAGCCACAACCTGACATTCCTCGCGCCTGTGCTTCATGGCAACTGGAGTGTCTGTTCACCGGAACGCAAAGTGTAGGTGCGACCTTTCCAGATTAGACGCGCGGGAACCCCTTCCGGCACGACGATCTTCGCGCGCGTGCCGCCGCCCGATTCAGCACTGTAGGAAACTTCGATGCGTCCTTTTCGAAGCGGCATGCCCGCAGATAGATTCTGCAGATTACCAAGGTGTGGCTCAATCACAATTTCGGAGAATTGCGGCGCGGCCGGACGAATTCCCGCGACCAGGCGCAGCAAATCAAAATTGGGATGTGCGCTCCACGCGTGCGAATCCGAGCGCGTGGGTTCGGGCGTTTCCGCCCAAGTGGTAAGTCCCATCTTCAGCATGTCGCGCCACGGCTGTAGTGTGGAGAGATAATCGTCCGCCATGCCGGCGTGCTCCATGGCCCGTGCCAGGTAAAAGCGGAAATAATAGCTCGCTTCCGACAAAGCGGGATCGTCAGTTTTTGACAGCGCCTTCGCCAGCACACTCTTCTGCTTCTCGCGGGGAATCACATCCAGCCAGACAGCCAACGCGTTCGCCTGTTGGCTGAAGTGCGACCGCGCAGGGGTGTCGGCAATCAGTCCAGCCTTTTCATCCCAGCAGGCTTTGCGGAGTCCTTCTGCCGCTTGGCCTGCGTGCTCGCGGTAAATCCTTGCTCGCTCGGCATCGCCAAGACGCTGTTCTAGCTCTGCCGCGTTGCTGAGCGCTTCAATAAATTGCAGCGTGATCGGAGCCGATCCCCCATCTGCATCTTGTGGAGGCACGCCTGCTTGAAAGTCCCGAGTCCAATCTACGAAAGGCCACCACGGCAGCTTTCCCATTAATCCATCCGCGCGCTGGTATCGCAGAAACCAATCCAGTACCGCTCGTGTTCCCGGAAGATGCCCCCGCACGAACTCCGGGTCGTCACGATAGGTAAAAAAATCGTGCAACATCCCAACCCATAGCAACGAAAACGTCGGGATGAATTGTGGAAGCTGCGAGGGATAGCGGCTCGCCGTAATTCCATCCGGTATACGGGAGTTGTCGATGGCATCGATGGCCTGCCGCGACAGCCGATCATCGCCGCTGACCACATACGAAATCAGCGCCTGGATGCGCGTGTCGCCCACATACTGCAGCCGCTCCCAGTACGGTGTGTCCATGTACGTTTCGTGCGCGCACAGCCTCGCCGTTCGCCAACCGACTTCCCAGATCTTCGCCAATTCCGGATCGCTTGCAGCAAACCTGGCTTCCTCTCGAAACGGATATGCCGTGCACCAGACGCGTAGCTTCTCTACTTGGAGAGGCTGATCGCCAGTCGTGATGTCGATCTGCAGATACCTCCAGGTGCGCCAAATCAAGGGGATGAAGGATCGGTGATTTCCTCCATCGGCGATGAACTCGTCGAACACGCCGAGAATGTGTCTGCCTTGCGTCTCGTTGCGATTCCCCTTTTTCCCTTGTTCGTCCACCAGGGCTTCTGCGTAAGTGAGTCGCACGCGTGCATCGGCTCCCCGGCTCAGGATAATCTCGGGGTAGGCCGTAGCGAGGGTGCCGGCATCGAGTAGCACTGAAACTTTCGCCCGTGCTGCGATTCGAAAACTCGTGCCTTGCACGTCTTTCGAATCGACGCCGGAACTCGCGACCACCAGCCCGGCGGGCACCTCCGTATATTCCATCTGTGGCAGTGGATCGGGCTGCAACATCCAAATGGTCGGTGCATCCGAAGACTCGCGCGCCGCGCCTTTTCCGAGCATCGCCGGTTTTCTCCATCGAGTCGCGCCGATTTCGCCGGCGCCTGTGGCGCGGTTCCAACCCCAATCGTAGCGACGCCCGTCGATGATTTCTCCCGGCGGTCCCGCGTAATACCGCCGCAACACGGACACAAAATCCGTAGCCGACACTCCATGCCCATTCTCGATCTCGACTTGCCAGGAGTCGTCTGTGTTCGCGATTTGCGCCGCCGCGCCGTCACCCTGCAAGATGAAAGCGGCACGTGAGGTCATTTGTGCCAGAGGCGCCTGGGCCCCGAAGTTCCAGACCGTCGCGGCGATTACGTTCTTCCCGCTGTGCAGAAAACGCCTGAGATCGAAGGTCTCATATTTCCAATGACTCAAATCGCTGCTCGCGGGGCCTTCGCCGACACGGTTTCCATTCACAAACAAAATAAAACGATTGTCGGCGCTGACGTGCACGACAAATTCTGTCGGCAGGTTCGTCAAGGGGAGCGTCTTACGGAAATGGAAGACGCCGGCGTCTCGTTGCGGCGCCTCTCGGCACGCAATCCACTGCGCCGCCCAGCGCTCCGTGGCCCAGTCGCGGTGTGCCGTGGCTTGCCCGGGACCGCCCACAGCGAGTTCCGATCCGAAGATCGCGAGTAGAGTCGCAGAAATGAAAAATCGAAGTAAGCGTCGCATAGCGACGCTAAGGTAGCAATCTTTTTGGCAACGGGTCCAGCCGGGTACGCTTAGCGTAGGGATCCCGAGTTGCCCAGTTGCGGCGGGGCGTTGTGTCAAAGTACGTGGAGTATAATCGCAGCCGAGCATGGTGCTGGCCACGGCAACGCGACTTGGGCCCTACGAAATCCTTGCGCCGCTGGGCGCGGGCGGGATGGGGGAAGTATATCGCGCACGCGATACGCGTCTCGAACGCACCGTAGCGATCAAGATTCTCCCGCCTCAGTTTTCCTCCGACCCCATACGCAAGCAGCGCTTCGAGCGTGAAGCGAAAGTCATCTCCAGCCTGAATCATCCGCACATTTGCACCCTGCATGACGTTGGTCAGCAGGACGGTGTGGACTTTCTGGTCATGGAGTGCGTGGAGGGCGAGACTCTGTCCAAACGCCTGGAGAAAGGTCCTTTACCTCTCGAACAGGTCTTGAAGCTCGGACCGCAAATCGCCGATGCGCTGGACAAAGCGCATCGCAGCGGCATCGTCCACCGCGATCTGAAGCCCGGCAACATCATGCTCACCTCTACGGGCGCAAAGCTGCTGGATTTTGGCCTGGCCAAACCTGTTTCCCCGCTGGCGAGCCCAGCCACGTTGAGTGCGGCCAAGCAAGAATCGCCAGTGACCGAGCAGGGCACGGTCGTCGGCACGACTCAGTACATGTCGCCGGAGCAAATCGAGGGGAAAGAGCTGGACGGCCGCAGCGACATTTTCTCTCTTGGCGCAGTGTTGTACGAAATGCTGACAGGACAGCGCGCCTTCCAAGGAAAGAGCCAACTCAGCGTGGCTTCGGCAATTCTGGACAGAGAGCCGGAGCCGATCAGCAGATTGAAGCCAATGACGCCGCCAGGACTCGACCACGCCATCCGCCGCTCCCTAGCCAAGGATCCCGACGAGCGCTGGCAAAGCGCCCGCGATCTTGCACTGGAATTGAAATGGATTGCCGAAAGCGGCTCACCGGCTGGCGTGGCTGCACCTAGCTCAAGGCTTATTGAATTACGTGAGCGGCTGGCGTGGGCTACAGCTGCTGCGCTCGCCGTCATTGCACTAATCGCTGGAATCGCTTGGTGGCGCGCGGCCCGCCTTAATCGTGCGGCCTTGCCCATACAGCTGTCCGCCGAATTGCCACAGGACACGTTCGTTGACAGGTTTAGGGGAGCTCAGTTGGCAATTTCGGCAGATGGAGCGCGCATCGTCGCCTCCGAGAGCAAAAGCGCCAGCGAGTGGCGGTTGGGCGTGCGCTCACTCGATCAAAGTCAGTTCACGCCACTTCCGGGTACCGAGCACAGCGCGGCGCCGTTCTTTTCCCCGGATGGCCAATGGGTCGGCTTCTTCGCCGATGGCAAGCTCAAGAAGATTGCAGTCCAGGGCGGTGAGCCGGTGACGTTATGCGACGCACCTGGTTATGCCAGAGGGGCAAGCTGGGGTGACGATGGCAACATCGTAGCCGCATTCAGCCAGGGCATACCCGGTCTAGTGCGAGTTCCATCCGGCGGCGGCACACCTACGCCCCTTACCAAGCCGAGCAAGCAAAAAGGCGAGACGGCACACGGTTGGCCACAAACTCTGCCGGGCAGCCAGGCCGTTCTATTCACTGTCTACGGAGCAACGGACGCTGACACGCAGATCGACGTTCTCTCTTTGAAGACCGGCGAGTGGAAGACTCTTCAGGAGGGAGGCTCTTTCGGACGTTACGTGCCCAGCGGACACTTACTTTACATGGTTCAGAACACGCTGCTCGCTGCCCCCTTTGACCTAAGTCGGCTGGCATTGACCGGAGAGCCGCAGCATGTGGTCGAAGAAGTGAACAGCAACGTATTGGGAGGCGGGGATTTCGACGTTTCCCAAACCGGGGCTCTGCTGTACGCCAGCTCGAAAGCGGCGATCTCGTTTCCGCTTTCCATCTGGTGGCTGGACAGTGCGGGCCAAGCCAGGCCGTTGCAAACGTCTCGGGGGATTTACGAGAACCCGCGTTTTTCGCCCGATGGCAAGCACTTGGCATTCGATCTCGCAACCGGTCCGGGGCAAGCGGACATTTGGGTGAAGGACCTCGAGCGCGACACAACGTCGCGGCTGACACATCTACCTGGGCGGAATACCTTTCCGCAGTGGACGCCAGACGGTAAGGGCATCGTATTTGAGTCCATTCGTCAGGCCGCCTCAGGCGTTTACTGGGTTCTGGCTAACGGAGTGGGCGAAGCACAACGGCTGATTGAGAGCCAGACTCCGATCGGACCGTCCTCCTTCTCGCCAGACGGGAAACGTCTGGCCTACGTTCAAGTGAGTGTTGATGGCTACCCGCAGATCTGGACAGCGTCGTTTGAGGGCGGCCATGACCATCCACAACTCGGAGCCGGGGAGCCATTTCTACGCACCTCATTTCACCACGTGCATCCCGCGTTCTCACCCCACGGCTTATGGATGGCGTACTCTTCGGATGAATCGGGGACTTATGAATTGTACGTCCGACCTGTTCAGGGGCCCGGTGGCAAGTGGCAGATCTCAACCAATGGTGGCGACTACCCCATCTGGTCGCGCAGCGGGCGCAAGCTGTTCTTCCTGACACCCGATTGGCACGTCATGGTTGTGGACTATACCGCAAGCGGCAACTCCTTTTTGGCCGGAAAGCCTCAGTTGTGGTGTCCGAGGAGCTTGAGGTTCCTCGGCGGGAATTACCCCTACGACCTGGCCCCCGACGGAAAGCGTTTCGCGGTTATTCTGGATGCGAGTGAGGCAACCGGACAGGAGCAGAGATCTACGGACAGCCTCATCGTAGTACTGAATTTCTTCGACGAGCTTCGCCGCAGGATGCCGCCCGGTAAGAACTCACCAGGTTGATTGGTGGTTGCCGCGATGAACGCGGGTGCACCCCCAATCGCCCAGGTTTTTTAAAAAAACTGATCAACGGTCCCCGAAATTACGATGTGCTTACCGGCGAGCCAAGACGAACGTTCCGCCGCCTCAAGAACTTCTCCGCAGGCGCAGAATCTGCTTTGCCGTTAAGTTCTTCACTCCCATATCCTGCAAATCGCGCAGATACTTCGCATCCACCCCACGCGACCAGAGTTCGGAAAACTCGTCCGCGGTGAAGCGGTATCCCTCGTGCATCGCCTCGGCCACCAGCGATCCCGGTACACCGTGGGACGAAAGCTCTGTCAAATCCTCGATGCTCAGATTCGGCGCCGCGCCCCTTAAGTCCTTCAAGTGGCTCGGCTCGACGCCATGGGTGCGGAGTTTCGTGACATCGTCGACCGATAGCTTGGGATCGATGGCTTTCATTTCCTTGTAGTACTCCGCCTCCACGCCATGAGTCCGCAGGTTGTTGATTTCATCGACGGAAAGCCTGGGATCCACGGCTTTGATGTTCTTGTAGTATTCCGGCTCGACGCCGTGGGTACGTAAGTCGGTCATTTCGTCGATGGGAAGGTTCGCATCCACCGCTTTGATGTTCTTGTAGTACTCGGCCTCGACTCCATGCGTCCGCAGTTCGCTTATTTCGTCCGCCGTGAGATGGCTGTCCACCGCTTCGATGCCCTTAAGATAATTCGCTTCCACGCCGTGTGTCCGCAGCTCGCATATTTCCTCGATTGAAAGGTGGCCCGTTACCTCGCGCATTTGTTTCAAGTACTGGGGTTCCACGCCGTGCGTGCGCAGCTCGGAAATGTCATCGGCGTTGAGCTGGCTATCGACCGTTCTCATTTCTTTCAAATATCCGGGTTCGACACCGTGCGTTCGGTATTCGTCGATCTCGTCGACGGAAAGTTTGCTGTCGGCCTCATGGATGCCCTTCAGATACGCGGGCTCCACGCCATGAGTGCGCAAACTCGTAACATCCTCCATCGAAAGCGCAATCCCCGTCGCCTGTATGCCTTTCAGGTAATCGGGTTCGACGCCATGCGTGCGCAGTTCGGCGATGTCGTCCGCCGTAAGCTTGGGATCGGCTGCCACGATGCGTTGCAGGTAGAGCGGCTCGACGCCATGCGTGCGTAGCTCGCAGAAATCCTCGGCCGTGAATTGGTTCAGGCCCGCTTGCCGCGCTTGCCGGATGTACTCTGCCGTCACGCTGTGGCTGCGCAGTTCGGCCAGATCGCCCGGCGTCAATTCGAGCCCCGTCGCCTTGACCTCGCCCGCGAATTGCAGGGTCACGTCCGACATCATCATGAAAACCACGTCGCGCTCGTCCGGAGCGATATAACCCATCTTTTCGAGGGCCGACACAAACTCGGCGTTGGGCTTTACCGCGAACGTGCCGTGCGCTCGCCCGCCTCGCACGGTCCCTTCGCAGAGCAGCTCGCCGGCCTCGCGCACATACTCAAATTTCACGGGGCCGTCCCGGTCCAGCATGTCGAGCGAAAAATCCCGCAAGCTCGAGAGTGGCACGTCGGTTCTCTCCGTCCAATCCGAGCCGTCCCTGCGGAAACCGAAGCTCAGCCGCAGCGGGTTCGACGAAGAGGAATGGCTGCTCTCCAGAGTCCATTCCGCTGTCCACTCTTCCAGCGACATGCGGCCCGATTGCGGACCGCTCTGGCGGAAGTCCCGCGCGGCGACCGGCGCCGCACCTGCGGGAGCGCCTGGCTCTGAAAGTGGGGTCAGCAGGGCCGCGGTCGTCGATGTCGCGGAAACCGCGGCGGAGTCCGGACGGGGAGCGCGGACAACAATCGCGGGCGCAGCGGAGTCCTGCGCCAAAGTGATCCAGCCAGGCGCCTGCGCCCCAGCCGCGAGCACCGCAGGCCCGGCCGCGGCACACAGCGCCAAGCGGGCGAACGAAGTGCGCGTCACGAAACGCCGCTTTGCGCGAAGCACCAATTCGATGCGCTCACCAAGACGCGAGGACCGGTGCGCCATCCCAGTCGCCAGCAATTCCTGTGGCCGCATCCCGCACACTTCAAAAAGCCGCGCCAGCGTCGCGGCGTATTCGCGCGCCGACCCGGAAATCGCCACCGCCCAATCGTCGCAAGCCGCCTCCCGCTCCCGCTCGATGCGGTTCAGAGCCCAGGCTGCCACCGGATGCAAGACCACCGCGCACGCGGTTAGTCGCGCCAGCAGGTTCGTCCAGTTGTCCCTTCGCGCAAAGTGAGCCAACTCGTGCAGCAGCACGTTCTCCAGCTCCGCGCCGGATAGTTCCTTGATCAAACGTTCCGGCAAGATGACCACGGGATGCCGGAATCCCGCAGCAAGCGGCGAAAAGATTTCGCTGGCGACGAGCAGCCGCGGTTCGCTGCCGATTCGCTCATTCCGCAGACAGCGCTTGAATCTGCGGTCCGCCTCCTCCGGAGCCGGCCAGGCGCGTTTTCTTAACGCTCGCAGGTACACGTAGCTGCGGCCGACCCGGGTGAGGAGCAGCACGAATACCGTGAACCATGCGGCGAGGAGAATTTCCGGCCAGCTGCCGGCTCGTAGTTCCAACGGCAACACGCTGTGTCGCGGTGCCGCTACTCGAACCGCTCGCTCGGAAACCGGAGAGTCGGCGAGCGGCCCAAGCGCAGCGGCTGGCTGCGGATGTAGTGGGGCAACGGCGGGTGCAGCGTCTCGACGAACCGCGGCTGCGAGAGCAGAGGCCGACCGAAGGAAATTCGGCCGCGCCTGCGGGAGCATCGCGGGCGCCCTGGCCACGCGGGACGCTACCGGTATCCACGGACCGATGGCGACGATCGCCAGCACCATCCACCACGCCGCATGCCGCGTGGCCGCATTAATGCGGGGCGTGAACCGGAGCATGATCGCCACCGCCGCGGCGGCCGCCAGCGCCAGCCAGCCGCTGTTCAAAATTGCCGCCAGTGCGGCGCCCGACCAGCGGTGTATGAACTCGAATGTGGCTGTCATTTTTCGGCCCCCGTAATCAGTTTTCGGATCCGTTTCAGTCCTTTTTCGCCGATTTCTTCGTCCTTGAGCAGGTTCAACACGAGCAGCTCGGGAGAGTTTCCGAAGAAACGGTTGACCAGATGCCGCAGCGCTTTGCGGCTGGCCTGTTCTCGCCCGATCACCGGGTGATAGACGAATGCGCGGCCGACCTCAGGCTTGGTGTGCCGAAGGTAACCCTTGTGCTCCAAAATTCGCATGGTGGTGAGCACGGTGTTGTAGGCCAGCTCGGGTTTGTCGCGCAGCGCTTCGGCCACCGCCGCGACGGTCGCGGAGCCTTTCTCCCAGATCACCTGCATAAGCCGCAATTCCGCTTCCGTAAGGGTTGGTGACTTCTTTCGCGCCAACGAACGCTCCTTCAACTAAACAATTAAGAGTACCCTTCTACTCGCCCCGCTCGCCGCCTGTCAACTATAAAATTAAGAGATCGCCCGGACCGCCGAAGACCAGCCCGCTTCCGCATGGTTCTAGACAACCGGAGGTCCGCCTATGCGCCTTATTTAGACGCCGCGCGGATGCGAAAGTCCTGTTTGCCACGAGAGCGAAGAACGCTGCTCCGATGACACAGGCGTTTGCGGAGCCCTCCTGCTCTTCCTCGGCAAGCCAGTCGAATCGGTACTCTTCCAACCAAGCAGCAGTGAACCCTGCCGCCCATGCTACCCCCAGGCCGTTCCTGCCGGCTTTTGAGAACGGCACCGCAGTGCCGCAAGATAGCAGTCAAAAGTACTACTCTTTTAAGAACGCAAGTACTCTTTCCAGAAACGGCCCTCACTGCAACCCTAATGACAAGTTTGAAGGAAAACATGGACACATTGTTTACAGTGGCCGGAACGACCGGAGCATGCGTGGTGGTTTATTTGGGGTTTCGAGTTGTCGCTACCCTTCCCGATGTTCTGCGGCACTGGCGGTCTGGAGATCGCGAAGTCTGATTGGGTCGGCGGAAACAGCGCCGCGGCGATGTACTGCCAAATCGGAACCGTCAAACTGAATGACATCGAATCCCGAGAGCTCATGCGCTGCCAAACGCAGCTACTCTCGGTAGCCTGGCCCGACTCTCCAACCGCCTCACCAAAATCCCTGAACGAGCAACCCCGTGATGACCCAAAAGCTGACACAGATTGACCAGTAAGGTCGGACGCTAGGAATTATCACCCGTTCGTATCCGAGCGAATGCTCCGTTGAAGTGCGCGCATAGTTTTTCCCGCTAGACTCTTGCAAGAGGCGCTGATCGAACAACCTGAATCCCTAACTGTTGAGCAGACTTGCGGGAGAAAACCGGATTCTGCTGGTCCGCGAGCACGCGCCAGCGCCCCCTCAAAATGGACCCCGCCAGGGACGGCCGTTGCCCGGCGTCCCCGCAGTCGTCTAGAGCGCACGCAGGAAGTCGACGATTCCCTGTTGCTCCTGGGCGCTCAGCTTAGTGAATTGGTCGATGACCTTGTTGGCCTCGCTGCCACGGCTTTTGTGAGCCCTGATGGCTTCAACCAGGTTGGATGTCCGTCCATCGTGAAGGAAGAAGATCCGCTGCCCGATGCCCCAAAGCGGTGCGGTTCGGAACTCGTCAGGGCCGGCGGCGCCCTGCGTAATGCCGTCGGCGAGGCCTTTGCCCATGTGGTGAACAAGGAGGTCGGAGAAGAGGTGCACGGTCTGGTTCGACAGTGCCGCGCTTGGGAGTGTCGAAGAGCCGCTGGCAATCATCTTACCGGTGGTCAAGGAAGGCGTGTGACAATGGGCGCAGCCTATTTTTATGAAGGCGGCTCGCCCGCCCGAAATGGAGGGCGTGTCGGGGGCAGGCGTGGGCGGAGCCAGCATGCGCATGAAGTTGGCAAAACCTTCTATGTCGGAGAGAACGGCGGGATTGGAAGGGGCAGAAGTCGCGGGCGTAGTGAAGTTCAGCGCGTCGTTCGGCGTGGCGGTGAAAAGACAGGTGGGAGTCTCGTCGCGCTCCTGAGGGAATAATTGGTTCGAGATTCCCATTTCCACGTTGTAGGCTTCGGCTGCAAACATCAGAAGGGATTTGTTCTGAGCCTTCCACCCGAAGCGCGTGATGGTGCCATCGTTTGCGCTGCGGTTCACGTTGCCGCTCAAATGCGCATTCGGATGGCCGGAGATCCCGAGCGACGCCTTCTCGGCGGCATTGGCTTGCTGGTTGGCAAGGATGGCAGAGTCGGGAATCGCTTCAATAAGGCCGGCTCCAAAGACAGGGGTTGGAATCCTAAAAATAATGTTGGGATTCCCGCCTTGCCCGGTGAGCGGATTGCCAGCGGGCAGGAAGTCGAATTGAGCGATGGTGCAACCGGCGGCGTCGCTCCGGCCGGTGATAACGAACAGCGCGTGGACGTTGCCATCGGGGGCACCATTACTTCGCTTGAAGCGCGCCTCGCGGGCCGGGCCATTGGGAGCGATGAACCACGGCACCACGTTCTTCGCTCCATCAAGCGTTGCAACCGCAACTAAAGGGTTCTGGGCCGGGCTCGAGCCGCCCATGTTGGGCTGCGAATGGCAAGAGAAACACTGGTTGGAGTTGAAGCGTGGCCCAAGCCCATTGTTCGAGCGTCCCTGCACCACCTCCACTTGGCCGAACCTGGATTGCCCATCCTGGAAGAACGCTGTTTCGTCCGCTGTTAGACCTGGCAACGGGCTGCCTGCACCTGGAGGAGTACCGCGCACGCCTGGATCTATGGGAGCGGGTTTGGTCCGGGGCAACGTGCAGGCGCATGTGAGCAAGGCCACGGCCATTGTTGCTACAAACCTCTTGGGCACATTCCTCCCCGGCATTATTAAATCACCTCGCTGATGCGTTGAACGTTGGCGAAAGCCCTTGCCAGGAGTCGCAGCGAAGGATGACCGGGGAAAGCCCGCAACGCGTACTCTAAAGAAGAGTCTCATGAGCATCTCGAGGTGGGCCAGGGTAAGGGCGAATTTAACCCAGCACTCTGAAGAAAGCAAAGTGGAAAGTCAGAAAGCCGCACGACATAGGAATAAGAAAAGCGCGAGAAACGGTTGCGTAGGAGATACAATCTGCGTTCTCCTGACCCGCGCTAGGCGTGGATGCTGCAACCCGAAGTTCGCTAGAGCTGGGCGCGGCGCGGTATTGCTCCAAGGCAACGTGAACCGCGACGCAGGGGTGCTTGCGACGCGGACCGAGTAACCAGGTGTAAGGTTTTTCGATGAATATTTCCACAAGAATTCACTGGATGCGCGTCTTGATCGGCGGATTTCTCGCCGAAGCGTCTCTTTTCGCGGTTGTAATTCTTGTCCTCAAAATATCTGGACAACACGCCTTACTCTATGTCGTGCCCGCAGCGTCTTTCGTGATGTGTTTCGTATTTGGTCTTTGGGCCGGGCGACGTGTCGAATCACGCTTCGTCGTGCACGGGCTGCTCGTGGGAATCGTTGCCACGCTTCTCTACGTGGGCATGACCAGAGCGCATCCCGAGCCTTTCGCGTATCTCCTCGCGCATGGTTTGAAAATGTTGGGGGGTGTGGCGGGCGGTTTCGCAGCCGGACACCTACGAGAAGCGGCAGCACATCAACCTTGAAACGTCCGCAGCCGCGAGCGGCCGCTGGATCTAAAGAAGGAAAGCCGCGACTGTTAATGCCGAAAAAAGGTAGAGAAGGTTACGAATGCGAGAGTAAAGACCATGGGTAACGAGAGCCCGGGCCCTCGGTCGCACCGAGAATGAGCCACCGAGTTGAATTCGGGTCACGACCACAAGCAGAAACGACGGGCTGCGAAGGTCCTCCATGGCTGAAAAGCCACTGCCAAGACAAAACCTCGGAGAGCCGCACTCGGCAGCTCCCCGAGGCTTTAACGAAGAATGAAGAGGCCTTAGAACGAATACTTCAGCCAGAGTTTGAGCTGGCGGCCGCCCGCGATCGTCAGTGCGGATTTGAGGAAGTCCGGTCCTGTCAGCGTGTAAATCTGATTGAATCCGTTGGGGCCAACGACTCCCGGAACGTCGGTAAAGAGATTTGGGTGGTTGAAGGCGTTGAACAGTTCCATGCGCAGAGTCAGTTGATGTTGCTCGTGCAGTCTGAAACTTCGCGCAATGCTGGTGTTATAGAACCATTGTCCCGGCCCGATGAACGTGTTTCGTGCAAGGTTACCGTTGACTCCGGACACCACCACATACCTGAATTGATTTCGACTGGCCGTAAAAGCTCCAGTGACGGGATCAGTTCCAAACGAGGAGTTGAAATCTGTAAAGTGAACTCCATCGAAGCTGAATCCGACACCGCTGTTACAAGTGGCCGTTGGCGAGAAGCACTGCGCGTAATTGATAGGAACGCTCATGTTGGAGACCGACGGCCGGTCGTTTCCGCTGCGCCCGTCTCCATTGTTGTCGAATCCGTCGGTAATCGTTTCCGGATTGCCCGTCTGTGCCGTAATCGTTCCGGACCATGCCCAGCCTCTGGTGATTTCGCTAACGATGTTGCGGGCCAGGTTTTCCGCGCCGTGCAGATACGGCAGGTCCCACACGTAGGTTCCTACGAAGCGGTTGCGGCGGTCGTAGGCGGAAAGCCCCCGGTCGGAGCTCTGCCGCGTGATGACTTGTGGGAACGTGCTGTTTCCGGTGCTGGTAAAGACTTCCGAGCCATCATCGACCAGCTTGGAATACGTGTAAGCCGCGCGTAGCAGCAAGCCGTGAGAAAACTTGCGGTCTACGCTGAACTGTCCGGAATGATAGATGGAATCGCCGCCGTTGCTTCGGATGACGATGTCGCCAAAATTCGGGTTCAAACGGACAAGGGTGCCATTCGAATTGAACTGATTAATACCCGGGTTCAAGGCTTCGTTGACGAAAAGGTGTTCGCCCCGCGTGCCCACGTATGCGGCCGTGAGGATCATGCCGCCGGGCAATTCACGCTGTATATCGAAGTTCCACTGTTGCGTCAGCGGATTCCGGATATTACTCGGGATTGACTCAATCAGCGCCTGCGGGTTTGGAGCAGGAGCCACGGACGCAAGTAGCCCCGTGGCGTTTGCCAGTCCGCGCCCGGGTGCGTTTGCGGAGGCCACAAATTCTCCTCCCGTTGCATTCGGGGAGTTGGCGGCCGTGTTGTCGAGGATATTTGTGAAAATACCGTCGTAAAAAATACCGTACCCCGCACGAATGACGGTCTTGTCCTGACCGAACAGGCGCGGGGCAAAGCGCGGCGTGTAGGCTAGGCTCGCGCGCGGAGCAAAATTTCTCTTGTACCCCTTTTGCTTGGCGGAAGCGATGTCGAGCAGCGTGGCGCCGGGCACTCCCAAGCCAAACCTCGAAGTGTCAATCGAAGGAAAAGGAACAATGTTGCCGACCGTTCCCCAGTACTCATAACGCAATCCAAGATCGAGCGTGAAGTTGGGCTTCACATGCCAAGTATCTTCTGCGTAAGGTGCGTAAATGCCCACGAAAGGCTGCACCTCCGGGTTGCCGAAGTTAATTGTTACCACTCCACTCTGGCCCGTGAAGTTGTCAATAAAGTTGGCAAGATCCGAGTAAGCGGGTATCGTGCCATTCGCTTTGTTGGCAAAGAAACCGATTGAGCCCCGCGAGTTGAAAGGAATGCCATCGTCAACCTGAAGGTAATCGACATCGCCTCCAAATTTGAACGTGTGCCGTCCCACCGTGTAACTTAGCGCCTCCTGAAATTGATAGGACTTGTGGCCTCGAAATTGAGGAGTGCCTGTGGGGACTCCCAGTGTCGGCAAGCCCGAAGCGCCGTTGAAACTCATGGCTGGAATATTCGCGAGTGGGCCGGATGCCGTCGCAGGGGTCTCCCCAAATGTGAAATTGATATTCGAATACGAGAACCGGAATTCGTTCACGGCGCTTGTCGAAAATGTATGGTTCCAGCTCCCGGTAAATGCCTGCGCTGGCCCGCCTTGCTGGGTGTCAAACGGCGGCAGCGTTCCCGGGTTATTGAAGAAGTCCGGAGTCAGGGAACCATCGGATCGCCGGTAACTTGCATACAAAGTGTCAGACGCTGTCGCGTTCCAGTCCAGTCGCGTGCGCCACTCGCGCGTAAGCCCCACTTCGGAAATGCCGGATCTCTGAAACGTATTCTCCTGCACTGAACCCCGATCAACTCCCGTAGTTGGATCAGGCCCTAGGGGCACGGTGAAAACGTTGGGCCCGGTGGAGGGAGCCACCAGTCCGGCCAGCGAGGAAAGCAGCAATTGGACCTGGGGGTTGGGAAGAAGTGAATGGAGCGTGGCGATGCCAGCAGCGGTTGGAATGTTCAGCGTTTGCCCCTGTGCGGCAGTGAAGTCGCGGTCCCACTCCGCGGTGCCGAAGACGAACAGCTTGTTGTGCTTGATTGGCCCGCCAAAATCGAAACCAAATGTGTTTTCATTGTCCCTGGGAATCTTGGTCACCCCGACCACCGCGTCCTCGGCCGGTACCGCTGCAAAGCTATTATTGCGGTTCAGCTCCCAGGCCTCGCCGTGAAACGCGTTGGTGCCAGTCTTGCTGATTTCGTTCGTCACCGATCCGCCGCCTCGTCCGTACTCCGCGCTATAAGCATTCGTCAGGATCACCACTTCCTGCACCGCCTGCGGATTGTCGGTCTGAAAGGCTTGCCCCCCGATAGCATTGTCGTTGTTGTCTTGGCCGTCGATCAAAAAATTGTTCGCGCGTGGCCGCGTTCCGTTTACGGAAAAATTGATGCCATTGCTGAATCCCATTTGATTCGTGTTGTCCTGCACGCCAGGCTGCGTCAGCACTAACTCGATGGGATTCTGTGAGAAGAACGGCAGGTTGCTGATTTCCGTGTTAGAAACCTCCGCGCCCAGCGCGCCTGATTCTGTTTGTAGTTCTTGCGTCGCTGAGGCTTCCACCGTGATCGTATTCTTGACCGCACTTACCTCCAGAATGCAGCTCGCGGTCACTTCCATCGAGCCTTTCACCTGTACGTTGCGAATGACCAATTGATCGAAGCCTTCGGCGGTTATCGTGACTGCGTAGGTCCCCGGGAGCAACGACTCGAAACGGTAACCTCCTGCACTGTCCGTGATCACCACTCGCGGCACTTCCCCATACTGCTCACTGGACACTTTTATGGTTGCTTTAGGGACCGCTGCGCCGCTCTTGTCCGTGATGGTTCCCACGATGGTGCCGTTACTCGTCTGAGCGAAGGCCTGCCCTGTGAACAGCGCAACCGCCACCAACAGGCCGCTCATTGCCCGGCCCAAGAAATTGCTGAGCTTCATGACCTCTCCCCCTTAAAACGTCTTCAGCCGGGTTTCACAACTCACTCGGCGTGCGAAAGGCTCAACACACCGATGGCAAAGTCGCGAGCAATCCGACACAACGGAAGAATGCACGAACTTCTCCAACTGGCAGGCCCGCACCAAAGACGCGCGGGTGGCGCACAAGAACTGAGTTTTCAGGAATTTAGCGAGATCTGAGAACCTGTTGAACTCCGTGCAACAAAATAAATGCCCCAGAGATATGGAGAGCTTAGAGAGAAGCTATACGGAAATAAATAGTGAGCAATCTAGCAGCTAGCGGCCGAGCCCTGTCAGGAGTTTTTTCCATTGGCTTGGGTTACCGCAAACCTGGTCCCGACCAAACTTTTTGGTTGCAATGGTCAGACCAGGTCATCCATGAACTCCCTGCCGCAGAAGACTCCAGAGACATCCGCTAGAGACGTCCTACCTTACGCGTTTTCCACCAGAGCCCCAGAAAGCTAGCCCCGAGCACGCCCGCCGCGATTGCCATGTACGTCTTGAGGGACGGGAACGCAAGCGCCACCAAAAGCGGCAGAGCAACCCATAGGAGTCTGTACGTCCTGCGCATCGTTACAAACTGGAGCCGCCGCTCAATGTTGCTAGTTTCTGGTCGCTCGTAGTGATAGAGAATCGGCTTGTCGGGGCGAAGCACCATGAGCTGGCCCATCAGCGTTTCCGTATAGAACTTCCGATACCAGTAGGCCTCAAATGCTTCATCGAAGCACTGGTGGCTGCGCCAAATGGTTTCATCCTCAACTTTGCGCTTGAGAATCAATGGCTCTTTGGAACCGAACCGACAAGACTCCATAACGACTTTATTGTTATGAAGAGCAAAGAATGTGTACGCTGTGTCAGCATCGCGCGACGAATCGTCCATGTAAAAAAACCAAGTCACTTCGTTGGGATTTATTCCCTGTTGAAACAACTCTGCGAGCTGCCGCATCGTAGCTCTTAGCGGCCACTCTTCAATTTCTCCGTCGAGATGGATTTCACCTTCTTCAGTGACGTAGGTGTCTTGGAGGAAGGTTCTTATCTCTCTGATCTCTGAGTCCCTCAGCTTGCAATACACATCCGCAAACGTAGATGGCTGTCCGTTCATTTTCACCGGCAAGTCTTTGACTGCCGAAAGGTCAAGTGTATATGCCCCGGGCGAAAAACTAGCCTGCGCGAATGTCTGAACCTTTGCCTTGCTGTCCGCCGATGGTTCCATCGCCATCTCCGCGTGAGTAGTGGCAATCCTCCGCAATACCTTCCGGCCGACGAAAGTCTATTCAATCGGCGGCTGATTGAAAAGCGGCTCAACTCCTTTGTTTCCAATAAAGCAGCAGTAGTTTTGCCGAGTTACCGGACGCAGATCCGCCGTCACATGGGACTCCGATGTTAGCTCCGACCCTACCCCGTAGTTGCCCCCACGGTTAACCTCCTTTTGCCGTCAGGCCGCCTTCAAGAAGCCCGCCAAGGTAAGGTCGGCTGGATTTCCCCACGCAGATATTTGAAAACGACCGCGGCAGTCCTTTGCGATTCGGACGTCCACCTCACAAGGCCGATCCGCCGGGATGGGGAATCCCCCTTCACCTCAAATGAACCGCCCAGAGCACACCACCGCGTCGTCGCTAGGCTTGCAAGTCATTGAAGGGGGCTATGCGCAAGGAAAGGAGATGACCGCGACGTTCCCAAGCTGCGTGCTAGGCGATGACAGACCTTTGGCGAGCGTGACGGAGTTGTGGGTTTCGCCCGACTCGAAGGTAAACGTGCTATCGAAGACTTCTGATCCGCGCAGCGGTGCATTCACTACGCGTTTGCAAAATATCAACCGCTCCGAAGGGGATCTGCTCTGGTCCGTGTGCGTCCCGACTGCCAAATCGTGGTTGAAACCGGCGATCGGGCCGAAATTAGAATTACTCGACCCTAGCTCGCGCTGCCAGCCAAAGCGAATCTCGACCTGAGAATAGAGATTCAGCTTGCTTTTCGAGTGGGCCGCGACGTGAGGATCGGGCTCGCGTTGGGCTCGTCGTGAGGATCCAGCGGATCCATCGTCGCATGGCCTACAATTTTGGCTTCCACCCCACGCCGATGGTAGGCCCCAGGGTGTCCCTTTTTCGTGGAGCGGGCTTGGCTGACCGCGCCGGTTTCAAATGCTTCGCCAAATGACGGGCTTTTGTTTGACGATGACAAGCTGCAGGCTCATCTCTCCTGCCAGCCTCCCCTTGGCGCGATTAATTCCAGGCCGATGGCATAGACATCTTCACGTATTGGCCGCCGGTAGATGACTCGCGCTTCGGATTCGAGGCCTCCTTCAAGCGACTTAATCACCAAGGAATTGTTTTTCCACCAAAGACCTTTGCTGACGACTCGCGCACCTAGGCTGCTTATATTCTCAGTTAATGTCAGTTCCGTTGGGAAAGGGGGCTCCGGACTCGTAAGCATCACGGCCACAGCCGCGGCACTTCGTTCTTCAGATCGCCCTGGTCGCATATCCATCGGACAGGTCTCTACTTTGTGCAACGCCAGATGATCGGTACTACGGCACTTCTCGGGCAAAAGTATCCCCCCATGGGTGTCCCCGCCGCTTGATCGCCAGCGCTTGGCACGGCTCAGGCGGAGCGAACGAATGTAGCAGCCGGGTCGCGCAATGATGTTCCAACCTGAGGGCCGGCATACTTGACATGAGCATTCCAAGTGACCTCTTGTTCGTTGAAGTACAGACCAACGTAAAACCGGCCCTCTTGGCGTTTTGCGCAATGGGCAACCCTGCCGCGGAGTGTAATCCGGTCGTTCAGGGAGGTGACCTCTGCTACTTCGCCTGGTTTCCACTGGCGCGAGGAGATGACGCCGGCCCCGTGGGCGCTGATGTTATCCGTATGCGTAAGTTCTGGTCCCGCCGCCGTGTGATCCTCCGCGCGGGCCAAATGCACCACGATCGCGACGGGAACGCGCTTCTCCATATTTCCCCCTCAGTCTTTCTTCGAGTGGACAGCTAAGGCGGCGAATTGACGCTATAGAATTGACGCTCTAGCGGGTAGCGCAATCCTTAGCAGCAGGTGGGAGAAATCCCCTCTCGGTCTATCTCTATAGCTCACTTCTTGCGTGAGTAGCTCTAGCTAAGTCTTCTCAACGTTCAGCAACGATAATGCGCACCTACTCCCAAGGCAGTCCGTCCATCCATAGTTTCAGCTCAAAGAACTAGAACACTAACTGAAAGAATGCTCATCTAAACTGTTGAGCCTCCTAACCACAGAGGCTGCGTGAGGGAATAGTAATTACCTCTCGAAAGCAGTCACCTGTCACTTTTGACAGGGTGCTACATAAAGCGTCTGAAGCATCGCCCTAGCGGGATCGCTCCTACCTTTCTCTGCAGCCCTCGTGAAGCCGTCGCCGCGACCTGCTAAATCTCTCGTCGCGGTCAACAACCACCATCCGAAACGGCTGCCCTCTGAACAGGTCGGCGACTAGCAGGAAGCGAACTCCCTCAGCAGGTTCCGGTCCGGTCCAGATTGATATCAGTTGACCGACACAAGCCAAAATAAATGCCGAAAAAACCAGAAAGGTGCCAAAGATGAGCATTGCTAATACGCCTTGGTACGCTGTGTTGATTCTCCGTCGCCAGACAGGCCAGTAACCTGGTCGTTCACGACTGATATCGCGTTTAGCGAGTTGCGCCCGGCATCAACGTGATATCACATTTGGACCAGAAGCCGCGCCAGCCGCTACAAGGTGATATCACAATGACCGGCGCTGAGCGGATCCTGTCACCTTAACCTGCAACCAACATGCTCGATTGGGTTGCTGTTGCAAGGACGCTCCGGACCACCGCAACCGAGCTCGCGCTATGTGCAAGGCAAGGCCAATGGTGCTACGCACGCAGCGCTGGATCGACTGATGAATTCGCTAGGAGCATGCGAAAAGCGTTAAGCCGTCGCGTCGACGCGTCGCGGAGCGAACACCCACTTGCGGGCGATTTCAGCGGAGGGGCCAGGGCCGAACGCGGGAGCCTCATCCGTACTTCAAGTGCGAGAAGTAAAATCCATTCTCCAAAATCCTTTCGCGCTGAATGTGACCCCGGGGGCCACAGAAAGGCTGCGTCGAGATATCGGAATGGGGTCATCGGTGAGCCGGCATATTTTGCGTAACTCACCAAGGCATTAGGATAGATGCACGTAGTTATTCTTGCCGTAATATGTCAGCAGCCCGCACCTCTTCGGCAAGAAAGCGAACGTCTGCGATTTTCACTGGGCCAAGGAAAGTTAGATGCGAATACCATCGCAAAAGTTCTTGGATTACTTTCGCGGCCACGACTATTGGCTTACCCGCCTGGTCTTCCAAAGAGGGCTTGCGCTCGTCTACCTCATAGCGTTCCTCATCGCCCTGAACCAATTTGTCCCACTATTGGGCGAGAGGGGAATCTTGCCCGTTCCCAATTTCGTGGAACACGTTTCCTTCTCGGATTCGCCAAGCCTGTTTTTCCTTTTTCCCAAAGACTGGGCCTTTACCCTCGCCTCCTGGCTCGGAATCGCACTTTCGCTTTTCGCCCTCTCCGGATTCTCCGAGAAGCGCGGCTGGCTCGTGTCCGCGCTTGTCTGGGGAGCGATGTGGCTTTTGTACATTTCATTTGTGAACGTCGGGCAGACCTTTTACGGTTTTGGCTGGGAAACGATGCTTCTTGAGGCTGGAGTTCTCGCTGTGTTTCTCGGCGACGAAAAAACTGCGCCGAGCCTCATCGTGATTTTTCTCATCAGGTGGATGCTCTTCCGCAGCATGTTCGGCGCGGGGCTGATAAAGCTACGCGGCGATTCCTGCTGGAAGGATTTGACCTGCCTGTATTATCACTACGAAACCCAACCGATGCCCAATCTGTTTTCGTGGTATTTCAACTGGTTTCCGAAGCCAGTCCATCAGTTCGGGGTTCTCGTCAACCACTTTACGGAGCTCATAGTGCCGTTCGCGTATTTCGCGACTCCGGCGATCGCGGCCATTGCCGGACTCATCACTCTTTTCTTCCACGGCTGGCTCATGGTAAGCGGCAATTTTTCTTTCCTGGGGTTGCTCACTATGGTGCTAGCAACATCAACGCTGAACGACAAGCTGCTCGGCAAAATCTTGCGTCTGGCGCCGCGATCTCCCCTTCGGTTTCCTCGTTACTTTCAGTATACGGTTCTCGCGCTTGCCGCCGTCGTCGGTTACTTGAGTATCCGCCCCGTCCAAAACCTCATCTCGCCCTCTCAGGCCATGAACACCTCCTACGACTCTCTCCATCTTGTGAATTCTTACGGAGCCTTCGGAACCATCACGCGTCCGAGATACGAGGTAATCGTCGAAGGAACGGATGAGGCAGCAATCACTCCGCAAACGCTATGGCGGGAATATGACTTCAGGGGCAAGCCCGGGAACATTTACCGCTGCCCGCGCCAAATCGCGCCTTATCATCTGCGCCTCGACTGGCTCATGTGGTTCGCCGGATTCACGCCGTACTGGCAGGAGCCGTGGTTCCTGAATTTCATGGCGAAGCTTTTGCAAAATGACCCGAATACTCTCTCGCTCATCGACAAAAATCCTTTTCCGGACAGACCGCCGAAATACATCCGTGCCTTGTTATATGAATATCACTTCACGACGCCCGAAGAACGGAGGGCAACCGGGGCCTGGTGGAACCGCAAATTGAAAGACAATTACTTTCCGGCCGTTTCTCTCGACGACCCCGCTTTCAAAAGAATACTTGAGCGGGAAGGGTGGTTCCCGTAGGCAGGTCCACGCAGGCAAACTAGAGTTCAGGATCAGAGCCCGCAGCCCTTCGCTTTCGAGCCTACTCCGCTGCGGAGCAATCCGCTACCACCGCCTGACGAAGCCGCATTTTCCCCAGAGCAGCGACTCTTCCGGCCCCCAACCCCCGAAATTCGGGTCCTGCCGTACAGCCAAAAAGTCGAGACCTCATTAAACAGAACGAAAGCGAGATTATCGGCAAGAGCCCGATGCGCCAGGACACCCGTCTATCTGGTAGGTCATCAGGAATCGCGGCGACCGTGGCAACGATCAACTGCGCGACAGTTCCAACAAGGTTTTCTGTAAGCGCCGTTGAGATTATGAACCAAATCGCGAGCAGCGTCGCGACAAGCGCCAAGCCGACCCACAATGGAGCTAGGGACCAGACGTTCACGGCTGGCCTTCAGTTAAGGGGAGGAAGGGCTCTTATCTCGGCGCGCTATAACCAAAGCGCCCGCTGTTGCTCACGGGTGCGCTGCTTTGGCCCGGGTGGCATGCAAATGTGGCTTTGCTTGCGCATGATCGCGTAGGAAATTACAAACTTGCGAAGTTGTTGGATGAAAGCTTCGCGAGCTTTTCCAGGGGGAAGATCCTGTCCGCTTGAATCAGGCTGCAGATAGGGAGAATGATGTGCACCTTTCCGATGAATGAATCGAGAAACGACCTGGTGCCAACGTCACTAAAAATGTTCTTCAGTCCGATGGCGATATTGTCTGTGACGATCTGAATCCCTGGGCCGGGCACGTAGTGTTCGCGAGTTTGGTCGTTGGCAGCGCTGAATTCGCCCGGATTATAGAGGTACCATGCGAGCGCGGCAATCCGCCCGGCGATTTTCAGGTCTCGCGCGTGGAACGCGGCGAGGCAAGTACTTCTAAGGGCGGTGACTGTGCAAACGCATTAGCTCACTCGTGCCGCAACGCCACCATCGGATCCACGCGCGTCGCCCGGCGTGCCGGGATGTAGCACGCTGCCATCGCGACTCCCAACAGTATGACGGCTACTCCGCTGAACGTGGCGGGATCAGCCGCGCTCACTCCAAACAGCAAGCTCGTCATCAGCCTCGCCAACCCCATCGCCGCCGCCAGCCCCAATACCGCACCTAGCAGCGCCAGCCGCAGTCCGCGTGCCAAGATTAGCTTCATCACCACCTCTGGCGCGGCCCCCAGCGCCATTCGAACCCCGATTTCATGCGTTCGCTGGCTCACCGCGTACGAAATCGCGCCGTATAGGCCCACCATCGTCAGCACCAGAGCCATACCCGCGAACACGCCCAGCAACAGCGCGTTGAATTTCGGCTGCCCGAGTGTGACTCCAATCTGCTGCTCCAGCGTTTTCCCGCTGAAAATAACCACGTTGCCGTCCAGCGCTCGCGCCACTGATCGCACTCCCGCCATCAATGGTCTTCCTTCACCGTCCGAGCGCAACACAATCGTCATCGCATCGATGGGCAGCTGCGCGACGGGAACATAGACGATTGGTCCGCCGGCTTCCCTTAAACTACTTGTCTTCACATCTCCTACAATTCCGACAATCTCGGCCATCTGGGCAGGCGTATGGCCGGTTGCAACATCTGGCTTCAGCCGTTTCCCGATTGGATTTTCGTTGGGGAAATACCTCTTTGCGAATGCTTGGCTGATGATGGCCTGCGGTCTCCCCGGCCCCGGCTTCGCCTCTGCAAAAGCCTGTCCTCGAATCACCGGGATGCGCATCGCACGGAAATACTCGTCGTCTACAGCAGCCAAATCGGCCCGCGGCAACTGCCTCGGCTCTAGCGTCTGGCCTTCCACTTCAAATCGCGTTGTGATCCCCACCCCGGTCAAGAACGGCAGCGGAAACACTGCACTTGCCGCGCTAACTCCGGGAAGTCCGCGAAGCCGCTGCAACAGGTCCCTTAGGAACGCTCCCCTTTGAAGATCGCTGAAACCACTCGGCTCCTCGACGCTGAACGTCAGCACATGATTCGTGTCGAAGCCCGGGTGCGTTCTCTCCAGATGCCACAGCGTCTCCACCAGCAGCCCCGCGCCGAGCACCGTGACAAGCGACAACGCGACTTCGGCGACAACCAGCGTATCCCGGAACCTGCTCCGTCCGCTCACGGTGCTGCTGCTGTCCGCGCGCTCCTTCAGCGCGTCGTCCAACTCCAATTTTGATGCGCGCAGTGCAGGCACGAGCCCAAAGGCCACACTCGTCAACAGTGACACCGCGAGCGAAAAGGTAAAGACGGTTCCGTCAAGCCGTACGCTCGCCAGCCGTGGAATCTCCTGCGGCCCCATGCGCACCAGCGATACCATGGCCCAATATCCTGCGCCCAATCCCAGACCTCCTCCAAGCAGCGCCAGCATGAGACTCTCGGTCAGCAGCTGCCGCACCAGGCGGACTCTCGAAGCCCCCAGCGCCGCGCGCAGTGCTATCTCGCGCCGCCGGTCCTCCCCTTTCGCCAGAATCAAGTTGGCTACGTTCACGCACGCGATCAGCAACACCATGCCCACCGCCGCGAACAGCACGAGCAACGAGTCCCGGCTGTTCTGCACGAGATCCGCCCGCGTTAACACGCCGCGAACGTACCAGCCGTCCGCATGATTCTTCGGGTATTGAGCAGCGATCCGCGCAAAAATCGTGCTGCTTTCTCCCACCGCTTTCGCAACACTCACTCCGGGTTTCAGCCGCGTGATGATGTCATATATCGCCACTCCGCGCCCCTGAGTCATCGCTCCATCCGCCGCCGCCGGCAGCCACAGTTGAACCGGTTCAGCGGAAATTGGAAAGCTAAATCCCGCCGGCATAACTCCGACAACAACATATCTCGAGCCATCCAACGTGAGGGCCTGACCCAGAACCGATTCGTCCGCATGAAAGTGTCGGTCCCAAAACTCGTGGCTCAGGATCACGACATTCCCCTTGCCCGCCCGTTCTTCTTCCGTCCGAAATGTGCGCCCCAGCACCGGATTCACGCCAAGCAGCTCGAGCAGATTCGCCGATCCGATCGTCCCATGCACCCGCTCAGGTTCACCGCGCCCGGTAAACACAATCTGGCGCTGTTCCCGGAAAGCCGCCACCCCTTCAAAGACATCGTTCTGGCTTTGCAGGTCCAAAAAATCCGGGTAACTCATCTGGTCCCGGGTGACCTTTTCGCCGGGGTTGTATCTCCAAAGGTCCATCAACTGACCGGGATCTTTGTAAGGTAGCGGGCTCAATAGCACCGTGTGCACCACGGAAAAAATTGCCGTGTTCGCACCGATTCCCAACGCCAAAGTCAGCGCTGCTACCGCCGTAAATCCTGGATTCTTTCGCAGTACCCGTAAGCCCACGCGGACGTCCTGGCACAAGTGATCCCACCACCGCACTCGTCCGCGCTCGTAAAACCTTTCTTCGGCGTGCATCATGTTCCCAAACGTTCTCCGTGCCACCGCATGCGCGTCTTCCTTGCTCATTCCTTGCTCGCACATCTGTTCGACCTCATGCTCTAAATGAGCCTCAATTTCTGCATGAAAGTCCCTTCTCGTCCGCCTGCGCCTGAACATGGCTTCAGCTCCGCTTCGCTTCCCAATCGAGAATGCGTCCAATCCCCGCCGTCAGCCACTTCCGCTTGGTCGTTTCCTTCAGCAACTGCTTCCGGCGCGCCGCTGTCAGCGAATAAGACCGCGCCTTGCGATTCTTGGATGAAATCCCGCACTTCGCGGAAATCCAGCCGCGCCCCTCCCAACGCTGCGGAGCCGGATACAGCGCGCCCTGCTCCAAAGCAACTCGTCGTCGGATGTTTGTTGGACGTCGCGCGCGATGCCTTGTCTGTGCTGCGCGCAAGATGCGTGTTCGCAGGATCAGGATGTCCAGCGTCTCGTGCAAAAGTTCGAGCCGTTTCTTGTCTTCTTGGGTAGACATTCCACCCGAGTATCCACAGTTTCGGGTAACCTGTCAACCCAAAGAGCCAAGATGGCGCTCGCGCCGAGAACTTCGCGTGCCGGAGCGTCACCAGGCTCACCAAAGAGCTACAGCGCACCCGCGTGGGCGGCACGCCCTCTGAGGCGGCCACAGCTTAGTTGGTCAACTTACTCCTCTAGTGCCGCCCTGGGGTCCAGCCCCGCCGCCCTTGACGCCGGCAGCCACGCCGAAATCGCCGCTATCAAGAAGAACACCACAGCCATCGTTACGAACGTCAGTGGATCTGTCGCTTTGATTCCCACCAGCATCGAAGCCATCTCGCGCGTCACCGCAAACGCGGCAAAGATCCCGATTACGATGCCGATAGCCGTCAGCCGCAAGCCATGGCCCACAACCAACTGAAAAATATTCCCCGGCTGCGCGCCCAGCGCCATGCGAATTCCGATTTCCGCCGTGCGCTGCCGCACCACCGTCGCCAGCACGCCGTACAAACCCACGCCCGCAAGAAGCGCCGCGATCACCGCGAAGGAGCCAATCAGCATCAACTGAAACCGCGTTCCCGCCTGCGCCTTTTCCATCACGGCATCCATCGGCTGCATGTCGGTGATCAAGAGGTGCGGGTCGAATGCCTTCAGGGTCGCGCGAACATCCTCGGCGTACCTCGCCGGATCTGGTCCGGTCCGCAAGGCCCAAAAGGTCACGGCTCCGGAAGCAACGTAAGCATCCGTGAAATAAACTTGCTCCCGCCCCGGCTCGCTCAGCGACTCTCCTCGTTCGTGTTCCACTACGCCGATGATTTCCACCCACACGGGCTCGGGCGTCTGAATACGAATCAGAATCCTCTTGCCGACTGCCGACTGACCCGGGTAAGCCCGGTCTGCCAGCATTTTGTCCACCACCACTTGCGTGTGACTCGGCTGGTTGTCCTCGTCCGTGAATGTACGGCCCTCGAGCAGCTTCGTGTGCATGGTTTCGAAATAGCCCGGCAGCACGATCAGTGGGTCCGCCGCCATGTACTTGCTCGGGTCCGAGAGTGCCTCTTCCTTCCCCCAACGAATTGGGCTGTAGCCGCCCGTCAGCGGAAAGGGACTCGACGCTGTGACGCTCTGAATTCCGGGAATGGCCCGCAGGCGGTCCTCAAGCTGACGAGTCGCAACAGCTCGTTCCTCCGGCTTTTGGAGAATCCGATCCGTCGCCACTTGAAAGGTCAGAAGCCCTTGCGCGCGGAACCCCGGATCAATCCTCTGCAAGTCCATGAAGCTACGGACCATCAAACCCAAGCCGATCAGCAGCACATACGCCAGCGCGACTTCCACTCCCACAACGATCTTCCGCGAAAGCCCGCCGCTCGCCAGTCCTTCGCTTCGGCTTGTCCCGCGGAGCACCATCATCACGTCCGGGCGCGCCGCTCGCCAGGCCGGCGCCAACCCGAAAATGGCGGCGGCCACCACACTCGCCACGATCGTGAAGATCAGTACCGTCAAGTCAATTCGAATCGTATCCAGCCGTGGCAGATGCACCGGAGCGATGGCCGGCAGTTCGTGAATTCCCGCCCATGCGATCCCTAACCCGCCCAGCGCCCCGATGGCCGCCAGCAACAGTGCCTCCGAAAGGATCTGCTTCGCCAAGTCCCACCAGCTCGCTCCAATAGCCGAGCGAACCGCCAGTTCCCGCTCGCGCAGCGAAGCTCGCACCAGCAGAAGATTCGCGACATTGGCACACGCAATCAACAAAAGGAAGATCACTGCGCCCATCAGCGCCAGAATTGCCGGCCGCACTTCGGAGACCAGACGCTGTCGCATCGGCACGACTCGAATCGCATAGCCCGCCGTGTTTAAAATCACGAAATTCTTCCGCTCTTCGGCGGCCACTTGATCCGCAGCGGCCTGTGCGCGTTCAATTATCACGCCTGGTCTCAATCTGCCGATGACGAGCATTGATACGTTGTTTCGCTGTGCCGCGTCGTAGCGGAGGCGATTGGCGACCCAGACATCGGGTGCGGCTTCCAGATTGGCAGACGCTGGAAAGTAAATCTGAAAGTGCGGCGCAAGCACACCCACAATTCGCGGACTGAACGGCTTCCGCTGATTGAGAACTTTCCCAATGACGCTGGGATTTGAGCCGAACCGCCGTTGGAAGTATTCGTAACTGATGATCGCCATAATCGGCAGCCGCGGTGGTGGAGGCGTGGTCTGGGTGCCTGGCGCGGGGGGAGGCGGTTGTGGCTGGCCGTCATCGTCGTCGAAGTCGCGGCCAAGCACGATTCTCGCCCCTACCAGTCGGAAGTAGTTCGTCGTCACCACGCCGATGTTGGCCTGTTCCGGCAGGCCATCATCACTCGTCAGCGTAAGCGGAAACGTGAAAACGCCCGCCAGTCCTTGGAACTCCTGCTTGGTACCCTCTCGCAGGTCAATAAAATCCGCGTTCGAATACGGGAAGTCCTTCACTCCGCGATTTCGCATGTCGCTCGGCAGGATGACCAACTGCTCCGGGTCCTTATAAGGAAGCGGCCGCAGCAGCACTGCATTCGTGACACTGAAAATGGCGGTGCTAGCGCCCACCCCCAAAGCAATCGTCACCGCGGCCGTCAGCGTAAAGATGGGACTATTCCGCAGCGTTCGCCAAGCAAGTGCCAAATCTCGCAGTGGCATCGTTCCTCCTCATTCCGCAAGTCGCCGCCACACTCAGCATCCTACGCTCGTTCCCGGTCGTGGCAGTATCCTTTCTGGTCACCTGTCCGAATTCCGTGATACAGGCTTCTGCCGTGGCTCAAAGTACGCTTTCGGATGTCGTGACGTATATGTAATGCGCATAGCTTTGCTGGCAGGCATGCGCCGACTACAGTGAGAGTGCCACCAGCTGGTGCCTTGCACGGCTTCGGACCGGACCGGAATCAGTACTTCTCGAGCCGAGTAGTAGTGATAAAGTACTCTCTGGAATTACCGGGCGGGAAAGCCGTCAGAACGCTTGGGGATTTGGTAGGGGCGGTGTGGATCGAAACTAATGTCTTAGTGGAGACAAGGAGGTTTTGCGGCCGCAGCTCGGCCTTCTAAGTAATTCAAAGGAAACGGAGGGATTCCTAGTGCCTCCTAATTGCCCCTAGAAGTTTCGGTTGATGATTCCGCGCACATGGAATCTCACAGGAGAAATTGCGCAGCACCGCCTTCGTCACGATCGTGGATTTTCGATATCGCCGGCATTATGATCCTCGTACGGGGGTTTTGAAAGAGCAAAGCTTATGACTTCTAAACAAAAACCACGCGATGCTTTATCGCTGGTTGATATAAATGTCCTTCCACCGCATTTTGACGCCGCCGCCGGTATGAATCTGCAAACCGATTACACCGTCTGTGAATTGGGGCGACGAATCCGTAAAGTCCACAATCTTTATGCCGTTGAGCTGCGTAACGATGTGTGCGCCATGCACTGAAACTTCCAGGTCATTCCACTCGCCAGGCTTTAGTGCCTGCTCACCTTCCGCCGTCGGCATCGCCACCCAACCGCGACCGCCGCTCTCGTACAGGCCCCCGGTGTGCTTGCCTACATTAGGGTCCACCTCCACCTGCATCCCTTCAATGTCTGGGCCATGCTGGGGATCGATTCCCAGGACTCGCGAGTGGAGAAATACGCCGCTGTTGCCGGCAGCCTCGCCCTTGAACTTAAGGCGCAACGTGAAATCCCGATACGTCTTTTCTGTGGTTAAGTAGCCGTATTTATTGGCGGTGCTTTCGCAAAGGATAGTGCCCTGCTCGACGACCCACCTTTCCTCCCCATTCTTCTTCCAGCCAGATAAGTCTTTCCCATTGAAAAGAGAAACCCAGCCGCCTTCCGGAGGAGCCTGAGCTGCTGTTGAGAGCCCAAGGAGCAATGCGGCTGAGAGAATGCTAACCCAATTCTTCACCGAAAAACCTCCTTTGTTTAGATGCGGACGGCATCGGAAGAAAGAAGCTATCACATGCGGCGCGCTGGACGCGATACAGCACTCATCTGAATACCAAAATTAAATAGCACTGTTTCGCCCAAACTCGGTAATCGTTCATTTGGTTCGAAGAAAACACCGAGGAGGGCAAAACGGTGCACTGGAGAAATTACCGCTCTTTGGCGTGGGAAGAAAGTGGGATTGCGCGAGACCGAGCCAGCCGGTGACGCCGTTCAGTCGTTTGACGGTGTTCTTCGAATTTTTGCTGCGGATCGGCTAGTGAAGGCAGCCTAAAGTACGTGACGCGGTCTGTCCGAAACTGATATCACATTTGGCCGAGTATCATCCAGCCTGTCCCAGCATGAGGGTGATATCACACTTGGGCCAGAAGCCGTGGCGGCCGTCAGAGGGCGATATCACAATGACTGCCTCTAAACGAATCCCCAGCGCGTTTCAAGCAGCTTGACGTCAGCCAGACGCATGAGGATCGGGTACAAAGTGCCTGATTTGATCCCGGTGTCACGACTGACATCGTAGCCGTACCTCCAGGCCCTGGGCGCTTGGAGGAACGCATCCAGCACTTGAATCGTTTGTGGCGACAGGGGGCCGACGAACTGACCGCTGAGAAACTGAAAGGATGCGTCTGGCTGCGGCCGACGCCATTGCGCAGATCGAGTTTCTGGAATGGACAACAGGAGATCGGCTAAGGCCTTCGAAGTTTTGTTGGATTGGGGGATGATAAGAATCCTCGTGAAGTTGTGAAGGAGCACTTTGACGTGTTTCGCGTCAACAATGAAAGCGCGGATTGGGCGTAGGGAGGAAGAAATGAGAAAGAGCCTGATGACTGGTCTTTTCATCGTCTGCTTGATTGCAATTCTCGGACTTGCAATGCACCCAGCCGCCCCTCCAACGCAGCCCGGAATGGTTCCTTACACGCCGACGCGACTAGAGTGGCTCGCTCTAGACCTTGAGGCTTCGTATCACGAGGATTTTGGCGGTGACAGTGTCTATAGCCTTCACTATCTACCCAAACCGCCCAATACAGTCCTAATCTTTGTCCACTACAAGAGTGAAGCCGCTACAGAAACAGTGAATCGCGCAATCGATAGCGCGAAGGACGTGATAAACCATGACGCTTCTAGTCATGGTTGGCAGTCCTGGGTCAAGATTGAGGTTCAGCGAAAACTTATCCAGAAATAGAAAGCTCGGCTTCCTCGCCGCTCGTGTTTACGAGGCTGGTTCGGGGGTTGTCTCTGACTTTGCTTCGGCAGGTCGAGCGATGTTCTTGAGCTTACCAGCCGCAAAACCTTGCATGATTATGAATGGCTGCATCAAGGGATTGACAAAACGGAATCTAAATCGACGCTTGGCCCCGGTTTTTGCGAGAATCGGCCCACGCTTGGGGTCGCAGAACTCATTCAAGTGTTGGGCGTAACTAGGAATTTCGTACTTCTTTCCCGTAACATTTTTCATAGGGTTTCTAAGGTCCTGCGCTGCGAAGAAGCCAAGCTCGTCAGTTGGAGCAAGAGCACAAGCCAATAACACATCTGCGAAGAGATTATTCTTCCGAGGACTCATGGTAGCCTTGTGGTACGCGCTTCTGATGGATTGCTGAGCATCCTCAAGAGCTTTTTGGATTGCGCTGTCCACGATGCGCAATGTTATGTGGAGGTCTCCGTTCGTCAAGGCTCCCCTCGCTGAATCTCGCGCAAGAAGATGCGTATAATGTGGCAGACCTTGCGAGAGCATGGTAATGCGCGTCATGGCATCCTCTTCGATGCTCATTCCTAAGCGTTGCAAACCGTTGTTTACAATTTCCTCGATTTCTTGCACAGACATGCGAGGCATCCTAATTTGCACTAAAGCTCTCTCAACGGATTGATGTTCACGTATCAAATCGTCGATGGAATCCGCAACGCCCACCAAGACGATGGTTGCGCCGACGGCATGGTCGCTCAGATTTTTTATCATGTCCGCGAAAGCGACCTTCACACCTTGAGGCAGTCGGTCAAATTCGTCGAGGATGAGAATCGGCAGAGCACCTTGGGAAAGCTTCGAGAGGAAATGGCGGATGGAATCCGGCGTGACTAACTGAGGAAGTTCGTCAGATACGAGGTTCGTTTTCTTCTTCTTGGTGTCCGGCGCAAATCCGACTGGTGGCACGCCCTTCTTGCGGGTTATTTGATCGAAAACCTTTCTCCAGACTAATTCAAAACTGTCTTGGCCGTCGCAGTTTACACGAGGTGACAGAACCACGCCGTCCGGACGACTCAAGAACGAGGAGAGAACGTTTGAGAGCGACGTTTTGCCTACGCCTCGTTCGCCGAAAATGATCGCGTGCTGCCCTTTTTGATTGATGGCATCTATAACCTTGACAAGCTGGTTTCTCCGACCCGCAAACAGCGCCCGTTCGTCGATAGGGGTTGTTGGCGTAAAGACTCTGCCAGCTTCGAGAATTAGTTTGTCAAGCTGCTCACGGGCGATGATTTCGGGCATAAACCAGGCTCCGATGCTTCCGAATGAGGTCGTGACGCCGCTGCTTAAGTTGCCCTACTGACTCATAATATAGCCTACGCCGCTGTCACGCAACGGTCGGGTGCTCCGGTCAAGCAGCGGGCGCGCGCCCTGCCGGGCTTTACCCTGGATCCAACCTGTTGCGAGCAGGAAGGCGATGAACGCCCTTTTAGCTGGTACTGACGGTACTGCGAGAATGCACGTATCGCATCTGATAGAAAATACGTTACTTAGCATAACATTTTAGGGTGTGTACACGTCGCGGCGGGAGGTAATGGGGTACACACTTCGTGTCGCTTAAATCGGGTGTTTACCTGATTGCGGGGGTCCGGAGGTTACCCTAGAAGAAAACCAACCTAAAAAGGCCAGTCAAGCCACAATTTGTGGATAGCTTGCGCACAGTCGTGCAGACTGGTGGTCTGCAGAACGGCATGAGAAAGTCTGAGCGCACTTTGCTGAAAGACTCAAGAGAGGGACCAGGTTCCCCAAAACAAAGAGTCAGGGCTCAGGTCAGGTTGGAGACCAACGTTTTTTGTCCAGGAGGCAGCTATGGGCGGCACTGGAGTGGTGGAGTTCGTTCATGACTCAACGGGCCTTTTGAGAGCGCTGAACGCGGCGAGGAAAGGCAACTTCAAGGTCCGGGTTCCCGCCAAGAATGGAGCTCTTCCGCCGGAGGTAGCCGCAGGCCTGAATGAGTTGTTCGCCGCCAATCATAGAATGGCGCGGGAGTTGGAGGAGCTCCGCCGGGAAAGGAAGGATCTTCTTCGTGCACTCCAGGCGTTCGAGGAGGGCGATTTTTCCGCGCGTGCCTCTGAAGGACAACCTGGGAGTCCCGTGGTTCGCGCCCTGAATAACGTTATCGGTACGAACGAGCGGGTGGCGGGCGAATTGGCGCGGATTAGCCGAGCGGTAGGAAAAGAAGGCCGGCTTTTTGAGCGAGCGGCGCTGAAGAAGGCCCGTGGGTCCTGGGGTACATCCATTACGGCAGTCAATACTTTAATCGGGGACCTCGTCCAGCCGACGATTGAAGTCGCGCGCGTTATCGGCGAGGTGGCTCAGGGCAATCTTTCCCGCACCATGCCTTTGGAGATCGAAGGGCGTCCCGTGAAGGGCGCATTCCTCCAAATGGCCAACACCATTAACACGATGGTGGGACAACTGAAGGCCTTCGCTTCGGAAGTGACACGCGTGGCACGCGAAGTCGGCACCGATGGCAAGCTCGGTGGTCAAGCCCAGGTGAAAGGCGTGGCAGGCGCCTGGAAGGACCTCACGGACAATGTAAACTCGATGGCCCGCAACCTGACGAACCAGGTCCGCAACATCGCCGACGTGACCACGGCAGTCGCAAAGGGTGACCTCTCGAAGAAAATCACGGTTGAGGCAAAAGGAGAGATCCGCCAGCTCAAGGACACGATCAACACGATGGTGGACCAGCTGAATGCGTTCGCCTCGGAAGTCGCCCGCGTCGCTCGCGAAGTAGGCACGGAGGGCAAGCTGGGCGGCCAAGCTCAGGTGAAGGGCGTGGCAGGTACGTGGAAGGATTTGACGGACAACGTGAACTCGATGGCCTCGAACCTCACCAACCAGGTGCGGAACATCGCGGAAGTTACGACAGCCGTG
>DATAIH010000246.1:0-38551 GCA_036262755.1 Candidatus Acidiferrum sp.
GGTTGGGGCGTAATTCGCTTCACGAGTACCAAGACGGCGGACCAAGAGAGGCAAAGCAATTCTAATATCGAGGTAGTGTAAGTGAAGGAACAAGGAACAGTGAAGTGGTTCAATGCTTCGAAGGGTTACGGGTTCATCCAGCGTCAGACCGGCGAAGATGTCTTCGTGCATTTCTCCGCCATTCAGATGGATGGTTACAAATCCCTTAATGAGGGTCAGACGGTGGAATTTGAGGTGAAGAAGGGCCCGAAGGGCCTTCAGGCAGAGAACGTCGTTAGCCTCTAGCCTGTTTTAGGGGAGTCCTGGCCGCGGCCGGGGCTCCCGCTCCAAGAGATTCGAATCGCATTTGACGCAAGTGGACAAGGAGGGCGTTGTGCAAGTAATGCAGGAAGGTCAGACTATCAAACATGAAGTGTACGGCTTGGGAATCGTTACCGCTTCCGATGCGGAACGGACTTCCGTGGATTTCGATGATCACGGCCCCAAGCTGTTTGTCACCAGCATCATGAGCGCGGAACTGATCGGCGAAGCTCCCGCTACTCCGCCGAAGACCAAGCGTCGCCGCAAAGCTTCAGCGGCCGCGAAAGCTGCCAAAAAGGCTGCCGCCGCTGCAGCGGGCCGTGCCTGAATCCCCCCTCGCTTTGCACCCAATTCTTTGCGCCAGGACTCGGCCGGGGTGTGTCCGAAGGCCCGGTTTCTCGAACAACGGCCCTCGATTGTGGTAGCTTGGGAGGCGCATGAAGCGCTTCGTGCTCATCCTCGGAATTCTGCTGCTCATCGGGGGCGTTGTGGGGCTCGTGCATCCTGTCTTTACCTATCACCGGCAAAAAGAGGTAGCCAAGGTCGGGCCGTTCGACGCCACAGTCGAGGAAGAAGAAACGACGCAAATTCCCGCCGCACTTTCGATCGTGCTTCTTGTATCCGGGATAGGCATGGTTTTGCTCGGTCCGCGCATCAAGTAGCTCTACTCCGCAAGGGATTCTGAAAATTTCTGCGGTGCATCCTGCAGGTTTCCGTTCGCACTGGCTACTGCTTCACGCCTGCGGGTGTCCCATTCGGGGGGCTCGGCGAACCTCGGAGCCGCGTCTATTTGTTGGCGGATTCGGCTTGGTCGAAGGCGTGATAGGAAGAGCGCACCAAGGGGCCGGATTCGACGTGCTTGAAGCCCATGGCTTGGCCGAGGACTTTGTATTCGGCAAACTCGTCGGGATGCACGTAGCGCACAACAGGCAGGTGCTCGCGGGTAGGCTGGAGGTATTGCCCCAGCGTCAGAATACTGGTGCCTTGCCGAGCAAGTTCTTCGATCGTGGATAGCACTTCGTCTTTCTCTTCGCCGAGGCCAAGCATCATCCCGGTTTTTGTGGGGATCTCCGGGTGCCCTTGCTTCGAACGCCGCAGCAGCTCTAACGACCTCTCGTAGACCGCACCCTTTCGGACCTGGCGGTAAAGTCGCGGCACCGTTTCGGTGTTGTGGTTAAGGACATCCGGCTTCGCGCCAAGCACGGTTTCGAGCGCGTTCCAATCACCTCGGAAATCAGGGATGAGCACTTCCACCTTGCAGCCGCGAACCCGATTGCGAATTTCCTCGATGGTACGCGCAAAAATCTCCGCGCCGCCGTCGCGCTGGTCATCGCGATTCACGCTGGTGACGACGGCATAGCGCAGCCCCATCCTGGCCACGGCGTCCGCCACACGATATGGCTCATCTTTGTCGGGAGGACCAACGGGTTTGCCGGACGGCACCGCGCAGAAGCCGCACGCCCGCGTACAAATGTCCCCCAGAATCATAAACGTGGCCGCGCCGTGTTCCCAGCATTCGCCCATGTTGGGGCAGCGGGCGCTTTCGCACACGGTGTGCAGGTCAAGCGTGCGCATCAGGCGTTTCAGGTCCTCGAAGCGCTCCCCGCCAAAAAACTTGACGCGCAACCAATCGGGACGGGGATGGGTGTTTGGCGGCGGCACCGGAGGCGCCGATGAGCTCGTGAGGATGTGAAAGGGCGAGGCCATGGAGCAGGCGTGAAACTCTTATTTTACGCGTATCCGGGGCGGGCTACAAACCGCAGCGCGAGGCCGGCTATGGGAGTTTGCTCACCTCCAGCGAATCTCGGGTTTGGTGGTCGGAAATCTGAAAGCGCAGGAACTCGTGGACCGCCCGCAACGCCTCGGGGTCCTTGGTGGTGATGCGGATTCGCGCTCCTTTTGGAGCGGTCTCGAACCGGTACTGGATGCGATCGCGCAGGCGTTTCATGGCTTCTGTCCCTGGTGGGTTTTGCGCATGAATGAGCATCGGCGCTTGAAAATTCCCGGCGGCAAACATGGCGGCAATGTGCCCGAGATGCGAACGGATCTGCTCGCGGCTGGCCGCGTCCTCTGCCTCGTTGGCTTGCACTTCGATACTGCCGCCATCGGCATAGAGCCTGAAATGATGTGTGGTTTTTTCGTGAGAGAAGCCCATGATCTCGTCGCCGCGTGCGACCACACCCTCCTCGGGACGGTCCTTGGCCAAGGACGCATTCCCTAAGTGCATCGGGCAAAGGCTTGCCTCGGCTGCCGGCTTTTCTTGCGCCAACGAGGGCGGTAGGCCCATGGCCAGAATCAGGATCGCTGGTAAAGTCTTCATCTTTGCGAGCCCCTTCCCCCGCTAAAGTGCTTGCCCCCATTTTCTTCCGCTCATCGTTTTTGGACGGGTTAAGGGGCGGAATGGCGCTTGCCTATCTGATCTTGGCGATGCGGCCTTCGGTGGGAAATTTCTGAAATTGCAGCATGTCGTGGCCCGGCACGACGCGGTCGGCGGAGCCTGCCAGTTCGATCATCCGTGCCTGGTTCTTGAGGTTGGCCGCCAGATCGGCCTCAGAAAACGTCGCGCTGGCCTTGTGCTCGGCGAGGTTGCGATAGAGATAGCAATTGTCGGAGGCCAGCACAAACGGGGGATCTCCGTCCACGCGCAAATACTGCGAGGCAAAGGTGTGCCGGGCTCCGGTGTAGGCGCGAATGCCGGGAAAAATCTCGACATTATCGCCATCCACCAGGTGCACACGTCCCTCGGTATTTAGCTTGACCAGTTGCCGGACATCTTCGGGATCGATGCCGCCGTGATTCCCCCCCGGCTGCCACGCGTCGCCGGTGTAATACCGAAATTCTTCCCTCTGAATCCACACGGTTGCTTTGGGGAAGAGGTCGATGCCCCCCAGGTGGTCCCAGTGCGCGTGGCTGATGACGATGTCGGTGACTTCCCCGGGCGCGACACCGGCAAGCTTCACCGCTTCGTCAGGAGGAATGTATTCGGTAGCTGGAAAGTATTTGAGGAACGTATCGCGGTGATAGCCGCTGTCAAAGAGGATGTTGCGGCCGCCGCCGCGAATGAGCCACACGACCATGGCGATCGAGATTTTCTCGCCCTTAGGCGCGCCCCTAACCAGGCTCGCAACTTCACCGTCCGCGGAAGCGTAGCGAATGGCCTGGATGGAATACTCCGGGGACGTGGCCACCGGCACCAGGAAAGGCAGGATCAACAAAAACTCACAGAACGGCTTTTTCATGGTTTGGCTCCGAAGGGCCACTATTGTAATTCGAGAGATGCAATCTGGGGGAAAGTTAAAATGGTGAACTTCAGGAAACGAGACAGGTGACCTTAGCCCCTAATCTTTTCGTCACACACCCGCCAACCGGCGCCCTTCTCTGTTATCGTTTTCCCGTGATAACCGACACCGACCGTGAGCTGGAAAAGGCACAAGCCCTGCTCGCCCGCGTGGACGAGCTAACGGCCAGCCTCAAAGAACCAGGCCTGAGCAAGAGCGCACAATCCCAGCGCATCGACGAGATACATCGCTTACTTGATCAAGCCGCAAAGATAATGACGACCGTCGAGCTGGTGTTCGACGCGGTTGAGGCCGAGAAGAAGAGCAAGCGGTTAAACTGAAGCCCTAGAGACTCGACGCAGGGTAACTTCCCGTTCTTGACGTATACTCAAAGGGTTATCGAAGGACAATGAATCGCCTTGTCCGCATCCCGCCGATTCTCCTCCTTTCCGCGGTCTCGGTGTCGGCACAGACGTCTTCGTTAAACCGGCTGCCTAACCCCAAACCGGGCGAATCGAGCATTTCCGGGATGGTCGTGAGGCTCGCGGGAGACGAACCCCTAAAGGCTGCACGCGTGCGGCTTCAGAGCCTCGACGACCGCGCGCGGACCGCTTCCGCCGTCACCGACGCCGGCGGGCGCTTCGAGATGAAGGGAATCGATCCCGGCCGCTATCGGCTGAGCGTCTCGCGGAATGGCTTTGTCCCGCAGGAGTATGGACAGCGAAAGCCAGACGATCCAGGAGCAATCCTCAGTCTTCGGCCTCGTCAAGACCTGAAAGATTTGCTTTTCCGCTTAATCCCCTCCGCCGTAATTGCCGGCCGGGTTATCAATGAGGATGGAGAACCCCTGCCATGGATGCAGGTTAGCGCTCTGCGCGAAGTCTACTCCAGGGGAAAAAAGAGTTTGACTTCCGAGACCACCGTGCCAACCAACGATCTTGGGGAGTACCGGTTGTTCGACCTGCGTCCCGGAAGATACTTCGTTCGGGCAGATTACAAGCCCAACGAGCACGTGATCGGTCGAGACGAAACCGAGCGGACGAGTGGCGAGGAAGAGCACGGATATGTGCCGATGTACTACCCCGGCGCCTCGGATCCCGCGCGGGCCAGCACACTCAGTGTGAAAGCTGGTGAGGAGATTCCTGGATTAGAGATCTTGATACGGCCGGTTCCCGCGTTCACCGTGCGCGGCCGGATCTACAACCTGGTCTCGCGTCTTTCCAATGCGGCTTACACGGTGACTCTTGTACCCAGCGAGAGCAGTCAGTGGTTTAGTCTTCCCGAGCGCGATACGCTCTCCGACACTCCCGACGGGAGCTTCGTCATTCGCGATGTTTTGCCGGGCTCCTACACCCTGATAGCCTTCTGGTCGGATGAGGTCAGGAGGTACCATGCATTTCAGAAACTTGAGGTTGCAAACGCCGACGTGGATGGGGCTAATCTCACGATCGCGCAGGGCACCAGGCTCTCGGGGCACGTGACGTGGGAAGGCACGAAAAGCCTGGATGCGGACTTCCTCACGGTTTTTCTCCAAGGAGCAGATCGCAGCTATGGTTTCAGCCAGCCCGCCAGGGTGTCGGCAACTGGCTCGTTTGCTTTAAACGACGTCTTTGACGGCAGGTATCGGCTGGCGATTGCCGGACTAGGCAAAGACTGTTACCTCAAAGAAGTGCGGTACGGCGGTGTGGATGGGTTAGCAGACGGCTTCAATGTAAGTCGCGGAACGAACGCTTCTGTGGAAGTTACGATCAGCTCGAGAGGGGCGCGCATTGAAGGATCGGTCAGAGACAAGGACAACCGTCCGGTGACCGACGTTTGGGTGGTGTTGCTTCCCGTCGGAGACCCTCAAGGTCAGGACAGCCTTTCCCAAAAAGTTGCCACGGATCAATACGGGCATTTCCTGCTGAGGGGAATTCCGCCTGGCGATTACCAACTTTTTTGTTGGGATGAAGTGGAAGATGGCGCTTGGGAAGATCCGGATTTTCTCAAGGCTTTTGAGCATCTGGGCCGGAAGGTCTCTCTAAAACAAGCCGACTCCCAGACCGTGGATATCGTGGTCATTGAAACAGAAGGCGCTCATTGAACGAGTGCGCCGTTTTACAGCCGTCTTACAAAGGGCGCCGCGAGGAGCGTACGAAATCGCGCAGCACGGTGACATTGGGGCCGTAGGTCCCGATCCGTCCCGCGTCTACCGGAAGTCCGAGGCGTTCAGCGAGATCCAGGTTGACACCGGCGTCATCCAACTCCGAAAGACTGAATCCTTGCGCGGGAAGCACGCGATTGCGCCCAGTCGGATAAACGGGGCGGGGGGGGCGGTGATGCCGCCACGGACGGCGGGCCACCTCGTAGAATTGCTTCCAATCGGCTTTGTTCCAGGTCGTCATACTATTTCGTAATACTTTCTACCCATGCCATTTGGATGCGAAACGCGTGCGGAAGGTTCACCGAGCCCGTCGCTCAGTACCTGGTTCCGGAGCGCCGCACCCAAGCCAGATTATTCATACACATGAGCGATTCCCGGGCGAAGCATTTTCCTCGCCCGTTGTATCAAACCCGTTACGGGGACTTTTGTTTCGTGCGTTGCGCTCCCGAGGCTCGGGGTTGGCCGCCCGTGCGCTACCGTGCGCTTATTCGAGGGGATGAATCTGCCAAAGTGGAATACCGACAAGGAGAGGGGAGAAGGACTATTCTGTGACTCGCCGAGACCGGCTCGGATTCTCTGGAGACTGAGGTAAAGGGCCCGCTGGGCTGAGCCCCGTTCTCTTAGGCGCGAACTGCCTTTTCTACCAGCGATTGCCGCGGTCGCCTCGGTCGCCACGGTCACCGCCGCGCCCACCGCCGTAGCCGCCGCGTCCGCCACCGCCGCCGCGCCCGCCGCCGTAGCCACCACCACGCCCGCCGCCGCTGCGCTCCGTCTGAGGACGCGCTTCGTTCACCACTAGGTTTCGTCCCCCGAAATTCTGTCCGTTCAAGGAATTGATTGCACGGTCCGCATCTTCGTCGCTGTTGATTTCGACGAAGGCAAACCCGCGCGATTGGCCTGTGAAACGATCGCGAATGAGATTTACTCCTGAAGGGGATACTCCTGCTTGAGACAGCCACTCCTGAAGCTGATCCTCCGTGGCCGAAAACGGAAGATTACCGATGTAGAGCTTCTTCACCTATTACTCCTTCTGCCCGGAACCTGACTTGCCAGTCGCGGAGCGCGCCGAAGACACAGCTTTTCGTTCACCGAGGAGGCGGATTTGGGAGCCGCCGGGGGAGCGAGACCGGACCTTCAGCGGTCTGGTGCATGGTCTCGGAATTTTTCGCCATTTGCAACTAAATTAATGGCCGGATTCGCTAGGGTGCCCAATATGCCCCGGTTTTGCCCCTGTCCGCCTCCTCCCCTTGGCCAAAAATTCGTGCTAGCATGCGCCCGGTCCCGGGAGGGTCCCATGCGCGGCACGATGATGAACTTCCCTTTGACGCTCCCGACCATCCTGGAGCGTTCCGGGAAGATCTTTCCGCGTGTCGAAATTGTTTCGCGCAAGCCGGACGGCTCCCTTGTTCGCAGCTGCTACGGGGACTTCTATCGTCGCGCCCGCCGCCTTTCGACGGCCCTCAAGAAACTCGGCCTCGAACCTGGCGACCGCGTCGCTTCCATGATGTGGAATCATGCGAGCCACCTCGAAGCCTTCTTCGGAGTTCCTTGCGCCGGCGGTATCCTGCACACGCTGAACCTGCGCCTTCATCCCCACGAAATTGCCGGCGTCGCGAAACACGCGGGGGACCGCTTTCTCCTTGTCGACGACGTGCTCTGCCCCATTTTTGAAAAGTTCCGCGACGACGCCTCTTTCGAGCGCGTAATCGTCGTGCCCTACGGTTCGAGCGCCGTGCCCGAAGGCTTTTTGAATTACGAAGAACTGCTGGCCGCATCCCGAGACGACTTCCACTACCCCGCGATCGAGGAAAACGATGGCGCGGCGATGTGCTTCACCTCCGGCACCACCGGCTTTTCCAAAGGCGTCATCTATTCCCATCGCGCTCTCGTGCTGCATTCCTTCTGTTGCGGGCTCGTCGAAGTGCTGGGCTTGAGCGAAGCCGATACCGTCCTGCCCGTGGCACCCATGTTTCACGCCAATGCCTGGGGCATTCCCTTTGCCGCCACCATGCTGGGCGCGCGTCTGGTGCTTCCCGGCCCGCATGTCGATCCGGAGAGCGTCCTGGGGCTGCTGGTCGGGGAGCGCGTGACCATCGCCTGCGGCGTACCCACGGTCTGGATCGCCGTTCTCGACGCGCTCGAAAAGAATCCGACCAAATGGAAATTCGACTCTCCCGTCACGGTCCTCTGTGGCGGCACCGCTCCACCGGTCGAGCTCATCCGCCGCCTCGATCGTTTTGGCTTGCACATCAAACACCTCTGGGGTATGACCGAAACCGCCCCCATCGGCACTTCCGGCGGCCTCCGCGCGCACATGCACGGCTGGCCGGATGAGAAAAAATACGACGTCCGCGCCAAACAGGGTTGGCCCGCCCCTTTTGTCGAGATTCGCCTCATGCGGCCGGAAGGCGAAGCCTCTTGGGATGGCGTCACCTCCGGCGAAATCGAAATTCGTGGCCCCTGGGTGGCCGCGAGCTACTACCAATCTCCCGACCAGGCACATCGCTGGACCGACGACGGTTGGTTCCGCACCGGCGATGTCGCCACGATAGACGAAGAAGGCTACCTCAAGATCGTCGACCGTGCGAAAGATCTGGTGAAGTCCGGCGGGGAATGGATCAGTTCCGTCGACCTGGAAAACGCACTGATGGGTCACCCTGCAGTGAAAGAGGCCTGCGTCGTGGGCATCCCACATCCGAAATGGCAGGAGCGCCCGCTCGCCGCCGTGGTCCTGAAAGAGGGCGCCCGGGCGACTCCCGATGAGTTGCGGGCCTTTCTCGCCGCGTCTTTTGCCAAGTGGCAGCTTCCCGACGCTTTCGTCTTCCTGGACGCGATCCCGCGCACGTCCGTGGGCAAATTCAAGAAAATCGCCCTCCGCGAGCAATTCGCCAACTGGCAGTGGGAATAGAGGCGGCCCGCGGGGGGATCTTGTGTCTTCTCTAGAAGCTGTGGTTTTCAGGTGCGATAGCTTGCGTTGATGCGCACGTACTCCGCGGTGAAGTCGCAGGTCCAGTAGCGGGCCGAGGCCTCACCGGCATGCAGGTCGACGACCACCGGAACGTGATTCGCAAGAAGCCTGTTGCTGGCGGCGCGCTCATTGAACCCGAGCGGCTGACCCCGCCGCAGCACGGGAATACCCGCCATCTTTATCTCCACCAGCGCGGGATCGAACGTCACCCCCGACCGGCCGGCGGCCGCAAAGACGCGGCCCCAGTTCGGATCGCCGCCGGCAAACGCAGTCTTCACCAGCGGCGAAGTGGCAATGGTTTCCGCGATGCGACGGGCGCCCGCCTCGCTCTTGGCGTGGCGCACCTCAATTTCGATCACTCGCTGCGCGCCTTCCCCGTCCGCAACGATTTGCAACGCAAGCGACCGGCAAACCTCTTCGAGCGCTCCGATGAATGCGCGATGAGCCTTGCTGCCTTTCTCAATGGCTGGCCCACCGGCCTCGCCGTTTGCCAAAACAAGAAGCGTGTCGTTGGTCGAGGTGTCGCCATCCACGCTGATGGAGTTAAAGGTCCTTCGCGTCACCTGGTTGAGGGTCTTTTGCAGCAGCGCCGGCGGGATGGCCGCGTCGGTCAGCACAAACGCGAGCGTCGTCGCCATATTCGGATGGATCATCCCTGCGCCCTTGGCGCAGCCCACCAGGTGAATCCTCTTCCCCGCCATTCGGAACGAAGCCGCGGCGGTCTTGGGGCGCGTGTCGGTGGTGCAGATCGCGAGCGACAGCTCCGCGAACGAGCGCGCCGAGAGGCGCCGGTTGCGGGTGAGCGAGGGCAGCGCTCGCAGAATTTTTTCTACCGGCAATTGCACCCCGATGACCCCGGTGGAGCACACGAACACTTCTTTAGGTTCGACGCCGAGACGCCTTGCGGTTTCTTCGACGGTGCGCCGCGAAGCTGCCTCGCCCTGGGCTCCCGTCGCGCAGTTGGCGTTCCCGGCGTTCACCACCACGGCCCGCATGCGCCCCCCGGAAAGCTCCAGATGCTTTTTCGAGAGCACCACCGGCGCGGCCACCACCAGGTTTTGTGTGAAGACCGCGGCAGCCGAGGCGGAAACATCGCTTGAAAGGATGGCCAGATCGAGCGCACCGGTCTTTTTCAGCCCGCAGGCGGTCGCGGCAAAGCGGAATCCGCGCGGCAGGGCGGCTTCCGAGGGGGCTTGTTTCATTCGCATTGCGTCCGGGCGGCTAGCATGGCGCTCCCGGAAGGGACCTCCAGTCTCCCCCCGCGAGCGGGGGAGCTCCCAAGTGAAGTGGGGATGGTACGGTCATGGCTTTGCTCCTGTTTTGACGGCTTTTTTGTTGAGACGTGCTTCCAGACGAGCGACGGCGCCACGCACGCTTTCTGGCGCGGTACCGCCGGAAACTTTTTTTCGAGCGAGCGCCGCATCCACGCTGAGACTTTCGAAAAGATCGGCCCCCAAGGCGGGCGAGATTTCCTCGAGCGCATCGAGGGGCAGCCGAGTGAAGGAAACGTTTCGTTTTTCCGCCTCGCGCAGGATCTTACCAACGATGTCGTGCGCATGGCGGAACGGAATACCCTTGCGGACGAGATAGTCCGCGGCTTCGGTTGCGAGCAGCGCGGGATTCGACGCCGCGGCCCGCAACCGCTCGGCGTTGAACTTGGTGGACCCGAGCGCGCCGGTCGCGACCGCGATCATGCCCGCAACCTGATCGTGCGCGGCGAAAAGCGCTTCCTTGTCTTCCTGCAGATCGCGCTGATAGCCCGTCGGCAGACCCTTCAGCGCGGTCAGCAAGCCAACGAGCGCGCCGGTGATGCGGCCGGTTTTTCCGCGAACGAGTTCCCAGGAGTCCGGGTTCTTTTTCTGCGGCATCAGGCTGCTGCCGGTGGAGTATTCCTCGGGAAGAATCACGTAGGAGAATTCCTCGGAGGCAAAGAGGACGAAATCTTCAGCGAGGCGGGACAGGTGCGTGGCCATCCCAACCAGCGCGAAAAGATAGTCGAGCGCAAAATCGCGATCGCTCACGGCATCCAGGCTGTTCAGCGTGATGCGGGAAAAACCCAGCTCTTTCGCGATGGCGTTGCGGTCAATGGCGAAGGAATTCCCGGCGAGCGCGCCGGAACCCATGGGGCAGGCATCCGCGCCGGCGGCGGCGTGCTCGAGGCGTGTGCTGTCGCGCGCGAAGGCCTCGGCGTGGGCAAGCAAAAAGTGCGAAAGCAGTATCGGCTGCGCATGCTGCATGTGTGTCGTGCCGGCCATGGGCACATCCAGATTCGCTTTCGCTTGCTTCAGAAACGCATGCAACAGGTTTTCTAGCCCGCGCCCGGTTTCCTCGGCGGCATCCCTCACGAACAGGCGAAAATCCGTGGCGATGAGTTCGTTGCGGCTGCGGCCGGTGTGCAGTTTGAACCCGAGCGGTCCAAGTTCCTCGACCAGCGCTTTCTCGACAAAATGATGGACGTCTTCGGCGTTGGCCCCGAAAGAATCGATCCAGGCCGGGTCCGTTTTTGCGCGCTCGGCAATCTTATCCAAGGCCTCAAGGGTTTGCCCGACTTCCGCGGCGGTGAGAATCCCGACGGGTTCAAGAGCCTTGGCCCAGGCGCGGTCCACAGCAAGCTCGTACGGTAGGAGCCGGCGATCGAACGCGAAAGACCGCTGGAACCGGTCGAATTGCGCGTCCGGCGCGCGTTCGAAGCGTCCTCCCCATAATCGGTCGTCCTTGCGTTCGGTCATGAAAGCTTTGCCGCCTTCGGTTCCCGGTTTCCTTCGTGGCGCCCTCGTTGGCGGTTGGCCAAGAAGGGCCGCCCGATGCGCCCGCGCTCGGGCGGGATCGCGCTCGGCCCATTCCCCGGAATGCCGAGTCTCCCTGCCGTCATTTGGTTTCCGCTTTGGCTTTGGGGCGAACCGTCACCGGCAACGCAAACAAATTGATGAAGCCTTCCGCGTCTTTCGGGTTGTAGCGACCCATGGTGAAACTGGCGAGGTCGGCGCGATAGAGTGAAAACGGAGAGACGCGCTTGGTGACGCTGAGCGTGCCCTTCCACAATTTCAGGCCAACGGCGCCGGTGACGCGCTGCTGCGCGATGTTGAAAAACCCGTCGATTGCCTCGCGCAACGGCGAGAACCACAAGCCGTAGTAAACAAGTTCCGCGTAGCGATTCGCAAGCGCCTGTTGGAAGTGCGCCGTCTCGCGGTCCAAGGTAAGCCGTTCAAGCTCCTGATGCGCTTTCATGAGCAGCGTTCCGCCGGGGGTTTCGTAAGCGCCGCGCGATTTCATGCCCACCAGGCGGTTTTCGACGAGGTCGGTTCGGCCAATGCCATGCTTCGCGGCAATCTCATTCAGCTGGTTCAGAAGATCGACGGGAGGCAGCTCGGAGCCGTTGACGGAAACCGGAGTGCCGCATGCAAATCCGATTTCCACCTCCGCCGCGTGGTCCGGAGCTTTTTCCGGCGAAACAACCCACTGCCACATGGCCTCGCTCGGCGCATTGGCGGGGTCTTCGAGCTCTCCGCCCTCGTGGCTGAGGTGCCAGATGTTGCGGTCGCGGCTGTAAATATTTTTTTTGGTCTGCTCGACCGGCACATGGTGTTTTTCGGCGTAAGCGATGGCATCCTCGCGCGAGTGAATGTCCCACTCCCGCCAGGGCGCGATGATCTGGACATTCGGCGCGATGGCTTTGTACGCCAATTCGAAGCGCACCTGATCGTTGCCCTTGCCGGTGCAGCCGTGGGCGAGGCCATCGGCCGAGAGCTGGAGGGCGATTTCTGCCTGGCGCTTGGCAATGACCGGCCGCGCCATGGAGGTGCCGAGCAAGTAGGTGTGCTCGTAAATGGCGCCGGCACGCAGCGTCGGCCAAATGTAATCGCGAACAAATTCTTCGCGAAGATCTTCCACGTACGCCCGAGACGCGCCCGTCGAGAGGGCCTTCTTGCGCGCGGCCTCGAGGTCTTCCTGCTGGCCCACGTCGCCAATCACAGCGATGACTTCGCAGCCGTAGTTTTCCTTGAGCCAGGGAATAATGATGGAGGTGTCCAGCCCTCCGGAATAAGCGAGCACCACCTTCTTGGGTTTGTCCTGTTGCGTTTTCACAATTCCTCTCTTGCTATCGGGTATAGCCAAACTGGGGCGCAGTGTGCCGCGCCCTACAAAGAAAATCAAAGATGGTTCGAAACCCGTGCGAAAGCATCTCTCGGGTCAGAACAACGTGTGCAGAATGGCCTTCTGCACATACATGCGGTTTTCCGATTGATCGAGGACGACCGATCGCGGCCCATCGAGCACTTCCGCGGTAACCTCGAGGCCGCGATGCGCCGGAAGACAGTGCATGAAAACAGCGTCGCGAGCGGCAAGGGACATCAGTTCGCTGTTGACCTGGTAAGGCTCGAAGACTTTGCTACGCACCTCTTCTTCGGCTTCAAAGCCCATGCTGGTCCAGGCATCGGTGTAAACGGCCATCGCGTCGCGGACCGCTTCGCGCGGGTCGTTCATGAGCTCGATTTTCGCTTTCGTCTCGCGGGCTACGCGCTTGCTGTCCGATACTACCTCCGGTTCGGGTGCGTAGTTCTCGGGCGTGGCCACCCGCAAATGAACGCCAAGCCGCGCCGCGAGACACATCAAGGAATGGCAAACGTTGTTGCCGTCGCCCACATAAGTCAGCTTGAATCCGCGCAAAGCGCCGAAACGCTCCTCGAGCGTGAAAAAATCCGCCAGCGCCTGGCAGGGATGGAACTTGTCAGAAAGCGCGTTGATCACCGGAATGCCGGCGTTCGCGGCCATCTCCTCGAGCACTTTTTGTGAGTACACGCGCGCCACGATGCCGTGAACCCAGCGGTCCAGGTTGCGCGCCACATCCGCGATGGATTCGCGCTTGCCGAGCGAGGCGGAGGCCTGCGTGTGGTCCAGGAACACCACCGCTCCGCCCATGCTTTGAATCCCGACATCAAACGTGACGCGCGTACGCAGCGAGGGCTTTTCGAAAATCAGGGCAATAAATTTGCCGTGCAGCGTGGAGGCGTAGCGAACCGGTCGCGCCTTGATGTCCGCGGCGAGGTGGAGGAGTTCGCGCGTATGCGCGGGACTCCATTCCGCCCCGGTGAGCAGATCGCTCGACAAGGAAATAGGCGCGACGAGTGTCGTGGTAGTCATTCGTTTTATCCTCTTGCCGCAGCGTGGGCGGCGCCCGGCAGAATGGCAGACTTGGCGGCCTCCGAAGCGGAAGCCGGCTTGGGAGTTTTTGCAAGAACCGTTTCGAAAAGTTTCAGGAATTCGCGGACCTCCGCGCGGGTGATGACAAAGGGCGGCAGGAGGCGAAGGGTAAAGTCGTGCGTGCAGTTGATCAGCAAACCGCGCTCCATGGCTTCGGCTACAAACGGTCCGCCTTCTACGGAAAGCTCGATGCCGATCATCAGTCCTTCGGCGCGGATTTCGCGGATGAAGTCGAACTGCGAAGCGAGCCTCCCGAGTCCCTCTCGGAGCTCCTCGCCGCGAGCACGGATATTCTCGAGAAGCCGTTCTTCTTCGACAATGCTCAGAAACTCGAGGGCCACGGCGCAAGCCAGCGGTCCGCCGCCAAAAGTAGTGCCGTGCATTCCGGGAGACACCTGGGAGGCCACCGCTTCGGTGGTAAGAATGGCGCCCAGCGGCAGACCGGCGGCCAGGGGCTTGGCGATCAACACCATGTCGGGCTTAGAAGCGAATTTCTGATAGGCAAAGTAGCGCCCGGTACGGCCGAGCCCGCACTGGATCTCGTCGGCAATGAGCAACGCGCCATGCTCGGAGGCCAGCGAGCGAGCGCGGTCCCAGAAGGCTTCGCTGACGGGATGGATGCCGCCCTCTCCCTGAACCGTTTCGAGAAGAACGGCGCAAACGGTAGCGTCGAATTTGGCTTCCAAATCGGCGGGATCGTTGAAGCGAACAAACTCGACGCCCGGAACCACAGGCGCAAAAGGCAGCCGGTATTTCTCGGTGGCGGTGACGCTGATGGCTCCAAAGGTGCGTCCATGAAAGGAATTCTCCAAAGCCAGGAAACGATGCTTCTCGGCGGGCCTTCCGAGGGGCGTTGCGGGCGTGCGCCCGGCCAGACGGGCCAGCTTCATCGCTCCGTCGATCGCTTCGGTCCCGCTGTTCGAAAAGAACACGCGATCCATACCGGACCATTCGGCGAGCTTGCGGGCCAGCGGGCCCTGGAACGGGTGATGATAAAGATTGGAGAGATGAATCGCGCGCGCGGCTTCGCGGCGGATCACCTTGACGATTCGCGAATGGGCGTGGCCGAGCGCATTGACGGCAATGCCGCCAAGAAAATCGAGATACTTTTTGCCTGTGGCGTCGAAAACATAGGCGCCGTGCCCGTGGCTCATGAGCACAGGCGGCCGCTTGTAGGTAGGCAGTAGAAATTTCTCGGCGTCCTGTAAAGCTGCGCCCGGCTTGGAGCTCGCCCGTGGCCGTTTCCTGGGCTTTCCTGCCGGTTGCGGTCGGGAGCTTCTTTGCGTGGAGTTCGGCATTAGGCCACCGTGCAAGCCGCCTGCGCCGCCGTATGAGCATGGCCGAGGACCAGCGTTCCGGGCACGGCGGCCGCCTCGTCAGGATGGGAGGCCAGCAGCAGCGCCTCAGGGGTCGAGCCGCCCACGATGCGGACCCGCCCGACGCCCCCTTCGATGGCTCGCTTCGCGGCTTCCAGCTTCAAGACCATGCCGCCACAGACGACCCGCCGCTGCACGAGTCGGTCGATTTCCTGGCAGCCAACCACGGAAAGAACCTTCTCGCCATCCAGCACGCCGGCCACATCGGTGAGATAAATCAGCTGGTCGGCGCCGAGGAATTCCGCCGACGCCGCGGCCATGTGATCGGCATTGATGTTATAGAGCTCATTGTCGGAACCGATGCCCAGACAAGGCGCCACGGGCAGCAGTCCTTCGCGCCACAAGGACTCGATAAACGGCAAATTCAAGCCGGTCAGATAGCCGACATAGCCCAAGCTGCCTTCCACCTCGTTGTGCACCATCGGCTCGGCGAGGAAGCACCGCGAATCCGCAGCGGAGATTCCGACGGCAGGCTGGCCCTCGGCGGAAATCGCTGCCGCAAGTCTCTTGTTCAGCAGGCCCGCAAAAACCATGATGGCGGCGTCGCGCGTCTCGCGGTCCGTGACGCGCAGGCCGCCGACGAATTTGCTTTCGATGGCCATGCGCTTGAGCGTGGCGGTGAAAAGCTTGCCGCCCCCGTGCACCACGAGGATTTCGTGCCCCTCCTGCGACAGCGCGGCCACCTGGCGAGCCAGGCTCCGCACCGTCGAGTCATCTTCGAGCAAGGCTCCGGCGAATTTGATTACGGTTCTCATTGGAGTGAGGTCTGCTCCTCGATACCCAGCATGTGGTTCAAGTTCTGGACCGCCTGGCCCGCAGCGCCCTTCCCAAGGTTGTCGAGACAGGAAACGAGCACCAGGCGCCGTCCAGAGGAATCCAAGGCCAAGCCGATATCGCAAAAATTCGTATGGGCCACGTGCTGCAACTCCGGCAGCGTCCCTTCACGCCAAATGCGGACCATCGGCCGCCCGGCGTAGAACCGGCGGAACAAGGCTTCCACATCGGCGGCAGCTCGCGGCGGATCGAGCGTGACGTAAATGGTCGAGAGAATCCCGCGCACGAGCGGCAGGAGGTGCGTCGAAAAGACCACCTGCGATTCGCTTAAGCCGGTATGCTCGAGGATTTCCGGAGTGTGGCGATGCGTGAATAAGCCGTACGCCTTGAAATTCTCATCCACCTCGACAAAGTGCAAATCGCGCCGGGGATCTTTGCCCGCGCCGCTGGCCCCGGACTTCGAGTCACAAACGACCGAGGTGTTCGGGGCGATCCAGCCGGATTCGGTGAGCGGGCGAAGCGCCAGAATGACGCTCGTGGCGTAGCAGCCGGGATTGGCGACCAATCGGGCTCGCGCAATTTCCTGGGAATAAAGCTCCGGGAGGCCATAGGCCGCCTCGGCGAGCCACTCCGCCTGGGGTGCCGGCAGCTTGTACCAGGAAATGAAGGTCTCCCCTTCGTGAAAGCGAAATGCGCCGCTCAGATCGATGACCCGCAGTCCGGCTTCGAGCAAGGTCGGCGCCAATTCCGACGAGACTTCATGCGGGGTGGCGAGAAAGGCCGTGCCCGCGCTCGACGAGGCAATGGCCTCAACCGATAGCGGCCGCAGGGGCGCTTCGCCCCAGCCGCGAAATTGGGGAAAACGTTCCGACAGGCACTCCCTGGGGTGCGCGTCGCGAACGTAGAAAACCGGCGTTTGGAGTGCGGGGTGACGCAGCAAAATGCGCGCCAATTCCAGGCCGCTATACCCCGTGGCGCCCACGACCGCGACTTGGCGGGCGTCCCTCATTTCACCAGGCCTTCGATCTTTCTTTGGAGCGACTCGCGAGTCTTCTTGCTGGTGGTGATGATCAACACGGTGTCGTCCCCGGCGATGGTCCCGGCGATTTCCGTGAATTTCGCCGCATCGACGGCCGCGGCTAGCGGTTGCGCGCCGCTCGGTGGAGTCTTCAGCACCAGGAGGTTTTCTGCGGGGCGGATGTCGAGGAGAAACTCGGCCAGCGCCCGTTCGAGCGGGGGCAACGGTGCGGGCTCTTCCGGCAAGGCCGCGGCCTGCTTGTATCCGTCCAGCGTCTTCACCAGGCGAAGTTCCTGCAAGTCCCGCGAAAGCGTGGCTTGGGTAACGCGCATCTTCTCGGCCGCCAACCGGCGGCGTAGTTCCTCCTGGTTGCCGATGCGCTCACCGGTTACCAACCGCAGGATTTGCCCTTGGCGAAATGTTTTCCCCGCGCCCATGACTTCTTCCCCACCTATGCATATTTATACGGCTGCCTGCATATTTCTGTCAATCGAAAAACAGGATTCCCTTGGGCGTCCCCCGGATTGTGGGTGCCGCGCGGACACCCGGGCGGGCCATGTAAGATTCGGCGCATGTGGCCCGATGGGCACTGGATTTTCCGACCGGGTAATGTTACTTATCGTCGTGCACCCTCAGGTCCCATGGGAACAACTTGCCAAGTCGCTGGATGCAAAAACGACTCGCCCGCGGCACTCGCCGAGCAGAAGCTGTGCGCGTTGCACTTTACCCTGTCTCTGGAAACCAGCTGCGCGGAGATGCGGCGGGAGACGGCCCTGGGAAATACCACACAGGAACGTCAGCGCGAGATCATGCGCTTCATCACCGACCATGGCGAGCGGTTGGCGCGGGTGGCCACCAGCGGCCTGCACCTGACCGATGATTTGAAAGCCCGGATCTTAAGCACTTTTCTCACGCTCATGAACCTTCGCGAAAACCTGGATCGCGCCAGCATGAGGAGTTCGTTCGGCCGTTCCGGGCATCCTCGCTGAATCGGGAATTCTCCTCCTCGCGGCGGAAGACCCGGTCACGCCCCCAGGTACCGTGCATAGAGAGAGCGCGCCACGGCCGGATCCTTGGTGCCCTTCAGGATGGCGCGGCCGTCGGCAAAAACCGTCATTTCGTAAGGCGCAACCCGGAAGCGGATGAGAAAATCGTTTTGGCGAACCTCCTCGACGACCGGCTGTAACCGGCTGGCCAGGGCGGAGAGGTCCAGAGCCCGACTGCGCTCGTGGATCTGGACAGAATCACGGCCGCAGAGGGTGATATGAGGCTGCGCCTCGCCTCGAAGATAGGAGTAGTCGTGCTTGACGCAGGCCCGGCATTCCGGATTGCGGGCCGGGCGGATCGCTTGCATTCGGCCGGTCCAGACGTCCGAGGAGAGCAACCGGCAGTCGAGAGCCTCAGGATGGCCTGCCAGAATCTTCAGGGCCTCGGCCGCCTGCCAGGACGCAATGAGGTTCACAATCGGACCGAGCACCCCGATCGTGTCGCAGGTTTCGTCGAGCGGATGCGAGGAATTCCCGGATTCGAGAAGACAAGCAAGGCAGGGGGTAAGTCCCGGCCGAATGGTCATGGTCAAGCCATAGCTCGAGACCGCCGCTGCGTAAATCCAAGGCCGGCGCGATTCGACCGCGAAATCATTGATGAGGAAGCGGGTCTCAAAATTATCGGTGCCATCGAGGATGAGGTCCGAGCCGGATAGAAGCTCCACGGCATTTTTCGGGTTGAGATCGGCAAGGACGCCCCGCACCTCGACACCCGCATTGATAGAGCGCAGTTTATGCTCGGCGGCAACCGCTTTGGGAAGCGCATCGCGGGCGTCGGATTCATCGAACAGCGTCTGGCGCTGGAGATTGGACGGTTCCACGAAGTCTCGATCAATGATGGTGAGTGAACCCACTCCGGCACGCACGAGGAGGTTGGCGGCGGCAGCCCCGATGGCTCCACAGCCAACCATCGCGAGGCGTGAACCGAGCAGACGACGCTGGCCGTCGGGCCCAATCCCGGCAAACAGCATCTGGCGGGAGTACTTTTCCTCGAGAGAATCGCTCACCAATAGTACGGTCCGGACTGGCCATTCAGACAGGCCTGCCAAGTAACATCATAGCGCCAAACTAGAGAGGAGAGGCAACGCCCCTGTGCTACGCTTCGTCTGAGCGAGAGAAAGCATGAGATTCCGCGGCACCAACACGGTCCGAGCCTTGATCGCGCTTGCGCTGCTCCTGGGGGCGGCGCCGGCGTATTCGCGGCCGCACGCTCCGCAAGCGGCTTCGGCGAGCGAGGCGGCCGCGAACCCCGTGGTGGTTAGCGTCCGCATTGTGCGCGAGGACGGCCAGGTTTTGCTGGAGTCTCCTTCGGGCATCGCGGTCGAAACAGGAAAGCCTCTCGATCGGGAGAAAGTCGCGGAAAGCCTTCGAGCGCTTTATCGCACGGGCGATTATGCCGATCTACGCGCCGTGGTTAGCCCGGAGAAGGAGGGCGTGCGGCTGGACTTCGTGGCGCGGGAAAATTTGTTCTTCAATGCGGTGCGCCTGAACGGGCTGGAGCCGCCGCCGAGCGAGGCCTCGGCCGTGGCCGCGATGCAAATTGGCCTCGGCCAAACCTACCGCAAAGAAATCGTGGACGCCGCCCTCGAGCGGTTGCGGGAAACCCTTCGGGACGAAGGCTTGTACCGCGCGGAAGTTTCCGCGGAAACCGTGCCGCATCCCGAGACGCATCAGATGGATATTATCGTTCATGTGAAGCCGGGCCCTCGGGCTCGTGTGGCGAGCATACAACTGAAAAATGACACCGCGTACCGCGACGCGACCCTGCTGTCACGTTTCAAGATGAAGGCCGGACAGGCCATCACTTCGGCCCGCTCGCAGCACGGAACCGAGCGCGTCAGGAAATTTCTCGCCAAAAAGGGCCATCTGAGCGCGCGCGTCAGCGTGCGGCGGGGGGAATTCGATGCGGCCAAAAACACCGCCGCGATTTTTTTGGAGGTTACCCAGGGGCCGCGCGTCGAGGTTTCCGTGAGTGGCGCGAAATTCTCCGAAGGGGAGCTCAAGAGACTGATCCCCATCTACCAGGAAGGAGCCGTGGACACGGACCTTCTCGAAGAAGGAAAACGGAACATTCGGGAGAGGTTGGAACGTCAGGGCTATTTCGATGCCGACGTGAGCTACAAGATCGCCATGCACGATGTGAAAACGAGCGCTTGGCAAGGGACGCAGGAAGCCATCACCTATACCGCCGAGCGTGGCGACAAGCACAAGCTTGTGGGCATCGAGATCTCCGGAAACAAATACTTCGACACGGAATTGCTAAAGAGCCGCCTGCAGATTTTCCAGGGAGCCTTCGGCTCGCCGGGTCGCTTCAGCCGGCGGCTGGTGGATCTAGATGCGCAATCCATGCAGAGCCTGTATCAGGCCAACGGCTTTTTGGACGCGCGAGTCATCCCCTGGGTGGAGGATAATTATAAGGGCAGGGAAGGGGACTTGTTCATCAGCTTCACGGTCGAGGAAGGCAAGCAAACGCGAGTAGCCTCGCTGTCGATCGAGGGAATTCATGCTTTCAAGGAGGAAGAGCTCCTGGGAGTCGTCGGTTCCACTCCCGGTCAGCCCTATTCCGATTTCGGCGTGAGCACCGACCGCGACAACATCCTGGCTCTCTACTTTAACGAGGGATTCCCCGAGGCCACCTTTACCGCGACGGCGGAACCCGCCCCCGCGACCGCGGCGGACGACGAAGCATCGCCAGCTTCCCGTCACGGTTCCCCCGCCGGGGCGGAAAAAAAGGAACCATCCAAAAAAGAGGTCAAGCCGCCGGTCGAGCAAGCCGACGAAGTCAGACTGGTCTATCGCATCCAAGAAGGCCCGCAGATCCGCGTACGCCGCGTGTTGATCAGCGGGTATGAACACACCCGGCCGGGGGTCATCCGTCGTGAAGTGCGTATCAAGCCCGAACAACCCTTGCGCGAGGGCGACGTCGTCGAGTCGCAGCGCCGCCTTTACAACCTGGGGGTCTTCAACCGCGTTACCATTGAGCCGCAGAACCCCAACGGAACAAACACGGACAAGGACATTGCCGTGCTGGTCGAGGAAGCCAAACGTTACACCCTGGCTTATGGCGGAGGATTCGAAGTGCAGCGACTTGCCAGCACCACCAATCCGACCGCCGGGCAGGTGCAGGCCGCTCCCCGCGGCATTCTGGAAATCAGCAAACTCAATCTGACGGGCCGCGCCGATACGCTCTCCTTCAAGTTGCGCGGGAGCACATTGCAGGGACGCGCATTGCTCGGCTACTCCGCGCCCAACACTTTCGGTAATTCCAAGCTTAGTTTTCAGGCCACCGTCTTTGCGGAGAAGACGCGCGATATCAACACCTTCACGCAACAACGCTACGAGGGCTCGGTGCAGTTGACCGATCAGGTGACCGCGCTGAGCAGCATCTTTTTTCGCTACGCTTTTCGACAGGTACAAGTCTCCGACCTCAAGATCCCGCCCCAGGAGATCCCGCTCTTCAATCAACCTACTCTGGTTTCGCAGTTTGGCGTGACCTGGGTCCGGGACTCCCGCAACAACCCGGCGGACGCCTCGAAGGGCACTTTTAACAGCGCGGATTTTGACCTGGCGAGCACCTACATTGGCTCGAGCGCCAGCTTCCTGCGGTTTTTCTACCAGAACTCCAGCTATCACCCCATAAAGCGCCGCTTCAGTTTCGCGCGGTCGATTCGCATGGGAGTTCTAGCGCCATACCGGGACACCGTCTCGCTCAGCTTTCCCGCGCCGACCACGCCGCCGCTCCCCACGGTCATCCCGCTGCCCGAACGTTTCTTTGCCGGAGGCGGTACCTCCCTGCGCGGATTCGCCCTCAACCAGGCCGGGCCGCGCGACTCCATTACCGGATTTCCCGTCGGCGGCCAAGCCGTGCTAATGCTCAACCAGGAATTTCGCTTCCCCATGCGCCTGCCGTTTATAGGAACATCGCTAGGCGGAGCTCTGTTTTACGATGGCGGCAACGTATACAGCCGCCTGAGCCGTGTCTCGTTCCGGACGTTTCTGCCGGCTCCCACTTTTGCCTTGCAAAACCCGTCCTTGCCCCCAAGCTCGAGCAATGTGCCGATGTGCGTGACGCATTGCTCGAACGAGCTGAACTACTTTTCCCACACCGTGGGCTTCGGGTTCCGTTATAAAACGCCCGTCGGGCCCATTCGTATCGATCTCGGCTACCAACTCAACCGGCCTTTGTTTGTCGTCCCCATCCCTTGCCCCTCGAATGCACCCACTTCTGGTCCCAATCAGTGCCAGAGCGGCTCCCTCGGCCAGATGAGCACGCGGCTGTCGGGCTTCCAAATCTTCTTCAACCTGGGGTCCACTTTCTAATGCGCCCCCTGGCCCTACACGGGATTCTCCTTGCCGCGGTCATGGCCATCGCCCGGGGACCGCTCGCGGCGCAGGAAGTCGTGGATCGCATCGTCGCTCGCGTGGAGAACGACATCATTCTTTGGAGCGACGTTCGCGCCCTGGCCCGCTACCAGCAATTCCTCGATGGCCAGCCGGAGGCCGATGATCAGATTCTTGACCGCCTGATCGACCAATGGATCGTGCGGACCGAGGCCGAGACCTCCCGTTCGCCGCACCCCTCGGAGGCGGACATCGATCGAGGCCTAAGCCGCATCCGGGATTCCTTTCGATCGGGCGAGGAATACCAAGCAAGAATGAAACAAGCTGGGCTCAGCGAGCAGGATGTGCGGGCGATGGTCGCCTCGCAACTCTACCTGAGCAACTACTTGGATTCCCGCTTTCGCGCGGCGGTGCACCTGGACCCCAAGGACGTTGAAAATTTTTACCAGACGGAGATTGTGCCGCGGGCAAAGGCCCGCGGGCAAGAACCGCCGGACCTCGATGCGGCGCGGGATTCCATTCAGGAAGCGCTGATCGAGAACGGCATCAACCGGCAGGCGGAACAATGGTTAAAAGAGAGCCGGCTGCGCCTGCACATCGAAAAATCCCTGGTCGAGGTCGCGAGATGAACCAGGGACGCCGCCACCCGATTTGGAGTTGGGTCATTCACACCCCGTGGGTGCTGGCCGTGCTCGGCCTTTTGGCCGTGGTGATCTTCTTCGGCAGCGGAAGCGGCAATCCCCTGCTCGAGCGGCTGCTCATAAGCCGCCTGGACCGGGCGACCGGCGGAACCGCCGAATTGCGATCTATTTCCATTCACTGGCTCGCCCTGCGCCTAACCATCCATGACTTGGTGATTCACGGAAACGAGCCCGCCGGCGTAGAGCCCCTGTTCACCGCGGGTGAAGTTCAAGCGGCGCTGCGCATCGACTCCCTCTGGGGTAGGCAAATCTCGCTCGATGAGCTGTTGGTGCGGCAGCCGCGCGTGCATGTGCTGGTCGCCAAAAACGGCTCGAGCAATGTGCCCACACCAAAACGGCCTCCTTCCGTCAAACGGCAATGGGATGAGACCCTGTTTAAACTGCGCATCCATCGTCTCTTGCTCGAGGATGGATGGATTCTCTACAACGATGTGAAGCAGCCCCTCACGGTTCACGGCGGCGATCTAAACTTCTCTCTGGACGCGGGGGGCACCCCGGAGCATCCCTTGTATCTGGGGAATCTCGAATGGCATACCGTGGAATTCGATTCGAAGCGCTATATGCCCTTGCCCGTTGGCGTGACCGCAAAATTCACCATTTGGCGCGGTGGCTTTGCCCTGGAACAAGGCGTGCTCAATGCCGGCCATTCGCGTTTGGATGCCCAGGCCGAGATGACCGATTTTGCGGATCCCAAGTGGGATTATCGCTACCGCGGTTGGGTCCAGCTCGTCGACTTCCGCGATACGCTTCGCAGTCCCAAAATTCCGACAGGACGCGTTGACCTCCATGGCGAAGGCCAGCTTGCCGATGGCAAGGTCAAAGGCAGCGGCACGTATTCGAGCGAAGACGTCGCCTTATCCTATGAGATTTTTCACGCGAAAGGATTGATCAGCCGCGGCAGCTATCGTCTGGACAACGCCGGCCTCGAGATTCCTGATTTCTTTGCGGGTGCGTTTGCGGGCACGGTATCGGGCCGCGTGAACATGCTCTGGGAGGGATGGAAGTTCCGGGCCCAGACACACGTGGCAGGCATGCAGCTCGCGCCCATCTTGCCCTCGATCGAACACCGGAATTTCCCGGTGAATGAATTGCACTGGGACTCCCGCATCTCGGCGGACTCCGTGGAAACCTGGACCGGCCCTTTTCGAAACTTCGAAGTCTCGGCGAAGAGCGTATGGGATTATCCCGAACCGCTTGCCGCACACCATCAGCCAGTCCGCGGTTCCTGGCAACTTCGCTACCGCTATGATCCCAACACTCTTTTTATCAGCGCCGGCCAATTCGAAACGCCCTCTTCCCGCGGCTCGGTTGACGGCATTCTCGCCCCGCGGAACTCTCTGCTGAACGTGAAGTTTGAAACCGAGTCCCTGGGAGACTACAAGGACTTTATCAACGCCATTCGAGAGGTTGCTCTGAGGTCTGAAGAAGACGCGAAACCGATTTCCGGCAGCGTGAAATGGGACGGCAAGATCACCGGCCGATCTTCCGGCGCCATGTTTCAGGGCCATGTCCGCGCCGAAAATGCCCGCTATGACGGCGCCTTCGCGGATTCACTGGAGGGCGACCTGACTTATTCGCCGACCGAGCTGGTCTTCGCGAATGGAACCGTCCACCACGGCCCGATGCAAGCGACGATCGAGGCGAGCCTTGCGCTAACGAAATGGAATTTCCGGCCCCTGAACGAGTGGACCGCCGAAGCGAGCTTCGAGAAAGTTTCTGCGGAAAACCTCCAGAAAGTCCTGGAAATGTCTTATCCGGTCGCAGGGTCATTGACGGGCCAGTTTCACGGACGAGGTACGCGCGCCGAACCGAACGTCACCGGATTCTTTGATCTTGCCGATGGACGCGTCTACGGGCTCTCATTCAACCGCCTCCGCGGACAACTTAACATTGCTTCGGACGAGGCACGCATTGCTAATGCGGAATTGCGATTCTTTCCGCCTGGGAAAGAGCGCGGCCGCGGCACCGGAATCATCACCGGATCGGCGAGCTACCGGTTCGGGGCGCAAACCTTTTCAGCGGATCTGGTTGGCGCCGGTTTGCCGCTGGCCAATTTTGAAACGCTGCAATCGCGCCGTTTGCCTGTCGGCGGGCAGTTGAGTTTCCGGATGAAGGCCGGGGGCTCGCTTACGGCGCCCAACGGCGAAGGAACCCTCCGTGTCGTTGATTTGACGGTCGGGCAATCCGTAATCGGCAGTTTCGAGGGCAATCTGAAAGCGGACGGCGTCGCGGCGCACCTTGACCTGAGCTCAGCGATGTCCTCCGGAGAAATATCCGGCGGCTCTACTCTGGTCCTCAGCGAGCCCTACAACCTGAGCGAAAAGATCACCATCAAGAATATTAACCTGGACCCGCTTTTGCTCACGGCTTTACACCTTGAGAGCTTCAGCGGGCACGCCAACGCCGACGGCGACATTACTGTGAAAGGCCCGCTTCGCCATTCGGAAAACATCGTCGCCGACGCCAATTTCTCGCGCATGGCCGTGGATTTCGCCGGCGTCCACCTGGAAAACACCGGCGTAGTTCACTTCCGCATGTCGCGCGACTCTCTCGACGTCGAACCTGTCACTTTTCAAGGTAAGGACACCAACCTCCAGGTCGCCGGGGCGGTGCAATTTGCCGGACGCCGCACTCTTGGACTGCGTTTGAACGGGGGGCTCGACCTGCGCCTTTTGAGCGGCTACCTGCCGGCAGTGAGCACGAGCGGCACGGCCCAGGTCAATGCTTCTTTTGAAGGAACTCTGGACCGGCCGCGCATCACCGGACGCGTGCATATCGAAAACGCATCGGCCCGCGCCGCGGATTTTCCCACGGGGCTTAGCGCCGTCCAAGGCGACCTGATCTTTGACACCACACGGCTCCACTTCGAGAATTTGAGCGCGGAAAGCGGGGGCGGAACGCTGCGCCTCGCCGGTAGCGTCAATTACTCGGAGAGCCCTCTCCGCTACGACATCAGTGTTCGTTCCGATCGCGTGCGCATCCGTTATCCCCAGGGCATGAGTTGGCTCGCCGGCGGGGCGCTTCGCCTCATCGGCACACCCTCCGCCGCCGTGCTTTCCGGGCGCGTGACGATCGAGCGAGTCACGCTCACGCAGGGGCTGCAGGTCGCGGGCATGTTCGTTTCGGCAAAGGAAGGCATCAACGGCCCTTCGACCAGCTCCTCCTATTTGCGCAACTTGCAGTTTGACGTGGAAGCGGTTTCTGCTCCCGACGCCCGCATGGAATGGCCCGGCGCGGAACTCCAGGCCGAGGCCAATCTCCGGGCGCGCGGAACCTGGGAGCACCCCATCCTGCTCGGCCACATCCGTATTCTTGCCGGCGCTTTGAGTTTCGCCGGTAACCGCTATCGCGTCTCACGGGGAGAGTTAAACTTTGCCAATCCTTTCCGTCTCGACCCCGTGCTGAACGTCGAAGCTACCACCACCATCCAACAATACGAGATCACCTTGAATTTCAACGGCCCTGCAAGCAAGCTCACGCTCGCCTATCGCTCGGATCCTCCCTTACCGCCCGACGATATCGTTACCCTGCTGGCCTTAGGGCAAACCACCTCGGAGGCCACCCTGCGCGGCGGCGCCTCCCCGAGTGGCACTTCCAATGCTTCGGCAATTCTCTCCGAAGCCATCTCCAGCCAATTGGGCGGGCGGCTCGAGCGGTTGTTTGGCATCACCCGTTTTCGCATGGATCCAGGCCTCGCGGAGGTCGGCTCGACCGGATCGCAACAAAACGCGGCGGCGCGCGTCACCGTCGAGCAGCAAATCGCTCGCAATCTCACCATCACCTACGTTTCCAACGTCGGCTCCACGCAACAGCAGGTCATCCAGGTGGAGTACAACGTGGATCGCAGCGTTTCCATCGTGGGTCTACGCGACCAGAACGGCACGTTCGGCATCGACATCAAAATCAAAAAGCGCTTCTAGTTCCCTAGAAGCGCCTCCCTCGACAACGCCGAAGATGGTTACCGTGGATCTTGCTGTTGGGCTGTCTGCGGCTGGGTTGCTTGTGGCCGCCGTTGCTGCCAGCGCCCCTGCCCCATGCCGAGACGCGCCGACCGGCCCACTCCGGGGTTCTCCTGCTTGGCTTCGGCCAACGCCTCTCGGGCCGCTTTGCCGCCTGCCCCGCGGACGGCAGCCTGGGTTTCCCGGCCGATCTTGGGCATCTCCGTAGCCACCTTCTGGCCCAGGGGCGAACCATAAAACTGCAAGAGGCCTTTGATTTCATCGCTGGTGAAGTGCTTGTCGTAAATGCCCGCGAGTTCGTCGGTTACCTGATCGGCGTCAAATTTCTTCCGGTAACTGGTCGCGAAGGTATTTACAAAAGCCTGCCCTTTGTCGTTGTTGGGGACGGTCGCGAGCAGCTTTTCCCGTGCCTGCTCAACGGCGGTGTTGGCGCCGTCCTGGACGATGTCGCGCGCCCCGACGAGCTCCATAAGCGAACGAATATCCGCCTCTTTGATCGGATCGATGTTCGAATTCGCTTGCCCGGATGCGGCGCCTGGTGCGGAACCCGAGGCCTGCCGCGCTGCTTGCACGGGGTTTTGTGGCGATCCCTGAATCACCAGGAAAAACGTGCCGATGTAGATGAAAATCAAAGCGAGCAGGGCCTTCATGACCGCCTCCGTGGCGCCAGGTCGGGTCGCACGCCACGCCTCCGATTCTAGAAGTGCGGGAGCGGAGGCGCGAGCGCTTCGAGGGACGTCTGTGCTCCAGTCATTCACTGTCCGAACGTACAGTTCAAACGGATTCATGCTCGACCAAGGGAGAAGATTAGGTCGCGTTTCTGTTACGATGCGTCGTTATGAGCGAACCCCTTCGGGAAATCCCGGCGCTCGAAAACAGCCAGGCTCGGACGATCGTCGAGCGCGAGTCCGGCCTCGAGCGCAGCCTGACACCCGCGCAGCTCGCCATGCTCGGTCTGGGCAGCACCATCGGTACCGGGCTGTTCCTCGGCAGCGCCATCGCCGTAAAGCTCGCAGGCCCGGCAGTGATTCTGAGCTTTGTGGCGGGCGCGTTGATCGCTCTGCCGATGATGTGGGCCCTCGCGGAAATGGCCGCGGCGCATCCGGCCGCAGGTTCTTTCGGACTCTGTGCGGAGATGTACCTGCATCCATGGGCGGGCTTTGCCGTTCGCCTCACCTACTGGCTTTGCATGATGGCCGTGGTTGGCAGCGAAGTCGTGGCCGCATCGATCTACTGCAAGCTTTGGTCGGCGACGACACCCGCGTGGATTTGGATCGCTTTGTTCTCCGTTCTGATTCTCTACGTCAACACCATCAACATCGGAAATTTAGGAACCTTCGAGTACTGGCTTTCGCTCATCAAGGTGGTCACCATTCTGGCGTTTCTCGTTCTCGGTTCCGCCTTGCTGTTCGGCATCGGCTTCCCGAAAGTCGGCTTCGCCAACTATGCCTCCGGCGGCGGATTTGTCCCGCATGGCTGGAAGGGCGTGGGCCTGGGGGTCATCCTTGGACTCTTCAGTTTTTTCGGAATCGAGGTCGTGGGAAGCTCCGCCGGCGAGGCTGCCAATCCCAAGCAGGCGGTACCAAAGGCTTTGCGCACGACCGTCGCCGCACTCATTCTTTTTTACGTTGCCGGACTCGCGCTGGTCGTCGGAATTGTTCCCTGGCAGCAAATCGACATAGGCGCGAGCCCCTTCGTCCGCGTGTTCCAGACCGTCGGCATTCCCGCCGCCAGCCACATCATGAATTTTGTGGTGCTGACCGCCGCGCTCTCGAGCGCCGTGGCCAATTTGTATTTCGCCGCGCGGCTGGCCTTTTCCCTAGCCCGCGGCGGCTATCTCCCGCGAACGCTCGGCCGGCTGAACAAGAAGGGCATGCCCATGATCGCCGTGCTGGTTTCGGGCGCGGGCATGGTCGCGGCGATGGTCTTGTCGAAGTACTTCCCGGATTCCCTATTCGTTTCCATGATCGCGGTCAGCACGTTTGGCGCGCTGTTTGCCTGGCTCGTGACGCTCGTCACGCACCTTGCGTTTCGCCGCTACCATCACCGCCACGCGAGGCCGTACCTGCGGCTCGGACCCGCGGGGCCCTGGGCCTCGCTTGCTGGACTCCTCGCGGTCCTCGCCGTGATGCTTTCTACCCTGTGGGTCCCCGGCTTTGGCATCATGTTGGGTGCCGGAGTCCCCTGGCTCGCCCTCCTTACGGTGTGTTACTTTGTCTGGAGAAGGAATTATCCCCGCAGCTCTGACCTTGGAGAATAACCTCGTGGATCGACTTCTTGAATGGCGCGCGGAGTTTCCGATTCTCGAGCGCACCACCTACATGATTAGCAATTCGCTCGGTGCCATGCCGCGCGGCGTATACCAGAGCATGCACGCCTATGCGGATAGCTGGGCCGAGCGCGGCGTGCGCGCCTGGGAAGAGGGCTGGTGGGAAATGGCCGTCAGCATCGGCGACCAAATCGCCCCGCTCCTGGGCGCGAAGACCGGTGAGATTTCTCTGCATCAGAACGTCACCCTCACGCAAGCGGTGATTTCTTCCTGTTTTGATTTTCGAGGCCCGCGCAACAAAATCGTGATGGTCGATCTCGAGTTCCCTTCGATCCAATACTTCTACCACGAGCAGCGCCGCCTCGGTGCGCGAGTGGAAGTCGTGCCTTCGGAGAATCCCATCCGTTTTGATTTGGAAAAGTTTCTTGCCGCCATCGACGAAACTACCCTGCTCGTTCCGATTTCCCTTGTGTTGTTTCGCAGCTCTTTCATTGTGAATGCCCGCGCCATCATCGAACGGGCGCACCGTGTCGGCGCGCACGTTGTTCTCGATGCCTTCCAGGCCGCGGGAACGATCCCCGTCGATGTGCGCTCCCTGGGCACCGATTTTGCCGTCGGCGGCGTGCTGAAGTGGCTCTGCGGCGGCCCCGGCGTCGCTTACCTTTACGTCCGCGAGGATTTGCGCGCCAAACTCAAGCCAGCACTCACAGGCTGGAGCGCCCATCGCCGCCCGTTCGCCTTTGAAACCGGCTCGATCGATCCTCGCGAAGACTCTTATCGCTATTTGAACGGCACCCCGCACATCCCGGCGCTCTTCGCTTGCCGGCCGGCCCTAGACATTCTCAATCAAATCGGCATCGCTCCGATTCGCGAGAAATCCGTTCGCATGACCGCGCGTCTCGTCGAAGGCGCGAAGTCTCGCGGTTGGCAGGTCAACACGCCCGAAAATCCCGCCGAGCGCGCCGGAACCGTCTCGGTCGGTTGTCCGCACGCCCCGGAAGTTTGCCGTGAACTTCTTGCCCGCGAAATCCTCGTCGACTACCGGCCCAAAGCGGGTGTGCGCCTCTCGCCCCATTTTTACAATCGCGAGGAGGAATGCGACGTGGCCCTCGCCGAGATGGAAGAAATCCTGAAAACCGGGGCCTGGGAAAAGCACACCGCGGCAGTTACCCATGCTTGAAGGCAAAGACTATTCGCCCGAACGCGCGGAAATGGTCGAAAAGCAGCTGCGTCGGCGCGGCATCGACGACACCTCCGTTCTGGCCGCGATGCTGGCCATACCGCGCCACGAATTTGTGCCGGCGGAGCTCCGTTCGCGCGCCTACGAGGACCTGCCCTTGCCGATCGGCGGCGGTCAAACCATTTCACAGCCGTATATCGTCGCGGCCATGACTCTGGCCCTGCGTCCCGGGGCCTCCGATCGCGCGCTCGAGGTCGGAACCGGATGCGGCTATCAGGCGGCCGTCCTATCGCTCTTGGCCAAAGAAGTCTTCACCATCGAGCGGCAGTCCGAGCTTGCTTCCACGGCGTCGGAAAAACTTTCCCGCCTCGGCTACCCGAACGTCCACGTTCATTGTGGAGACGGCACTCTGGGCCTCCCGGAGTTTGCCCCTTTCGACGCCATCCTCGTCGCGGCAGCTGCTCCGGCCGCTCCCGACCCGCTCCTTGCTCAACTGGCCGAAGGCGGCCGCATGATCATCCCCATAGGCGACGCCGACAACCAGGAATTGCAGCTCATCGAAAAACATGCCAGCGGGTTTTCGACGAAGACCCTGGAAGGTTGCCGCTTTGTGCCTCTCGTCGGACATTACTCGTGGCAGAAACCTCCGCAAAGATGAGTAGCGGCGACCCCGAGCTCTCCATCGTCATTCCCGCCTACAACGAAGAACTGCGGCTCCCGGGAACCCTCGAGCGAATCGCCGCCTACGCAAAACCGTTCGACCGAGAGGTGGAAGTCCTGGTGGTTGACGACGGCTCGACGGATCGCACCGCCGCGGTTGCCGAGTCTTTCCGCGGCAAGATCCCCGCGCTGCGCGTCGTTTCGAACGCCCGCAACCGCGGCAAGGGCTTCAGCGTACGCCACGGCGTCGAGCAGTCACGCGGCCGCATCGTCTTATTTACCGACGCCGATCTCTCCGCGCCCATCGAGGAAGCCGACAAGCTCATCGATGCCCTCGAACATTTCGACCTTGCCATTGGCTCGCGCGCCGTCAACCGCGGCCTGATTACCGTGCACCAATCCGCTTTCCGCGAATTCGCTGGAATCCTATTCAACAAAGTCGTTCGGGTATCGCTGCGGCTGCCGTTTGTCGACACGCAATGCGGCTTCAAAGCCTTCCTTCGCGAGCGTTGCCGGATTCTTTTCGAGCAGCAGACCATCGAGCGGTTCGGCTTCGACCCGGAATTGCTCTACCTGGCCCGGCACCATGGCTTGCGCGCCGTCGAGATTCCCGTGCGCTGGGGGCACTCCCCGGCCACCAAGGTCAGCATGCTCCGCGACAGCATGCAAATGTTCCTGGACGTCTTCAAAATCCGCTGGAACAGCTTGCTGGGGCGGTATCCGCGAAAGCCCGGGATCCCGCAGGACACGACGGAGGGGTGAACCGCAGCCGGACGCGGTGCGGAGTCGCTACTTAACTTTGTGACACAAAGTACTTGACAAACGTAAGCCGCGCCGCTAGACTCCGGCCATGGTGACGACCCCGGGTCCGCTGCGCTCCACCCGCCGCGAGGCGATCCCCATCGATGCGCGCGCGGCCGACCACCTCCGCTACATCCGTGAAACCATGGCGAGCGCCGCGGAGTTTACCGCCCTGCCCGGATGGGGCGGCGTGGCCATGGGCATCACCGCGATGGTGGCCGCGTACGTTGCTTCGCGGCAGGCCACTCCGCGTGCCTGGCTCGTCGTTTGGCTCGTGGAAGCGTTCGTTGCCGTGGCCATCGCCGCGCCCACCGCGGCAACCAAAGCGCACCGCGCCAACTCCCGGCTCTTCTCCGGGCCCGGACGAAAATTCCTGCTGAGTTTTGCTCCGCCCATTGTTGTCGGCGCGCTGCTGACCTACACGCTGTACCACTTCGGCGCGCTTACCGCCCTCCCCGGAGTGTGGCTGTTGTTGTACGGAACGGCGATCGTCACCGGCGGAGCCTTTTCCGTGCGGGTTGTCCCGGTGATGGGTCTGTGCCTGATGTCGCTGGGCGCCGTGGCGCTGTTTGCGCCTGCGGGGTGGGGTGACGGGTTCATGGCGGCAGGCTTCGGGGTTGTGCACGTCGGGTTCGGTTGGTGGATCGCCCGGCACTACGGAGGCTAAGGAGACCTTATGGCTAAGTCATCGGCCGCGCGTCAAGAACGGGTGCAACGGTCGCGCGCCCGCGAAACGATCCTCGAATCGGTGCGCAATCCTGCGCGCGAAGCGGCTCCCGCGGACCTGGACCGGCTGATTCACGAACACGTGCGCCTGGGGATCGTCAGCGCTCTGGCGGTGAACCGCGCGCTTACCTTCAACGAGCTAAAGGCGCTGCTGAAAGCGTCGGACGGCAACTTGAGCGTCCACGCGCGAAAGCTGGAAGAAGCGGACTACATCGTTTGCGAAAAGTCCTTCGACGGGCGCACGCCCAAAACCGAATATCGGCTGACCGCGGCGGGACGCAAGGCGCTCGAGCGGTATCTCAATCACATGGAAGCGCTGATCCGCGCCACGCGCGAAGGGTAGAGGGCGGCAAAACTTTTTTTTTGCCAATTGGCTTTGCGAAGTAAAGTAGTTTGCGTAACGGAATCCTTGTTGGTCGAGGCGGCGGCGTAAAGCCGCCGCCAAACCTGCGGTTGCTCGCGGCGGAGATCGGATACCCTATGGAGTCAGGAACCCCGGTAGAACACCCATGCACATCCCCGGCGAGCCGACCAGGCTCGACGCTCGGAACGTCGCAGGTTGTGCCCATGCCCGCTGTGCGGCCTGCGTCTCAGGACCCGGAGTCCCGAAGTTCGGCGACCTCGGGCTTACATGTTGCCATCATTTCCGATGGCAACGGCCGGTGGGCCACCGCTCGCGGACTTCCGCGCCCGGCGGGACACCGAGCCGGAGCGGAGACCGCGCGCCGCATCATCGAGGCGGCGCCGCGCCTCGGTATCCACACGCTGACGCTGTTCGCGCTTTCTTCCGCGAACTGGAAGCGGCCGGCCGCCGAAGTCGGCGGCATCCTGCGCCTGCTCCACGAATACCTGCTCACCGAAACCGAGCACTGCATCCAAGAAGGAGTGCGGCTCAGCATCATCGGCCGCCGCGACCGCGTGCCCCCCGCGCTGCGGCAGGCCATCGCCGATTCCGAGGCCGCGACCGCTTGCGGAACGCGGCTGCATCTTCGGCTGGCGATTGACTACTCCGCGCGCGAAGCCATCTTTCACGCTGCCTGCCGCTTTTACAAAGTCACTGAGCTTTCGCCGGAAGCCTTCAGCCGCGTGCTCGCCGAAGTGTACCGCGGCGGCTCCACGGAAGTGGATCTGCTGATTCGCACCGGCGGCGAACAGAGGCTGTCCGATTTTCTGCTCTGGGAATGCGCCTTCGCCGAATTTGTGTTCGTGCGGAAGGCGTGGCCGGACTTTACCGTGGCGGACCTCGAAGCGGCGCTCGAGGAGTTTGCGCATCGCGAACGCACGCGCGGCGCACTGCCTGACGCATTGGCCGGCTAGGGAAACTCCCCTCGAAAGGCGACATCGGCTCCTGCGGCAGCCAGCGCCGCAAGAGAAATCAGGCGCTCTGACCTCCGGCCTGAAGGTCCGCCCCGGTTGTAGCGACTCTAGGTGCCCATCGCAAAAAGGAGAAGAGAAAATGTCCGCATCGACCCCGCCTTTCGCACCTGTCGTCGTGCTGCTGTTTCTGGGCACGGTTTTCCTGCTGGGCGTCAGCCTGCTCGTTTTGTGCTATGGCGCGGTGCGGCGCTCCCCTTCGATCGCCAAGCTGGGCGCCGGGGCGGTCGCGACGATTGCCGCCGGCTATTTTCTTTTGCTCAGCGGCGTTTCGCTCGCCAGTAGCGAAGAAACCTTGCCGCCGGGCGGCTGGAAATATTTTTGCGAGATCGACTGTCACATCGCGTATTCGTTGATTCGAGCCGAAACCGCAGCGGCGCTGGGACCCGAGATCGAGCAAACGTTTGCGAAGGGGAGATTCGTGGTGCTTCGCCTGAAGACCTGGTTTGACGAGCGCACGATTTCCCCGCGCCGCGGGAATGGGCCGCTCACGCCGAACCGCCGCAGGGTTTTACTGGTAGCCGAGACCGGACAGAGCTACGCGCCTTCCGCGGAAGGCCAGGCTGCGTTCGCTCGGCTCGGGCACGGCTCGACGCCGCTCGCCGAAGCCTTGCGGCCGGGCCAGTCGTACACAACCGATCTTGTGTTCGACGTGCCGAGCGACACGCGCAGACTGCGGCTGCTTGTCACCGAAGATGATCCGGAAACACGCTTGGTCATCGGCCACGAAAACAGCTTCTTGCACAAGAAAATCTACTTTGACGTGGACGCTTTCAAGAGAAAACAGGAGGCCACGGAGTGAGGAGGTCACGAGGGGAAGGACGCGCTTGCGGGGCTCGATTCTAGAAGTGCGCGCGCAGTTCGCGGAACGCCGGCAGGATCACCAGTTTGCCGGAGCCGGCTACCACCGGTTCGTGCTCGAGCGCCCAAGTATACTGATGGGGAATGTACACGGCGTTCAAGCCCACTTGCATTGCCGGGTTGATATCGCTGCGCGGGCTATTGCCGACCATCCAACCGTGGGCCTTCACGATTTTGTGCTTGTGCACCAGCCCCCCGTAGGTCTTGGTATCTTTTTCGGGCACGATCTCGATGAACTCGAAAAAGCCTTGCAACCCGGAGCGCTCCACCTTTGCGGCCTGCTCCGCGGGCTCGCCCTTGGTGAAGAGAATCAGCCGATGGCGCTCGGTTAGATACGCCAGCGTCTCGGGCACGCCATCGAGAATCTTCGGCGGCGTGCGCTCCAGCTCCATCACGCGGCTGTGAATTTGCGCGAGAATCTCGCGGCGGGCCATCTGGTTCGCCAGCTTCAAGTACGTTTCCTCGAGCGAGCGCCCGAAGCTGCGCACGCCGTAGCCGTACTGCCGGATATTCTTGCGTTCGGTTTCGTTGAGGATGTGCCGGATATACGCCCGCGTGTAGCCATAAGGCTCCACCACGCTGACGAAGTCTTCAATCAGCTTTTCGTAGAAGACGTTGTTTTCCCAAAGCGTATCGTCTGCGTCGATCAGCAGTGTGTTTCGTCGCATTGGCTCTGACGATTCGCAGCCAGCGCCGCGGACCGTTCCCCGGGGACCTCGTTTCTGCCCCCTCAGTCTAACAGCCGGAGGGCGTCTTCGGCGACCTCCGCCGCAGCCGCCGGTTTGCCGAGCTTTCTCGCCGCTTCACGCATGCGATCGAGACGAACCGGATCGTCCAGTAGAGTAGCAATCTTCCAGGCCGCTGCGGGCAAATTGTTGCAGCGAATCGCCGCCCCGGCTTCGAGCAAGTGGTCGGCGTTGCGCTCTTCCTGGCCGGGGATGGGCTCGATCAGGACCATGGGCAACGCGCGGGCCAGGCACTCGGAGGTGGTCAAGCCGCCGGCCTTGCCCACCATCAGGTCGGCCGCGGCCATGTATTTGTCCATTTCAGTGGTAAATCCGACCGACGAGAGCCTGGGAGCACCCGAAGGAAGCCGGCCCGCGTCTTGAGCCCATTGCTCCAGGCGCTTTCGCATCTTCTCCGCCTTCCCGGCGATGGTCACAATCTGCCACGGGCGCTCGAGCTCCAACAAGCTTTTCACCAGCTGCTCGACAGGGCCGACCCCATACCCGCCCGCCGAGATAAGCACCACCGTGGCTTCCCGGTCCACTCCCACATGCTCCCGGGCCCGCGCACGAGGCAAGGGTAGGGCAAAGAGCGGATCAATGGGAATCCCGGTCACCCGCAATTTTTCTCGCCCCACTCCGACGTGCGCCAGGTATTCCGCAGCTTCTTCGATCGCCAGGTAGTAGCGGTCCACGGTGCGGCACAACCACATCGCGTGGACGTCATAGTCCGTGACCACAATGGCGTGGCGCGCCCGCAGCTTTTGCTTGGCAATAAGCCATGCGATGATTTCCGCGGGCAGAAAGTGCGTGGCCACGCAGAGATCCGGCTGGACGCGCTCGAGCAAGCGGGTCATCGGTCGAGTGTTCAGCCGGTCGAGCGCCAGGCGAGGCCGCAAGTGTCGCCACGGCTGGTCGGTGCGCTCGTAAAGCAGGCCCATCAATTCCGGCGCCCGCCGCACCATCGCCAGGTAACCTTTGTTGTAGGCGCGCTCGAAAAGCCTGCTGACATAGCCGAGCGCGTCGATGTGCTCCACGATCGAGTCGCCCCGCGCCAAAAACGCTTTTTCGAGAGCTTGGGCGGCGCGCACGTGGCCTGCCCCGGAAGTCGCCGAGAGCAACAACACCCGCGGTTTGCCGCTTTTCATGGGCGGGAAGTTAGCAGACTTGGCGACGGCTTCAAGAGGCCTTGCGCTGCCCGGTCGCGAGCCGTTCCAGGATGCCGCGGCCAAGCCTTTGCAATTCGCCGAAGCGCGTCAAATAATCCTGGAAATCGTGGTTCAGCAGTTGTGCCTGGTTTGCGTCCAGCTTCGTTCGCAGAATCATGTCGCGCAATTTTACCGGGTGCGGCAGCAGCGCGTCTTCCTGAAGCTCTTCTAGGGCCAGATTAGGATCGTAGTGATACATGGTTTCCTCTGCGGCAGACAAATGGAAGGTGCAAATCCCATTCCATTGTACGCATGCCCCGGCGCAGAAGAGAAATGATTCGAGACTCAGGCCGCGGTGGCGGCCGCGGGGACGAATTCGTAGCGCGCAATCTTTGCTGCGATCCCCACGCGGCCGCTTTCGGTCGCTTCGACGCGAACAATTTCTCCCTGGCATCGAATGTGGACGTCGCCCGATTGCGTCACCTGCTGGGGAAGGGTGATGACAAACTCGATTTCGCTTCCGACTTCGAAGTCCGCCTCCGCGAGGAAGTACAGGCCGCGATAGCTGAGATCCCGCGTCTGCGCCACCAGTTCGTGCCCTTTCGCTTCGCGCGATAACACGCGCATCGGAAGGTTCATGTTAAATCGCCGCGCTTCACGGCGTTCCGATCCATCACTCATCAATTAACCCCCGCCGCTCAAGGACTGGGCGCCAAACTAGCATTCAGAAGGGCAAGTTTCAACGCGAAAATCCAACAATTTTGTCCTAGTACGAGCTTTTGTCCTATCCGCCGCGAAAAGCCTATTGCTTCCCCCAATGGCCTACCGCGTGCAGTACTGTAACTCTGTAACCCCATGGTTTCCCGACAACATCGCGGCGTACCGCTGGGCCGGCTCTTTGCGGCGGAGGTCGCCTTTCCGGCCAGAAAATCGCATTGGCGGAGACCCGAGACGTTTCTCCAGGCCTCCTGGTTTCAGCAGGGAGCCCGAAGCACACCATTTGGATTGGACGTTGCCGTTTTCGAGGCAACTTGGCATACACTGAAAAATCCTCGAATCCGCGCCATGACTGCTTCTCACCATTCCCGCAATTTCTTTTTGGAGGGCCCGGCCGGCCGCCTGGAAGCGATTCTCTGGGCGCCCTCCGCCCCTGCGCGCCGACCTCCACTCGCTGCCGTCGTTTGCCATCCGCATCCTCTGTTCGGCGGGACCATGCACAACAAAGTGGTTTACCAAGCAGCGAAGTCGCTCGACGCCCTTGGCCTCCCCGTGCTGCGCTTCAATTTTCGCGGCGCGGGCCTGAGCGCGGGCAAACACAGCCGCGGAGTTGGCGAGCAGGATGACGTGCGAGCCGCGCTCGATTTTCTCGCCAAGCAATTCCGCGCGCTGCCGCTCTTGTTGGCGGGTTTCAGTTTTGGCGCGTGGGTCGGGCTGCGCGTCGGCTGCGAAGACCAGCGAGTGTCTCACCTGATCGGTTTGGGCGTTCCGGTAAATAGCTCGGACTTCTCTTTCTTGAGGTCATGCAAGAAGCCTAAGCTCTTCGTCCACGGAAGCGCGGACCCCTACGGCGCGGTAGAAAGAGTGAAACGGCTGGTTGCCTCGATACCCGGGGAAAATCATCTTGTCGTGGTTACCGGCGCAGACCACTTTTTTTCGAACAAGCTCGACGAACTTGACGCCGCCATCACCACCTGGTTCGAA
>DATAIH010000247.1:0-2118 GCA_036262755.1 Candidatus Acidiferrum sp.
TACCACGCGCCTTCCGACGACGTGAACCAGCCTGTCGATCTCGGAACCGCCGCCGGCTACGAAGAGTTCACGCGACGCCTGCTGCTGGACACCGCCAATGCCGCCGCCCGCCCGCAGTGGAAGCAGGATTCCTTCTTCCGCTGTTACGCTGCCGACTGACGAACGGTCCGCAAAATATTGCGGCGAAACCATGGAGAGTGCGGCAGCCTGGCCGCCGCTTTCTCTAGGCTATTCCCCCACACTGTGTTTGGCACGGTCGAACCATGTTTTTCCCTTGAATACAATTTCTCGGCGCATGTGCTACAGTGCCCCGCGGATTTTCCGCCGACGCGGGCGGAGTCGCGGGGAAGCGAGGATCCCCGTTGGCCAGGAGCTACAGAGACCACCAAGCAGGAGGCAAACCAGTGACGCACCCCGTCGTGCATTTCGAAATCGGTTGCCGGGACAGCGCTAGAACGCAGGAGTTTTATAAGAAGCTGTTTGACTGGAAGATCTCGGACATGGGGGCTGCTGCGATGATCGCGGCCGACTCTGGCGGCATCGACGGCCATATTACCGCGCTCGGGCACGAACCGCAGCACTACACGATTTTTTACGTGGCCGTCGATGACGTCGCCGCGTACCTGGAAAAGGCCGGGCGGCTCGGCGCGAAGACGCTCGTTCCTCCCATAGACATCCCTACCGGCACCTTCGCGTGGATCGAGGATCCCGAAGGCAATACCGTCGGCCTGTGGAAAGCCAAGTCCTAGCCGTTTCTGGCTACCTGCTCGAACCACTCGAACCAGGATGGCTGCCTGGCAGCCATGCGCTTCACTTAGCGGAGCGCTCGTCGGCGGACGGATTCATCTCCGATAGCTGCTGGATGCCGGAACGTCGCAACGCAAAAAGAATGGCCCACCCGATTACTCCTGCCCCGATAGCGCTCGCCAGAGCCACCAGCAGCATCGGTAAGATGGTGATCTGCGCCGGAAGAATGTGCCCGACCGGCGGGTTGCCATGAGGGATCGACGCCGAGATGGCCTTGGCCTTCTCGATCGTGAACATCACCGCCGCCAGGATAACCAGCATCAAGCCCACGGTGGCCTTGGGAAACCGGAATTCTGATCGCATCGCGACCCTCCCTCCTAAGAACAGGAATGAGAACCTCCCCCGGACATGGGCACCCCGGAACGGCCGCAAATGCTCGTGGAGCGCGCCGCACAGCAAGCCACCGGCTTCCCGCGCCGCGCACGCGGCCCGATCGAGCGCGCTCGTGCTGCGGATCTCCGTGTGCACTTGCGAAAGAACCTCCAGCATCTCCTCGCCGTATTCGCCGCGGTAAGCCGCGGGATAGAGGTACAGCATCAGCCGGTAGAGCGCTAGCATGGACTAGGTCTCCTTCGACGCTACGCGCAGCGCGCCCAGGCGCGCTAGATGCTTCAACCGGCTCACTTCGGTTTGCAGGTTCCGGCGCCCTTCATCGGTCAACCGGTAAGCTTGTCTTCCCCGTGAGCGGTCTTGTTCCTTGAATCGCTCGATCCACTTGTCTTCGAGCAAGCGGCTGAGCGCCCCGTACAAAGTGCCGGTGCTCAGCCGCACCCGCCCGTCGCTCATCCTCTCGGTGTCCTGAAGGATGGCGTAACCGTGCCGGGGTTGCTCGGCCAGGCTGAGCAGGATCAGCAGCACCGGCTCGCTGAGCTCCATATGTCCTCCAACGACATGTCGTCATACGCCATACGCTGATCCTTAGACGCCGATCCAGGCAAAAAGGTTCCCCGCGGGAACCCGAGACTCGGGTAACTTCGCGTCTCGAGACAGGTTCAATGGCTTTGCGTTTCTATCGCTGCCTCAGGCTTCCTTGGAGATAGCTAGCTGGTTGCCCATGATCTGTTTTCACGGGAGGCGCTCGAAGATGCCGGCGGCGCCCATGCCGCCGCCAATGCACATCGTCACCATCCCGTAGCGCGCGTTGCGGCGTTGGAGTTCGCGAATGATGCTCGCGGTGAGTTTCGCGCCGGTGCAGCCAAGCGGATGGCCGAGTGCGATAGCGCCGCCATTCGGATTAACGCGCGCGGGATCGAGCCCGGCTTGCTGGATGACCGCGAGCGATTGCGCGGCGAACGCCTCGTTGAGCTCGAT
>DATAIH010000248.1:0-1534 GCA_036262755.1 Candidatus Acidiferrum sp.
CCGCCCATGGAGTCATCGTATCTGAGTGGCTTCGTATCCGATTCCGGTCGTTCTGGCTATTGGCCTGATGCTAGCCACCGAACTCGAGCATCCGCTGGGGATTACCCGGCAAGCGGGAACTGATAAGCCAGGACCCGGGTCGACTGGCTCATGCGCTCCCGATAGCCGGGGATCAGCTTCAGATAATGCTGCTGCGTGATACGAACGTCGGAATGGCCGAGCATCTGCGAAACGGTCAGGATGTCGGTGCCGTTCTTGCCGCTGCCCACCAGCAGATTGATGGCGAAGGTGTCGCGGAAGCGATGGCAGGCCCCTTCCTTGATGCCCGCCAGCCTCACGACTTTTTTTACCAGGTCCGTTGTCTCGCGCACCCGGCCCTCGTAATTCGGCATGGTCCGGCTGAATTCTTTCCCGTCGCGCAGAGCCTGGCGCGCAGCCTGGTAATCGTCATCACGGTCTGGCTGGAAGAAGTAAACGCGCGAAGACGGCAGCGCATTCAAGGCCTCGATAGCCGGCGGCTGCAGCTCGACGGGGAGACTGATGGGCCGGCGCGTTTTGATGACAATGTAGTCGACCGTGTGGCGCTCGTTGATATAACTCCGTTCGAGGAACGTTGCATCAGAGATGCGCATCCCGCTATAGAGCAGCAGCAGGATGAGCGCGCGTGCGCGGTTGCGCTCGGATTGATCGAGCTGTTCGATGGCGACCAGGATGCGAGTGACCTCTTCAGGAGTGAACGGCAGGCGCGTCTGGTCTTTGGCTTTGCCGAAGCTCAGTTCGCGATCGGCTGCGGGCGAGAAGTCGATCCAGCGCCGGGAGGGTGCGACGCAGTAGTTGAAGAAGACTCTGAGGAACGTCAGGTAGGCCTCGCGGGTCCGATGGCTCCAGCTCGGGTATTCTTCGAAATACTGTTGGATATGTTGGGAGCTGACATGGGCCAGGAGAGTGATTCCGTGCGCTTCCATGTGACGGCGGAAGTGGCCTACAACCAGGACGTACAGTTTCATTGTGGCGGATGCTCTCTTGCTCTTCGCGGCGAGAAAGGCGGCCTCTGCGGCAGCGAGCGTGATTTCTTCGCGCGGCTGGGCGCCCACCAGATGAATGCCGCCTTTAGGCGGTTCGGGATCGGTTCCTCTGGCGAGAAGCTCGCGGCGCTTGGCTTCGGCCGTAGCGAGCGACCGGGTGTCGAGCGACTGTCGGATGAACTTGCCACGCACGCGACCGTGAACCCACAGCGGGCATTCACAGCTCGACATGTTGGTGGCGTGGCAGCTCGCGGCGTGCCGCCTATAGATGGTCAGTTTGTTGGGCGTGGTGCGTTTGGTCATGCCTGCACCATCAGGCTAACACGCTGGACGGGATTTTTGTACGGTATTTATCACCTCCATGAAATAACACGAGTTAACATGGCTTCACCAACTAGAACCTCATAATGGGCAATATCGCTGTCATGGACCTTAGCTCTTTGAGGCGCGTACATCAAGCAGAAAGCACAACTGGCGGCCAAGAACTCGCCCAATTTAGTTTCTTAGGT
>DATAIH010000249.1:0-5299 GCA_036262755.1 Candidatus Acidiferrum sp.
GTTGCGTCACAAGTCTGGTCGATGGAAGAGTGGCCGACCATCTCGAACACTCTCACGATCTCCAGGAACGGATCATGGGCCATACGGACCGAGCACAATAGGCTCCGCCGATCATTAGCCTGTGGCGTTTGGAGGCCACAGGTCATGAAGCGAAAACCTCGTCGCACAGCGCCGTGGTGCGAAGTCGATCCTGCGATTGCCCGACCTCGAAGCCGCGAAATCCGCGGTGCTCAACAGCCTTTCCTGCCCCGATGCCCAGCGCGGTTACCGGCATGCAATTGACGAATTCGTGGAGTGGTACTGCTCCGAGCCGCGCCTGTCGTTCAGCAAAACGGTGGTCCTTCGGTACCGAATGCATCTGGAGACCCGCAATCTCGCGCCTGGCACCATCAACCTTCGTCTCAGAGCGGTGCGCCGTCTTGCTTACGAGGCGGCAGACTGCGGGCTCCTCAGCGCCGATCTTGCAGCTGGAATACGTCGGGTCAAGGGCGTGAAGAAGCTGGGCGTCAGGCTTGGCAACTGGTTGACCGCCGAGCAGGGGCAAGCACTCTGGCAGGCACCCAACCAGGAGCAGATGAAGGGCAAGCGTGATCGGGCATTGCTGGCCCTCCTGCTCGCGTGCGGACTCCGTCGGCACGAGCTCGCCAGCTTGACCGTGGTCCACCTCCAGCAGCACGAAGGGCATTGGGCAATCGTGGACCTGCGCGGAAAGTGTGGTCACGTTCGGACCATTCCCGTCCCGGATTGGGTGCATGGCCTTTTGGATGACTGGACAAGGGCCGCCGGAATTAGCGCGGGCAGCCTTTTCCGGCGGGTGAGTAGCGCAGGTAGAGTTTGGGGCGAAGCTGTAACGGAAAAGCTCGTCTGGCATGTCGTGAAGGAGTTCGCCGCCAAAATTGGCGTCAGCAAACTTGCACCCCACGACCTTCGCCGCTATGCCGAATGCCGGATTATGCCGAATCGCGTCACGTGAGCAGCAAGGGCCGGCTTGTTTGATGTTGGCCATGCGGCATAATCCATCGCCGAACCGGGCATTACTGAAGGGATGCAAACAATCATTGATCCCAAGTTGCTCGATCGCCTCCGGGTTGGACCGTTGGCGCAATATCTGGATGTTTATCTTGCTCGAATTGAGCGAGAGGGTTTCGTGGCATCGTCGGTGCCATGCCAGGCGTATGCCATCGCCAGGTTCAGCAGGTGGCTTCAGAAACAGTGCATTCACCTGGAGGATCTCCGCGATGTCACGGTCCAGGAGTTCTTGGCCCGGGACCCCGGTGTTGTTCACTACCCGGAACGCGCGACCATCAATCGGTTGCTCCTGATCCTCCGAGAAATTGGAGTGCTCAAGGCCGAGTTGCCGCAGCCGTTGACGCCTGTTGAGGAATGCGTGAATGAATACCGGCGGTACCTCGTCGGGCAGCGTGGTCTCTCCGCGGCAAGCCTGCCGAATTATCTCTCGTTCGTGGAGCAATTTCTCAGCGGCCGGACTAGCGGACGCGAGCTGCGCCTCACCGAACTATCTGCATCGGATGTGACAAGGTTCATCGAATCTCATGCGCCGAACTTGTCGCCTGGACGTGCCAAGCTTCTGGTCACAGCGCTGCGGTCATTCCTGCGCTATCTGCTACATCAAGGAAAGATCAGCGTGAATCTGGTCCCCTGTGTTCTACCCGTGGCCAGTTGGTCGTTTTCTGCGATACCGAAGTCTCTGCCGCCCGGTGCCGTGCAACGAATTCTGGCTAAGCATGATCGGACGACGCCAGTCGGCCGACGCAACTACGCGATTTTACTGCTACTCGCCCGTCTGGGCTTGCGAGCCGGGGAGATCGTCGCTCTCAATCTGGAGGACCTCGATTGGGACAAGGGCCTGATCAGATTCCGGCGTAAGGGCAATCGGTGGATACAACTACCGTTACCAGCCGATGTCGGAGGCGCTATTGTGGCCTATCTTCAATCAGATCGGCCGCGTTGTTCCTCGCGTCGCGTATTCCTGCGACAGTGTGCACCTGTCCGTGGGTTTGCTCATACCATCACGGTGTCTTCCATTGTGCGCCGAGCCTTGATCCGGGCCGGTATGAACAACGGACGAACCGGAGCTCACCTGTTTCGGCATACCCTGGCAGTTGACCTATTGCGGAACGGAGCCTCGCTCGAGGAGATCGGCGACCTACTTAGCCATCGCAGTCCGAACACAACGGCGCTCTATGCCAAGGTGGACGTGGACTCCCTCCGCTCTATTGCGCTTCCCTGGCCGGGAGGTGCTCGATGACGAGCTTGCAACAAGGTGCTGAGGACTACTTGAAAATGCGACGCGCCTTGGGTTTCAAGCTCAAGCGGCACGGTCGATTTGTCCGGGAATTTATCGAATGGCTGGAGCGCAACGGCGAGACACGGATCACGACCCGGCTCGCCCTGCAGTGGGCGACGGAGCCTCAGCATCTCCACAAATCCGAGTGGGCCGCCCGGCTGAGCGGCGTGCGTGCGTTTGCGCGTTACTGGAGTACTTTTGACGCGGCAAGCGAGGTCCCACCCGACGGCATGCTGCCCTTTCGGGCTCCGCGCGCAACTCCGTACCTGTACTCCGACGCCGAGATCCAAAAACTACTGCAAGCGGCCAGAGAAATGCCCGCTCAGTTCAAGTTGCAGCCGCTCACTTACCACTGTCTGCTGGGTCTTTTGGCGGTAACTGGTCTCCGCATCAGTGAAGCGCTGCATCTCGAGTCGCGCGACGTTGACTGGACCGAGGAGTTGCTCATAATCCGCAGTTCGAAATTTGGCAAGTCTCGGTTTGTGCCATTACATTCAACGGTCAAAGAGGTTCTCGCTGCTTATGCAGCGCGCCGGAATCAGGTGTTTTCCGACCGCCCGGAAGCAGCATTCTTCCCGTCCAAGACGGGTGCCTGCCTGGATGCTGGCCAAGTGAGACGGGTCTTTTACCGTCTATCTCGGCAGATCGGCATCCGGGGAACCTCGGCCAGCCGTGGGCCACGGCTGCATGACTTTCGCCACCGCTATGCCGTTGAGACGTTGCTGCAGTGGTATCGCACCGGGGAAGACGTCAGACGCCGCCTCCCGGTTCTATCGACGTATCTCGGCCACGGCCACGTGACGGACACGTATTGGTATCTGAGTACTACGCCAGAACTGATGGGCGCCGCTGGACAGTGTCTGGAAAAACGATGGGAGGTCCATGAATGAGCCGGCCTATCGATTTTCCGGTGCTCTTGCAATCCTTCTTTACGAAACGTCTGATGGCACAGCGGCGGGCCAGCCCACATACGATCGCGTCGTACCGCGACACGTTTCGATTGCTTCTGCAGTTCGCTCACAAAGAACTGGGCAAGCCGGCTTCGCAGATCACGCTCGAAGATCTAAACGCCACCTTCATTGGGACATTCCTCGACGACCTGGAGCGGAGCCGCGGCAATGGCGTGCGAAGCCGGAATCTTCGCATCACCGTGATTCGGTCTTTTTTCCGGTACTCCATCTTGGAAGCACCGCAGTACTCCGAGCTCATCCAGCGCGTGCTGGCCATTCCCAGCAAACGCCAAGAGCGCCGTCTCGTTGGCTTCCTCTCGCGCCTTGAAATCGACGCGCTGTTATCGGCTCCCAACAGGAACAACTGGTTGGGACGCCGGGACTACACGCTCCTGCTGCTGGCTATTCAAACTGGCCTACGGGTAGCTGAACTAACGGCTCTTCGCCAGCAGGATGTGGTCCTTGGCCGGGGCGCTCACGTTCGCTGCGAAGGAAAGGGACGCAAGCAACGGTGCACTCCATTAACAAAACCGACGGTTACGGTTATCGCAGAATGGATTCGGGAGCAGGGCCAGGAAAATACGCGGATCTTGTTTCCAACCGCCCGTGGCGGCCGACTCAGCTCCGACTCCGTCCAGTACCTGGTCTCCAAGTACGCAGCAGTAGCTCAACGAACGTGCCCAACTTTGAAAACCAGACGCATAACGCCGCACGTACTTCGCCACACCGCCGCAATGGAGTTGCTGCAAGCTGGTGTAGACCTAGCGGTGATTGCCCTTTGGCTTGGGCACGAGTCCGTCGAAACCACTCAAATCTATCTGGACGCCGACCTCGCGCTTAAGGAGCAAGCTCTCAAGAAGGCCACTCCCATCGGGGCCAAGGAACTCCGCTTCCGACCGGATGACGAACTGGTGAGCTTCTTGAAAAGCCTGTAGCCCCCGCCGATTATGCCGAATCGTTACGGGGCCGCAAGCGCCCGGACTCTGCGCCAAACCGGGAACCTCGGCAGCGATTCGGCATAACCCGGCATTCGGCATAGCGGCGAAAATGCCGAATGCGGCATGTCCGGCGAAGTTGTGCTCGCCTCTGCCGTGCCGCCGGCGGCGAACTGGAGCAAATTCAATTCCTTCTTGGCCACGTCTCCGTGCAGACCACGGAGCGTTACCTCGGTTGCACCCAGCGGATTTCATCGGCGGTAAACGACCGTATCGGCATCGAGCCGACACCTTGAAACGGTACCTCGGGAAGAATGGCCTACGATACGATAACACTCGACTCCAGGGTAGACGACCTGACCGTCGTTGCCTTGACAGCGATATACTGCCACGGAGCGCTCAGGTCGTCGCGCTCTTGGCTATTCTAATTGTGCTCGACTCCGTCAATCCACATCCAGAGGAGAGTTATGAGAAACAGTACCGACCGGATCTTGACTACTCATGTCGGCTCTTTGCCGACCCCCCCGGATCTCTGGACCCTGAACGGCGCAGATCCCTCTCGTTTAAGCACGACCGTCCGCGACATCGTCCAGCGTCAGCGCGACTGCGGCATCGACATTGTGAACGAGGGCGAAATCACCAAAGGTGGAAATTGGGTGGTGTTTCGTGAATGAGCGCCTTGTTGGTTTCGAGGCAGACCCGACCGGCGCGGTCGTGCAACTGCTAACCAGCAGCCAGGATTGGAAGGATTTCGACGAGTTCTAGCGCGCTGCGATGGAAGGAGGGACGTTGTTTGAACAGACGCGTTCGACCCAGCAACAGACAGGCGGCCAGGCGCGTTTGGACTGGGTGTGCACCGGACCCATTGCTTACCTCGGACAGGAAGCTCTGAAGCTTGAAATCGATTTGCTGCGCGAGGCCCTCGGCGGCACACCGCCGGCCGATGCCTTCCTTACTTCCACTGCCCCCGCCAGCCTGGAGCCAGGCCGCAAGAATCGATACTACAAAACACAAGAAGAATTTGTTTACGCCCTCGCCGAAGCGATGGCCGTTGAGTACCGCGCCATTGTAAACGCCGGATTTCTTCTTCAGGTCGATGACGCATG
>DATAIH010000250.1:0-10923 GCA_036262755.1 Candidatus Acidiferrum sp.
GCAGATACATCCTTTCCGTTGCAGCGACAACCTTTTCAAAATCCACGCCCTCCTCCGGCATTTCGAAGCCTTGATTTGCGCCGCGGGGCGTTTCGGCATAACCCAGGATCCTGTCGGGCAGGACTCGCGAAGAAATCTCCTGGCCCGTCTCCAAGGCCACGGCGCGCTCTATGGTGTTTTCAAGTTCTCTGACGTTCCCCGGCCAGTCGTAGGCTTCGAGCTTGCTCATCGCTTCAGGCGAAATTCCGTGTATGGGTTTCTCCATCGTTTTGCGGAAGCGCTCCAGGAAGTGCCGCGCCAGCAGCGGAATATCTTCACGACGCTCACGCAAAGCCGGAACTTGGATCGGAATCACACTGAGGCGGTAATAGAGGTCCTCGCGAAAACGTCCTTCGGCGATCTCCTTTTCAAAGTCCTTGTTCGTTGCCGCGATAATGCGCACATCCACGTCCGACTCTTCCGTGCTGCCGATAGGCCGGACCTTGCCTTCCTGGAGAACGCGGTAAAGCTTTACCTGCATGGTTAGGCTCATGTTGCCAATCTCGTCCATGAACAGCGTGCCGCCGTGAGCTGCCTGGAATAGACCTTGCCGGTTTTCGTTGGCTCCCGTGAAAGAACCCTTCATGTAGCCGAAAAGCTCGGACTCCAGGAGGGCCTCGGGAAAGGCGCCGCAGTTGATGGTGATGAACGGAGCCTGGGAGCGGGCACTGTTTTCATGAATCGCGCGGGCCACCAGTTCTTTCCCCGTGCCACTCTCCCCGGTAATCAGCACGCGGCTCGACTGTGGGGCTACGGTCTGAATCAAATCGTAAATCGCGCGCATCTTAGAGCTTTGCCCGATGATGTTGTCTAGCCCGGTGAGCCGCCGCAACTCCCGACGCAGGTAACCGGCCTCCTTCTTCCACCTGAGGCTCTCACTGACCTCCTCGACCGCGCGGCGCAATTGATCGATGTGGTTGTGATCCTTGATGACATAGCGGTCGGCGCCGGAGTTGAGGGCGGCAATGGCGGTGTCCAGGGCGGGGAGCGCGGTCATCAACACGAAAAAGGAATCCGGGGCAATTTCTTTGGCGAATTTCAGCAAGTCGACGCCATCTTCCCCAGGCATACGAATGTCGGAAATGATGATGTCGAAGATCTGCGATTCCAGCTTGCGTTTGGCGGCCTCGGCGCTGCTCGCGACTTCCACGCGATGGCCTTCCTTGCGAAAGGTGATCTCCAAGAGCTCGCAGATCGATTTCTCGTCATCCACGACGAGAATATGCGGCAACTCTCGTCCGCCTTCCTTGATTGCCGCTTTAGTTCCCTGCATGGCGCCTCACGCGACTCGCGGTAATTCGACGATGAATTCTGCGCCGCGATCTTTCTCCGAGATCACGCTGATCTTCCCGCTGTGGGCCTGCACGATCTGATAAACGATAGACAATCCTAAGCCGGTGCCGCCCTCAAACCCCGATTGCAGGGGCTCAAAAATCTTAGCTCTTTGTTTGGCGTCCAGGCCAATCCCCGTATCCCGAAAGGCAATGCGCAGCCAGAGGGGATCCGGCTCGAGTTTCACGGTAAGCGTGCCGCCGGCCGGCATGGCCCGCAGGGCGTTGTCGCAGAGATTCCAAAATACCTGTTTGATCTTGTTGGTATCCACACGCGCTCGCAGCTCTTGCCCATTGAACGCCCGCACGATCTGGAATTTGGAAGCAACCTCAGGCTTCTTCTCCACGAGCGTCAGGGTTTCGTCCAGAAGGGCGCGGACGTCGGCTTCCTGAAGCTCGTAGGTCTTCTCGCGTGAATAGTTTAGAAAATCCGTGATGATCTTGTTGAGCCGCTCGGATTCCCTGCTCACAATATGAACCAGCTGTTTTTCATCGTCTTCCAGAGGCACAAGGCGAGCCAGTTCTTTTACCGCGCCGGCCATGGCCGTCAAGGGCTGGCGTATTTCATGGGCGATCGCGGCGGAGAGACGTCCCAACGCGGCCATGCGCTCTTTCGTGGCCACTTCCTGCTCCAGCCGGCGGAGGTCCGTAAGGTCCTGAAAGTTGAACACAAACCCGCTGCGTTCTTCCGCTCCCAAGCGCAGCGGCGACACGCTGATTCCCAGGTAGCGCACCTCACCCTGGGGAGTCCGAAAATGGATTTCTTTTCTCAGAGAGAGGCTCTCGACACTCGAATACTGCCCGGGGACCCAAAAATCCTGATTCAGTTCCTGAAGCTTCTTCCCGCGCACATCAGCGAACCGATGCCCGAGAATCTCCTCGCCGGTGCGATTGAGGAGCAGAATAACCCCGCCAAGGTCCGTGGTGATCAAGCCCCCACGCATGGAATGGATAATGTCCTGGGTAAAATCCTGGAGGCTCGAAAGTTCTTCGCGCTTTTCCTCGAGTTCCCGTCCCTTGCTTCGGAGCGAGTGGACGAGCAGGCTGGCCAGATAGGCTACCGCCAGGAAACCCAAGAAATTCATGACCAACCAGGTCCGCAGGCTCTCGACCGACGGCAGGGCCGTGGATGTTCGAGGCAGTTTCCCGGTATAGGCCAGAAGCGTCAGCGCAGCAAGGAACGAGAAACAGACGGCGGCGTTGAAGAACGCGACGCGACGGGAAAAAACGATGCTGCCCACGATGATGACCAGCAGGTAGAGGGAGATGAAGTAGCTCTCCTGCGAACCGGTCAGGTAAACCAGGAGAGTGACCATCACAACGTCGCCTGCCACTTGCATGGCGCCATGCCAGGACGCCCGGGGAAGCCACCGCAGCAGAATCAGGTGAAGGATTCCGAGCGTGAACCAGGAGATGATCAGGGTGAGAAAAAACCGGTTGGAGCTCAGACCCGGCACATACTGCGGCCATACGACGCCCACTGTCAGAATGAGCGTTATCGTCAGTAGACGGACACGCGCCAGCCATTCCAGCCAAGCTTTTGTCGCAAAACTCTGGTCCATGGTTTCCCCGCGCCCTCATCGAGCCACCAGGGCATCCCCAAATCCAGGTAGGAAAACACAGGGCGGAGAGCAACTCGCCGCCCTCTCGAGAGGTTGTCGACGTGCGGGCGCAGCCCGATTAGTGGTTGGCCAGCTTTCCGATAAGCGAGAACAGCGGCAAGTACATCGAAACAACCACGCCGCCCACCACCAAGCCGAGAAATACAATCATGATGGGTTCGAGAGCGGTTAGCAAGTCTTTGACCGCCGCATCCACCTCTTCCTCATAAAAATCGGCGATCTTCTGTAACATGGCGTCCATGGCGCCGGTTTGTTCGCCAACCGCAATCATCTGTGTGACCATGCCGGGGAATACGTCGCACTCCTTCAATGGCTCGGTCAACGACTTGCCTTCCTCGAGCGACTTTCTCACTTTCATCAAAGCCCTCTCGACGACGGCGTTACCCGCGGTCCGGGCGGTGATGTCTAATCCCTCCAGGATTGGCACGCCGCTCGAAATCAGTGTCCCCAGAGTTCGCGTAAAGCGGGCAACGGCGATCTTCCTCATCAGCATGCCCAAGACCGGCATTTTCAGGATGATCGTGTCCAGGGCAAAACGACCTTGAGGCGTGCCGTACCAAACTTTCAGCCCGAAAATGGCGCCGCAGAGGGCGACAAGAATCAAGAACCCGAAAATGCTGCCAATGAAGTGGCTCATCGCGATGACGATTCGGGTGGGAAGCGGCAGATCCACACCCAGACCGGCAAACAACGTCGCGAAAATGGGAACGACCTTCCAGAGAAGCAGGGTGATGACGCCCCCGGCGACGGTCAAGACGCCCACCGGGTAGACCAGCGCCGATTTCACGGCTCGCTGCAGCTTGACGTTCTTTTCGATGTAGGAGGAGAGCCGCTGAAGAATGGTGTCGAGGATACCGCCGGTCTCGCCCGCTTCCACCATGTTCACATACAGAGCATCAAAGACCTTCGGGGAGCTGCGCATAGCCGTAGAAAGCGTAGCGCCGCCTTCCACCTGAGCGCGCGTGCCGGTCAGCACTTTTTGAAAGGTCTTGTTTTCCTGCTGGCTCGCGAGAATCTCGAGGCACTGGACGAGGGGTAGTCCGGCGTCGATCATGACCGAGAACTGACGGGTAAAGATGGCCAGTTCTTTCGCCGAAACGCCGCCGCCGAACGTGGGGATATTGAATTCCTTTCCCTTCTCGGTCATTTTTGTGGCGGTGATCTGCTGGCGCTTCAAAATGCTCGCCAGTTCCGACTTGTTCGCCGCGGTCATCACGCCGCTGACGCTCGAGCCACTTCGGCTCGTTCCTTGGTATTTGTAATCCGGCATGCAATTGCCTCCTAAATCTCCTCGATCCCGTTGGCTTGTTGTTGTTCAGCCGATCCTCAGCGCCTGTTGGCCACGGGTGTTTTTATCCCGTTGCCCGAGGTTGCCACGCCGCGGTTAATCATGTCCTGGAGTTCATCGGCATTTGATGAACGAGAGAGCGCCAGGTCCAGCGTGATCAGCTTGCCGAAATAGGCGTTGGCAAGACCCTGGTTGAACGTCTGCATGCCGGTTTGTCCGGTGCCAGTCTGCATCGCGGAATAGATTTGATGGATTTTGTCCTCACGAACCAAGTTGCGGATGGCCGCGGTGGGCACAAGGATTTCCATAATCATGACGCGGCCGCGCCCGTCGGCGCGAGGCAGGAGCGCCTGGCAGAGAATCCCTTCCAGCACCATGGAAAGCTGCGCGCGGATTTGTGGCTGCTGGTGGGCCGGAAAAACGTCAATGATACGGTTGATCGTCGAAGAGGCTGAGTTGGTATGCAGCGTCGCAAAAGTCAAGTGGCCGGTCTCGGCGATGCGCAGCGCTGACTCGATGGTTTCCAGGTCGCGCATTTCGCCGATCAGCACAATGTCCGGGTCTTCGCGCAACGCCGCACGCAGCGAATTCGCGAAAGAAAGAGTATCGGCGTGCACCTCGCGCTGATTGACCAAGCACCGTTTGTGGTTGTGCAAAAACTCGATGGGGTCCTCGATAGTGATCATGTGTTCTTCGCGCTCGCTGTTGATTTTGTCCAGCATGGCGGCGAGCGTGGTCGATTTACCGGAGCCCGTTGGCCCGGTGACCAGGACCAATCCACGAGGCTTGTCGCAGAGGTTTTTCACCACCAGGGGCAGCCCGAGAGCGTCGAACCCCTTGATGTCCCACGGAATGGTGCGGAACACGGCGCCGACGGCGCCGCGCTGATTGAAGCAGTTCCCGCGAAAACGCGCCAGGTTCTTCAAGCCAAACGAAAAGTCCAACTCCAGGTTTTCCTCGAAGCGGTGCTTTTGCGCGTCGGTCAGCACGCTGTAGGCGAGAGACTTGGTGTCTGCGGCCGTGAGCGGCGGCATGTCCAAAGGACGAAGCTTTCCATGCACACGAACCCGGGGCGGGCTATTCGTGGTGATGTGGAGATCGCTCCCCCCCATCTCGATCATCTTTTTCAGGAGCTCGCTGAGCGTAATCCCGGCCATCCGTCATCCTCGATTCTACAGAACCGTTTCGCGCAGAACTTCTTCCATGGTCGTTTGGCCCGCCGCCACTTTGAGCAGGCCGCTGCGCCGCAGCGTGATCATTCCCTGCTCGATCGCCTTCTTCTTCAATTCCAATGCAGAAGCGCCGACAAGAATGAGCTCGCGCAATTCATCATTGATTTCCATCACTTCATACAAGCCGGTACGCCCTTTATAGCCACGCTTGCCGCACGTCGTGCAACCTCTGCCGTGATAAATCTTGGTGGTTTTTGCTTCTTCCGGAGTGAAACCCGCGTCAATCAGGGCCTGCGGGGGAACCTGCAACTCTTCCTTGCAATTCGCACAGATTCGCCGCACGAGTCGCTGCGCACAGATCAAGTTCACCGAAGTAGCCACGAGAAATGGCTCGATGCCCATGTTCATCAAACGGCTGATGGTCGAAGGGGCGTCGTTGGTATGCAAAGTGGAGAGCACCAAGTGACCGGTCAAAGCCGCCTTTACGCCGATCTCCGCCGTTTCGAAGTCCCGGATCTCGCCGACAAGAATAATATTGGGGTCCTGGCGGAGAAAGGCTCGCAGCGCAGCGGCGAAGTTCAAGCCGATCTGCTCCTTCATCTGCACCTGGTTGATTCCACCCAATTGAAACTCGACAGGATCTTCCGCGGTCATGATGTTGGTGTCGACGGTGTTCAAGGTGGCGACCGAGGAGTACAGGGTGTTGGTTTTCCCCGAACCCGTCGGGCCGGTCACCAGCACCATGCCGTAGGGCTTCATGATGTTGCGCTGGAACTTTTCCAGAGACGCAGGTTCGAAGCCGAGCTTGGTCATGTCCAAACGGAGGTTTTCCTTGTCGAGCAACCGCATGACGATCTTTTCGCCGTACAGCGTGGGCACGGTAGACACACGGAAGTCCAATTCCTTCTTCTTGCCTTCGGCCTTGTACTTGATCATGATGCGGCCGTCCTGTGGCAAGCGTTTCTCCGCGATGTCCAGCTTGGCCATGATCTTTACGCGGCTCGTTATCGCGTCCTTCAGGCGCATGGGCGGAGACATGACGGTCTGGAGTTGTCCGTCAACTCGGAAACGCACTCGTAATTCCGTCTCGTACGGCTCAACGTGAATGTCGCTCGCGCCGCGCTTTACCGAATCGGTCAGAATCAGGTTAACGAGCTTGATGATGGGAGCTTCTTCGGCCGCTTTTTCGAGCGTCGCCGTATCCAGCTCGGACTCCTCCGCCGCCAGCTCCAGTTCCTGGTCCTCTTCGGCCAGGTCTTTCATCAAGTTGGTCAGTTCCTCGGTGTTTGAGGAGGCGCCTCCGTAAAACCGCGTGATGGCATCCCCGATCGCCGCTTCGGACGCCACCACGGGTTCCACATTGAAACCGGTCATGAACTTGATGTCATCCATGGCGAAGACGTTGGTGGGATCCGTCATGGCAATGGTTAGAACGGAACCGACGCGCGAGAGAGGAATGACCTGATAACGGGTGGCGGTGTCCTGAGGAATCAGCTTGATGACGTTGGGATCGATTTCGTAATACTTCAGGTTGATCGAGGGAACGCCGTACTGGCGAGAGAGCACGCCGGTGATGTCGTCATCGCTGATGAAGCCCATTCTTGTCAGGCAGCTTCCAAGTTTGCCCCCGTTGGCGCGCTGGAACTCCAGAGCTTTCTGGAGCTGGTCCTGGGTTATCAGACTTTCTTTAACGAGTATTTCGCCGAGACGGACGGACATCCGCAGCACTCCCTCGAGGGCTTGCACCCAACGCCCACCTTAGCAAAGGATGACGAAGAGCGGCAGCCGGAATTTCGTGGACCGTTTTGAAATGGCTAATACCTGTCCCCGCGGGCAGGTTTTTCTGCGCTGGGACAGGTGGAAATCTTGACTTGCCTCCTCAGGATGCTATCTTGCCAGAGAGATGCTCCAGCGTACACCCGCAACGCATTCTTTTCATTGGCCGCCGCCCAGGGGCAAAACGGTCGGCGGGAGAGCAGCGAATTCCGCCTGCCGATCGGAGCTTTTTTCTTGCAGCAGAGTTTGTGAGGCACAATAACGAATGAGCAGGCTCGAATCCAAACAGCGTTGGGGCCTGGGGGTCGGCGGAATCCTCCTTACCTTGCTGCTCGCAGCCGTGTTTACTTTCGGCTCTCTCGATGTGCCCTTCCACCCAAAGAGCTGGCGCGAAGTGATGGTGCTCTACGCCGTGTCCAGCCTGGTCACCGCCGCGCTTTTGGTCTTCCTGCTGATTCTCGGCCGTACCACACTGCGGCTTTGGGTCGAGCGCCGCCGCGAGCAACTTGGCGCGCGCTTCAAAACCAAGATGGTGGTCGGCGCAGTGGCGTTGTCCCTGCTGCCGATCGTGTTCATGTTTATCGTCAGCTACTCCCTCATCAATCGAAGCCTGCTGTTGTGGTTTCCCAAGCCATTGGAGATCGCTTCCGAGGAAACGCAAAAGCTGTTGAATGACCTCGGTCGCGGCCAGTTGCCCCGGCTTCTCGCGCTCGCTTTACAGGTGCAAGCGGAAGCGCAAAAGCCAGGCGATCTCTTCATGCAAGACGCTTTCGCGAGAGGCGCGGATGCGGTCTGGATTCTCGATCAAAGCGGAAAGCCTGTCCGTGGCGGGATGGTTTGCGACGATCAGCCGGCGGTTCGTCGCGGAGCCATCTGCATGCAGCCCAACACGTCCGGCGAGTACCTGCGTTCGCTCGACAGCGGCGTGGAAGTTTGGCAGGCGGAAGGGAAAAATTATTTCGGCGCGCGCGTGCCAAATTTTGAAAATGGAAAGCCGGTAGGGTTCATTGTGGCGGCATACCGCACGAGCCCGGGGGTGCTGACGCGGCTCGCCGCCATTCAGACGCAAACTCGCGAATACTATCAGGCCAAGCAGGATCTTCGTGCCCTCAAGCGCCAGATGCTTCTCATCCTCTTGCTGTTTACCGTTCTCCTGTTGTCTTCGGTCCTGTGGGTGGCGCTGTTCCTCGCCAAGCAAGTCACGGTTCCCATTCAGGCGCTCGCGGAAGGCACGCGTGAAGTTTCTTCCGGCAACTTTGATTATCAGGTCCCGGAACAAGCTCAGGACGAACTTGGGGTTTTGGTGCGCTCGTTCAACACCATGACCACGCAATTGCGCGACAGCCGGGCACAGATCGATGAGTTCACCCGCAGCCTGCAACAAGCTGTACAAGAGCTCGAGCGGCGGCGGCAATTGATGGAAACAGTGCTCGAAAACATTCCTACCGGAGTGATCTCGCTGGACAGCTCGGGAGCTATTTTGCGCACCAATACGTCCGTTTCACGGATGTTCGGGTTGGATGCAGCCGGGCTCGAATCCCTGGAGGAATTGCTGGGTGCGGATTCTGCACGGACTGTCCAACACCTGATGCGCAGGTCTCTCCGCATGGGAGTGGTGTCCCGGGAGATGGAAACCGTGGTCGGTGGGCGCGTGTTGCATCTGGCGGTTACCGTAAGTTCTCTGGGGCCGCGCCGCGCGAACACGGGGTTTGTGCTGGTCTTCGATGATTTGTCGGAGTTGCTTCGCTCTCAGAAGACGGAGGCGTGGCAGGAAGTGGCTCGCCGGATCGCACACGAAATTAAGAACCCCCTGACACCTATTCAGCTCTCCGCGCAGCGACTCTCTCGATTCCTGGAAAAACGAGATTCCTCGCAGACCGGGACTTCCGCCGACTCGGAACTGGCGAAGCTCGTCGAGGAGTGCTCCCGTTTGATTGAACGGGAGGTTTCCACGCTGGCCTCCCTCGTCAATGAGTTTTCTCAATTTGTGCGCTTCCCCGCGGCCAAACTCGCCGCCACCAACCCCAATGGCATCGTTCGCGAAGCGGTGGAAGTCTTTTCGGAAAGGCTTGATGGCATCACCTTGAAGACAAAATTCACCGAGAATATCGCCATGGTGCGAGCGGATGCCGGGTTGCTGCGCAGCGTGGTTGTGAACCTCATCGACAATGCTGCCGAAGCGCTGGAGAATTCTTCTTTCCGCGAAATCACGGTTTCCACAAAGTCGCTTCCCGACGCCGAGGCCGTGGAAATCTCCGTCGCCGATACGGGTCACGGCATTTCGCCTGAAGACAAAGACAAGCTTTTTCTGCCGCATTTTTCGACCAAGGACCGCGGTACCGGCCTGGGGCTGGCCATCGCCGCGCGCATCGTCGCCGAGCACGGTGGGAGTATCCATGTGGAAGACAATTTTCCGGTTGGTTCTCGTTTCGTGATCGAGTTACCTGCCGCGGATTTGACGCCTGCCTCCGTTGCGGACCACAACGGGTCCACTACCGCCCTATGACGCTGCGGCCACACATCCTCATCGTCGACGACGAGGCTGGCATTCGCGAGTCGCTCTCTCTCATCCTCCGCGATGAAGGCTATCAAGTGGATGCCGTGGGGTCCGCCGAGGAAGCCTTGGAACGCTCCGCGGTGGGCGATTTGGAGGTTGTGCTTCTCGACGTCTGGCTCCCTGGCATCGACGGCCTGGAAGCGCTTAGCCGCATTCAGGCGCTGGCTCACCCGCCCTCAGTCATCATGATTTCCGGCCATGGAACCATCGAGACGGCGGTTCGAGCCACTAAACTTGGCGCTTTCGACTTTCTCGAAAAGCCCCTTTCGCTAGAAAAAATCATCGTCCTGGTGCGCAATGCCATCCAGCAGCGCCGCTTGGAAGAGGAAAACCTGCTGTTGCGAAACGAGTTGGGCCATCGCTACCAGGTTATTGGCGACAGCGTGCCCATGAAGGCGCTGCGTCAACAGATAACCGTGACCGCGCCCACCAACGGTCGGGTGTTGATCTATGGAGAGAGCGGAACCGGCAAGGAATTGGTGGCCCGCGCCCTGCACGCGGCCAGCCTTCGCGCCAAAGGTCCATTCGTGGAAGTGAATTGTGCGGCGATTCCCGAGGAGCTGATCGAGTCCGAGCTCTTTGGCCACATCAAGGGTAGCTTCACGGGCGCCACCGAGGACAAGATTGGCAAATTCCAGAAAGCTGACGGCGGCACGCTCTTTTTGGATGAGATTGGCGACATGAGTCTGCGCACGCAATCGAAAGTGCTCCGCGTCCTTGAGGAACAGCGTTTTGAGCGCGTAGGGTCCAACGTCGCTTCGAACGTTGACGTGCGGGTCATCGCCGCAACGAACAAGAATCTGGAGCAGGAAATCTCCCGCGGCGCCTTCCGCCAGGATCTGTTTTATCGGCTGAACGTCATTCCCTTTTATGTTCCACCCTTGCGAGATCGCAGGGAGGACATACCCACGTTAGCCAACTATTTTCTCAGGGAGTTCAGCTCCGCCTACGGCAAGAAAACCCGCGAACTCAGCGATGCCGCCATGGAAGTCCTGCTACGCTATCCTTGGCCAGGAAACGTTCGCGAGCTGCGGAATCTCGTGGAGAGACTAGTCATCGTATGTCCCCAGGCACGCATCGAGCCGCATCATCTCCCCCCCGAACTCTTTCGCGGTGTTGCCGAAAGCCCGCACCATCC